>PXQR01000142.1:0-2209 GCA_003021235.1 Halobacteriales archaeon QH_6_64_20 | reverse complement strand
TCGAAGCCCTCGGCCGCCGCCGCGGAGGCGACCGTATTGCCCGTACCGCCGCCGAAAACGATGACGTCGAAGTCGGTCATTGACGTGAAGTGTTAGTCGGAGCACTCGGATAAGTGGGTTCCCCGGGTGTTCGCCGTTCGCGCAACCGACCTCGTGCTCACGCTACCGTACTCGTCGTCGAGGCGCTTCGATAGTGCAAATGGTAACACGACATCGCGATCCGCCGCTCGTCGGTGATCGTATCGCGTGTTCGAGCGAGCGCCGGTACACCAAGCACGACCGACTCGCCCTGTCGGTTACAACTGCGAGGGCGTGATGACCTCCAATGCGCTCCCCTGTTCGTCGATATAGCTCATCAACTCGGCGAAGTCTTCCTCGGAGGTGTCGAGTTCGTTCGGGTCGTCGAAGGTTCCGATGCGGTGGAACATGAGTACGGACACACCGCCGTTTTCAATCGCTCGATCGATCTGCTCGCGGGCCTCACCCGGCTCGTGGCCTGCGGCCCGTTCGATCCGGAGGGGATCGTCGATACCGTCAGTCGGATCGTCCTCGCCGCCGAGCCCGTAGGTGTAGTACTCCTCGGCGATCTCGGCCACGTCTTCGTCTACCGATCCATGCGGGTAGATGATCGCCGGATCGGGCGGTAGCAGGCCGTTCTCGACGATGAACTCGCGGGACTGGTGGCATTCCTCGCGGATTTCCTCCTCGGAGAGCTCGGTGAACGCCTCGGGACGGGTGACCGAGTGGCTGGCGACGACCCAGCCATCAGCCTGCATTGCTTCGAGTCGTGCGACCGTCAGGCTGTTGTCATCGCTGCCCGATTGCTTCGTCCGCTCGGTTACGATGCCCATGACACCGGGATAGCCGTACTCGTCCATGATCGGCTTCGCGCCGGTTTTCGCCGACGGTTCGCTGTCGTCGAATGAGAGCACGACCTGTGCTGGTGAGCTTGCTCTCTCAGCACCCTCGTCTGACGACTCGGGACCAGGTTCATCAGGTCCTTCGCCGGACGGAGTAGGGGCGCTTTCGTTGGCCCCCGCGCCAGGGGGAGTGGGGGTACTTCCGCTGGTTTGTTCGCCGAGTGGAGCGGGACCGATCTCGTTGCCATTGAAGACTACGCGAAGTGGCCCCTCATGCAAAAAGCGGGTAACCAACCCCGAGAAGGTCAACTCGTCGGTGTCCCCCTTGCGAACGGTTCCGCGGGCGGTCGAGCCCGAAATCGAATCGGCTCCCTCGCCGAAGCCCCGGCCGGCTTCGATGGTATCGCTGACGGTCACCTCGTAACTAGCCGGCCCCCGGCGGCGTTGAGCCGCAATTGGTTTGGAAGGGCCGCTGCTTCCGAAGAATACCCGACTGTGCCGGCGAGACTGACCGCGCCGAGGCGGAGAACTGCACGTCGCGATAGACGATACTGCTTAGCCATTGCGAACCTGTCTAATTGAGTCTCAGTATGAATGTCTTGTGGATCGACACTTGAGCAGTATAATCGTCCTTGTTTCTCGGCGAATCGATTTCCGAGCCCGCAGACCCCCTCTACGGGCTGATTATGAGCCAAATCAAAGGGTATAGACAGGTCAGAACAGTACGACATTTTCGCAATCGAGGGTGAGTGAGGAGAAATCCAGGGAGAAGACTGGATAGCAGCGAGGAACGCAATCACCCGCCCGGCGCGATGGCAGGACAAGTATGACCCGCTCCGCAACACTGTACAAAGCTGGTTGGCGTCACGAAACTTTCCGATTGGGTTGCGTGAGCAGGGGGTGTGAATAAACCAGTCGATCCGAGACGTGTGGGTTGTAATGGCACGCGATCTCACCGACGATGACAGAGACAAAGACGTCGTAACCGCCGGCGGCACTCGCGTCGGGACCGTCTCAAGCGTCCAAGACGGCCAAGCGAGAGTCACCCCCGACAACGACAGCGGCGAGCTCACCGACACGATCAAGTCGATGCTCGGGTGGGACGATTCCGACGAGGATCAAACCCTCCGTAACGACGATGTCGATAGCGTCAACGACAACGAGGTCCGACTCCGAAGCCAGTAACCCGAGCTGAGCTTTTCTGCACGGTCCCGTTCGATCGCGCTCGGGGCTCGAGAAATGGATAACAGACGTCGTACCCTACTGGCCGGCGGCCCGGACGCGGGTGCCCCCACACGACGGACAGCCGACTGCTCCCGCGTTGGCTTCGGTCGACTCAAACGTCGCGT
>PXQR01000141.1:1747-50925 GCA_003021235.1 Halobacteriales archaeon QH_6_64_20 | reverse complement strand
AGGTTTCCTCGGCCGAGTCGCGTCGCGCGTGGGTGCTCATCCCCGAACGGGGTTCGACCCGGCGTGGGTTTCCGACAGCGCGAAGGCCCCAACCGGCCGACCCTCGCTCATCCGGGAGAGCCGGCGCTCGCGCTGGTCTTCGGTACCGAACTCCGCGATACACGAGGTCGCGAGACAGTGTACTGACAGTGCGGTTGCGACCGCGAGCGATCCGTGGGCCAACTCCTCGTTGACGAGGGCGTAGGTCACCCGGTCGGCGTCGAACCCGCCGTAGGCCTCGGGGGTCGTGAGGCCGGTGAGATCGAGGTCGCCCAACTCGTCCCAGACGTCCTCGGGGAACTCGCCGTTACGATCGGCGTCGGCGGCACCCGGCCTGATCTCCTCGGCCGCGACCTCCCGCACCAGGTCTCGGATTGCCCGCTGTTCGTCCGTGAGTTGCATACGAACGAAAGAGGGTGGAACGCGAAAAGTCCACTCGATCGACGGCCGCGCTCGTCGTCCGGATCGTGTTTCGTTGTCCGGCCGTCGCACCGCTTTCCGGCTGCTCGTGGCGTTACTCGGGCGCTTATGCGACGTTGCGCTCGTCGACGAGCGCTCGCTTCCCGTCGAAGCGCTCGCTCCCAAGCGAGGAGATATCGACGAGCGATGGCTCGCCGTCCAGCGCGAGTTCCGTGATCAGCTGTCCCGTCGCCGGAGCGTGCTGAAAGCCATGCCCCGAGAAGCCGGCGGCGGTAACGAGTCCCGGGATCGAGGTCTCGATCACCGGGTGGTGGTCGGGCGTCACGGCATAGAGGCCGGCCCAGCCGCGTTTCACCGCCGCGTCGGGCCCGAAGTACGTCGTGTGATCGGCGGCGCGTTCGATGGCTTGTGCGCTCCAATCGAGGTCGGTACCCGTCGCGTAGCTATCGGGGTCCTGATCCGGATCGGCCTCGGGGTCGGTAGTCGAAAAGTGACCGCCGACCAACGCCGCACCCTCGCGCTCGGGCCGGAAGTACGAGCCGGTATCCAGATCGATCGTCAGCGGGACGCTCTCGGGGACCGGGGTTTCGGGTTCGACGACGAGGATCTGTCGGCGTCGCGGCGCGATCGGGAGGTCGAGGTCGGCCATCCGGGACACCTGTCGCGCCCACGGCCCGGCGGCGTTCACGACGACGTCGGTTTCGATTCGCTCGCCGTCCGCTTCGACGCCCCGTACCCGACCGTTCTCGCGCAGTACGTCGGTCACGGGCGTCTCCGTGTGGATCGTCGCGCCGGCCTCCCGCGCGGCCGTTACGAACCCCTGGAGGGCGAGGTGCGGGTCGGCGAAGCCGTCGAGCGCACAGTAACTCGCGGCGCGAAACTTCTCACTCACTAATCCCGGACAGACCCCGCGGGCTTCCTCGGGGGTAAGCAGTTCGCTCGGAACGCCCCGCTCGTGTTGGATCGCGACGCTTTCCTCGAGGTCGGCGGCCGTCTCCTCGGCGCGCGCACAGAACAGATAGCCCGGACGACGGTAGGAGATGTCGGCACCGAATTCGGCTTCGAACTCGTCCCACACGTCGATGCTCGCGAGCGAGAGGTCGACGTTCACCGGCGTCGAGAACTGGGTACGGATCCCGCCGGCCGAGCGTTCGGTACTGCCGTTGCCGATCGATCCTTTCTCGTAGACCGCGACGCTCGCGCCCCCTTCGGCGAGGTAGTACGCCGCGGCGAGCCCGACGATCCCGCCGCCGACGACGGCCACGTTCATGTCCTACCCTATCACGCCGGGGCGCTAAACCGTTCCGGCGATCGGTCAAGCAGGAGTCGAACGAGTTTCGAGCGGATCGGTGGTCGACCAACCGAGCGAATCGAGCGAAGGTCACGCCAGGGGAAGGGTTAGGCTCCGTGCGATCGAACGCCGCGTATGAGCGAGATGCGCGTGCTCTCGGACGCGGACGTCGAGGAACTGCTCGATCTCGACGGGTTGCTCGACGTAGTAGAGACGGCGTTCATCGAACAGTACCGTGGAAACGTCGAGCGCCCCGACCGGCCGCACTTCCCCGTCGGGACGGGCCTCGACCCCGAATCGCCCGACGATCCGTTGGGAACCGGTCTCGTGATGCCGGCCTACGTTCACGGGGCGAACCAGTACGCGACGAAGCTCGTCGGCGTCTTCGAGGGAAACCCCCAGCGGGGGCTCCCGACCGTGAACGCGGCGATCGCGCTTACCGACGCCAGTACCGGCGTTCCAGCCGCCTACGTGGCCGGCACACGGCTCACGAACGCCCGGACCGGCTGTATCGGCGGGCTCGCCGCCCGCGAACTCGCCGTCGATCCCGAAGCGGTGACTCTCGGAGTGATCGGCGCGGGCACCCAGGCGCGCTGGCAGACGCGAGCGATCGCCGCGGCGACCGAGGTCGAAAGCGTACAGATATACTCGCCGAGCGACTCGCGCTACACCTGTGCCGACGAACTCGAAGGCGAACTCGGTACTCCAGCCGAGGCCGTCGACTCCCCGCGGGACGCCGTCGAAGGGGTAGACGTACTCGTGAC
The DNA here is from genome assembly GCA_003021235.1 of Halobacteriales archaeon QH_6_64_20. GTDB lineage: Archaea > Halobacteriota > Halobacteria > Halobacteriales > Halococcaceae > PXQR01. The sequence continues at coordinate 48,411 of PXQR01000141.1, read as the reverse complement.
GGCGACCACGGCGACCGAGCCGGTCTTCCCGGGCGACGCGCTCGAATCCGGAATAACGGTGATCGCGGTCGGTGCCTACACCGCCGATACCCGCGAACTCGACGGCGAGACGATCGATCGCGCCGCGCGGGTTATCGGGGACGTTCCCGGGGAAGCTATCGATACCGGCGATCTCCGGGACACCGGTCTCGACGCCGACGACCTCCTCGCGCTCGGAGCCGTTCTCGACGGTAGTGCGGGCCGCGAGGGAAGCGAGGAGGTCGTCGTCACGAAGAGCGTCGGCACTGCAGTCCTTGACGCCGCGGCGGCCGAACACCTCTACGACGTCGCCGAGGAGCGGGCGATCGGAACGACCGTTTCGTTGTGAGCGATCGACTGCTTCGGACTTCACCGCGAGGAAGGGGACGACGCGGTGGGTGAAACGAAAGCGCTTTTATTCGCACGTGGGGTAAAGTCGGACGTATTCCGTGCGTGGGTAGCCAAGCTAGGTCAACGGCGCAGCGTTGAGGGCGCTGTCCCGTAGGGGTCCGCCGGTTCGAATCCGGTCCCACGCACCTCCTGGGTAATTTACAGCCGCGATCAAGGCGACGAATCCGCCGAAGGAAGTGCAGGTGTCGTCGCCTTTGGGACTGCACCCCACGCGACCTTCCTTCCGAAGCCGGTCAGCGAGCGACCGCGTCGTCCGACGGCAAAGCGGTACCGTCCTGCTCACTGGCTTCGTGCGACCAGCGAGAGAGCGAGCGCGAGACCGAGCGCCGAGAACCCGGCGAGGACGAAAAAGAGTACCTGCGTCGAGCCGTAGGTCAGCGCCGCGCCGGTAATAGACGAACCGAGCGCGCCGATACCGAAGATCGCGAGGTAGGTGTAGCCGAAGGACAGTCCCCGGTGTTCGGGCGGCGAGTACTTCGCGATGGTCGCCTGGGTGAGCGGCTGCATCGCGAACAGCGCGAAGCCGAGCACGACGCTGACCGCGAGCAACGCCGGGAGCGACTCCGACGCCGGGACGAACAGGACCGCGATGGCGGTCAGGACCGCGAGCATCGCACCCACCCCGCGCTCGGGGTCGACGGCGTCGGTGAGTCGACCCCCGACGTACTGCCCGCCGATCCCGACCGCGAGCAACCCCGCGTAGAGGTATCGCGAGAGGTCGAACTCCCTGGCCATGGGTCCCTCGGATACCGGACCGAGCCCGCCCGCCGCGGCCCCGACCAGCGGATCGAGAAAGTCGCTCAACAGTCCGGGGAGAAAGGTGAGCATCCCGCGGTAGTACAGCCCGTTGAACATCACGAGCGCGAACACCGTCAGGAAGCCGATGGTGAACAGGCCGCGCGACGCGGCCAGCAACTCCGAGACCGACGCGACGTCCGTCGTCGGAACGTCGCCGCCGTCCGGCGCGGCGTCGACTCCCTCCGCAGGGGACGTCTCCCCACCGTCCGGTGGAGGGGCGGTACCGTCGGTCGTCGCGACGGCCGCGGACTCGTCGAACTCGACGCCCAATCCGGCGAGGCCCGCGACGAACGCGGGACCGGCGAGGACGGCAGCGGCGACCCGCCAGTCGACGGCGACTAACAGGAGTGCCGTCACGAACGGACCGACGACGATGCCGGCGTTGCCGGCCATTCCGTGGTAGGCGAAGGCCGCACCGCGCTTCTCGACGCCCTTGCTGATCAGCGTGAGTCCGGCCGGGTGGTAGACGCTGGCGGCGACCCCCCAGCACGCGAGCGCGACGGTGATCCCCGCGATGCCCGGGAGCACCGCTAAGAGGAGAAACGACAGCCCCATCCCGAGAGTACACGCGACGATGAGAACCCGGGAGCCGAACCGATCGACTAAGATCCCAGCGGGGAGTGCTCCGACACCGAACAGGCCGTAGCCGACGGCGACGACGGTTCCGAGCGTGGCGGAGGTGACGCCGAACTCGACGAGCCACACGGTGAGCAGTATCGGCACCGCCAGTTCGTAGGTGTGGACCAGCCCGTGTCCGGCCATCGCGAACCCGGTGATCGCGCGGTCGTTCCGGTTCACCGTCCCGCCCCGCTTCGGAGAAGTCGGTTCCCGGTGCTCGCCGATCGTCGTCGTATCATCCGTATGGAATCTACAACTCCCTGTTTGAATGTGGTTTCGGTTACGAATACAAAGAAACGAGAGGGTCTAAAATTCGAGTCGAAAGAGCACGACCGTTCCTGGCCGCCGGTGACCGGCAGCGGTCGAACCGGTGTCAGCGGGAGTCGGGTCGATGGCTGGCGTCCCGTGCGGCTGACAGGTCGAATCCGCGTCGACGGGTTCGTCGTCAGGCGAGTCGTTCTACGTGTCGACACGCGGTGTCCGGTGTGCGGTCGGTCCGGTTCGCGACTGCTGTGAGGCGTGTTGGCTCGTACGACTGAAGGGCGACCCGGCAGATCCGCTCGTCGGCTGGCCTCGATCCGGCACCGTCCTCGCAGACGGCGAGTCGGGAGTCGTTAGCACTACCTACCGGCGCGTGCTTCGGCCGGTATGATCGGTACACGAGCCCCCGAGGAGCCTTACACGCTGAGTTTCGAGAGTTCCGTCGAGTCGGCTTCCGAACCCCTGGAAAGCGAGACCGACGGCGAACTCGGAGACGACCGAACGGAGGTCGTTCTCGACGAGACGTACTTCTACGCCGAGAGCGGCGGCCAACCGGCCGACCGAGGCATCATAGGCGGCGTTCCGGTCGCCGACGTCCAGCACCGCGAGGACGGCGTCGTCCACACCCTCGCCGGATCGCTCGACGCGAGCGAAGGCGATTCCGTTACTGGCGAGGTCGATCCGGAGTTTCGCACCTACTGCATGCGTGCCCACACCGCGAGCCACGTCCTCTACGGCGCGGGCCGGCGTCTGCTCGACGACCTCGGTTACGGGGGGTTCGACATCGGCACGGAGAAGGTCAGGGTCGACTTCGAGACGACGACCGAGATCGATGACGAACTCTTAGTCGATCTCGAGCGCCTCGTCAACCGGGCGGTGTGGGACTCGCGCGAAGTGACCTGGGCGCAACACTCCCGCGAGGATGCCCTCGCGCGCGAAGACGTCGCCTTCAACGCCAAGACCGAGGAGGGACTCGGCGACGAAGCGGTCAGGATCGTCGAGGTCGAGAGCTGGGACCTCGCGGCCTGTGGGGGCACCCACGTTCGCAACACCCGTGAGATCGGCCCGGTGACGGTACTAGAACGGTCGAACCCCGGCGAGGGGCTCACGCGAATCGAGTTCGCCGTTGGTCCGACGGCGATCGGAGAGCGGGCCGAGGAGCGCGCGGCCGTGCTCCGGGCGGCCACGGCGGCGAACACCGGCGTCCGTGACCTTCCCGACGCGATTTCCCGCCTCCGCACCGAGCGCGACGCCGCGATCGACGAGCGCGACGCGCTCCGCGAGCAGGTCGTCGGGAACCGACTCGCCGACCTCCGGCGGGAGGCCGTTTCGCGAGACGGCGAGACGTGGGTCGTCGGGACGATCGAGGGGCTCGACGCGAACGAACTCGCCGATCGCGCCCGGAGTGCCGTCGGTAACGAAACGGGCGACAGCAGTGGTGACGTTCGGCGGCGGCGGTGGCGGTTCGCCACGGGTCGCACAGGGCGGCGGGTTCGACGCCGACGCCGAGGCGATCGTCTCCTCTCTGCGCGGCGAACGCGGGTGATCCAGCGAGCGGCTTCGACGGTCGGATTCGAGCGCTCTGCCCTCAGCGACGATCGCGGTTCGACTCCGGGGACCGGCCGCTCGATCGTGCGTCGCTCCCGGCGTCGTTCCCGCCCTCGTCCTCGTTTATCCCGCCGGCGGTCGGGTTGGCCATCGCACTCGCGACGCCGGTCGCCCCGTCGTCCTCGCCATCGAAGCCCTCGGCACCGATACCTCCTTCGCCCGTTCCCTGGCGCTCCTGGAGGTTCTGACGGGTGAACTGGGGCTGGGCACGGAGACCGCGCGGCCCGCGGAACGATCGGTAGAGCAACCCGCTCACGACGACCGAGAAGGCGAGCGCGACGAGCGCCGACGACAGGCTGGCAAACGAATACAGTAGTGCCGTCGAGAGCACGCCGGCGGTCACGAGTAGCCCGTAGATGAGGCGTCTCGCGAGGTTATCGAAGATGTCGTTGGTGTCCTCTAATTCGGCCTCGACGCGGAAGTCCTCCCGTTCGATCCGGTCGAGGGCGGCTTCGAGCTTCGGGGGCACTCGAATCGAGGCCCCGACGGCACCGCCGACCTCGTCTGCCCGCTCTTCGACGAACTGTCTGATCCCCTCCTCGCGGTACCCCTCCTCGACGAGGTAGTCGGTCGCGACCTCGATGAAATCGAAGCCCGGGTCGAGCGTGACACAGACCCCCTCGACGACCGTTGCGACCCGCAGGACGAGCGCGAGGTTCGAGGGCAATCGGAGCGGGAAATCGTAGATGGTGTTTTCGATCTGATCGATGACCTCCTGAACTCGGTACTGTTCGATGTCCTCGCCGCGGACGTCCTCGATGGCCAGTTCCATGACGTTGCCCATGACCTCCCGGTCGGCTTCCGGGCTAAGAGTACCCATCGCGATCAGCGCGTCGAGGATGGCGTCGATGTCCTGGTTCGCGATCCCGATGTAGAAATCGACGATCCGATCCTGGATGTACGCGTCTACCCGGCCGCTCATCCCGAAGTCATAGAAGACGAGCGTGCCGTCGGGTTTGACGGCCAAGTTACCGGGGTGGGGGTCGGCGTGAAAGACCCCGTCGTCGACGATCATCTGGAGGTACACCCGCTGGAGGGTCTCGGCGAGACGGGTCCGATCGATGCCCATCGCGTCGAGTTCTTCGACGCGGGTGATCTTCGTGCCCGGGACGTACTCCATCGTCAGCACGCGGGGCGTCGAGTACGATTCGATCACCGCGGGGATCACGATGTCGCGGTTGCCCTCGAAGTTGCTACGGATTTCCTGGAGCATCCGGCGCTCGCGGTCGTAGTCCATCTCCTCGCGAATGGTTTTCGCGAACTCGTCGGCGAGGTTCTCCAGTGAAAACGAGCGCGCCTCGCCGACGAAGCGCATGAGCAGGGGTAGACTCCAGCGGATCACCTTCAGATCGGCGTTGACGAGCTCCTCGATGTCCGGCCGCCGGACCTTCACGGCGACCTCCTCGTCGCCGATTCGACCGCGATAGACCTGGCCTAAACTCGCGCCGCTGATCGCCTCGCGGTCGAAGGCGTCGAACCGGTCGTCGACGGCTCCGAGTTCCGCGGTCAGAACGCGCTCGGCTTCGTTCCAGGGGGCCGGGGGAACCTCGTCCTGGAGTTTCGAGAACTCGACGATGTACTCGGCGGGAAGCACGTCCGGCCGGGTCGAGAGCAGTTGTCCTAATTTGATGAACGTCGGCCCGAGGGTGAGCATCGAGTCGAGTAACGACGCGGCCCGCTCGCGCCGGGTGGCTGAATCCACCTCTCGGGAACTCCCGAACAGTAGGAACCGGCGTCGATCGCGCGCGTAGGCTAGCAGTAGGGGCAGGAACTGATAGGCGACGATCACGAACCGCCGGTACGGCCGGAGGTTCACTCCCCGACCACCTTAGGAGTCGGAAACCGAGCCGTTCGATGCGTTCCCGGCGTCCGCGTCGGTGCCGGCATCGGTATCGGTGTCGGTGTCGGCATCGACCCCGGCATCGGAGCCGCCACCCGTGCCGTTACCGGCGTCGTCACCCTCGATAGGGATCCGCGTCTCGCCCCCGCGATCGCGTTTCGGCAGGCGAAGCGAGAGCACGCCTTTCTCGACCGTGCCGGTCGCGCCGTCGGCGCTCGCGTCGGGCGGGAGGGGCAGATCGGCATCGAGGAAGAGCGCCCGGTTTTCCCGGAGATATCGAAACTCTCGGGGGACGTCCTTCTCGCGGCGGGCTTCGATCCGAAGGCGACCCCTCGTCGCGCTCACGTCGACGGTGTCCCCACGTACCCCGGGCAGGTCGAGCACGACGAGGTACTCCCCGTCGCTTTCGAGGACGTCGCCGAACACCGCGTCGGGCAGATCGCGGAGCGCGTCACGCAAAGCAGACATATCCGTAGTCAGGGATTCGGGGGCGAAAAAGCCCGCGATACCCACCTGAGAAACGCTCGATCCGGCCGCTCGACGTCGCGTCCCCTTTCCCGAACCGGGCGCGGGTCGACGCGCTCGTCACGAACGGGTCGTCGCTCCCGGATGCCCCGTTCGTGGCTGTCGGGTTCGGCCGTACTCGTCGAACGCGTGATCGCTCTCGGCTTTCGTCGGTCCGGCCGAACTACATGCAGGAACCGTCGCGTTCGCCGTCGGAATCGGCCTCTCGGTCGGACGGTCGGGAAAGGCCCGAAACCGAAACGCGATCGCCGCGAACGAGGAAGTCCGGCACGGTATCGCCCGACCGGGAGGGATCGAGACTAACGCACGCCATGCCGCCGGCCCCGGCATCGACGTCGATACCGAGCCATCCCTCGGGGGAGTCGCCGAGCGCGACGACGCGGGTTCGACCGCTCGCTAGGCGATACTCGCCCCCGATCAGCGAGCCGTCCGGTCGCACGATCGACACCGAAACCGTCCGGTCGGCGTCGTCGCCGTTGCGAACCGTGACGGATGCCGATTCCGGCTCGCCGACCCCCGAGTCCGCACGCGAGTCGAACGCCGACCCGGTGTCGGGATCGGGGTCGGAGTCGGAATCAAGGCCGGGGTCAGGGTCAGAACCGGGGTCGAGATCGGAGTCGGCGTGCCGACCGGCGGCGCGATCCGTCCCGACGTCGCGGCCGGTGCCGGCGTCGAAGTCGGCTTCGACGTCCGACGCCCGCGGGGCGAAGCGTGAGTCGCCCTCGCTCATCCACCGGCCACCCGCCCCGCGCTACCGCCCCGCCGCGGAAGCCGTGTCCTCATACGATAATATTCGAGTAGTATTAGCATAAACGTATTTACGGAGTATAAGCAAATTACTACCCATCGGGACAGCAATCGCGGGTCAACCGGCGGCCGATTCGGTTCGAGCGAGCGGGCCGATCGGGGCGCGGATCGGTGGACGAAGCCCATCCCGGTACGTTTTGCTCCTCGGGGCCTACGCGGGAGTATGAGCGACCTACGCACGTCGGGATTCAAGGAGGTCACTCGCCTCACGGCCGCGCGCGAGCGGTTGCTGGCCGCCGCGTCGCCCCACGGCCGGAGCGAGCGCGTGGGACTGACCGCCGCCGACGGGCGGGTGCTCGCAGAACCCATCGAAGCACGGCGGGCGGTGCCTCACTACACGCGGGCGGCGATGGACGGCTATGCACTTCGCGCCGAGAGCACGTTCGGGGCCGGCGAGCACAATCCCGCGATCCTCCGACGCCGAGAGGCCGGGGAGGACACGCTCGCGCCGGACGAGACGATCAGAGTGCATACGGGAAGCGAACTCCCCGACGGCGCTGATGCGGTCGCGATGATCGAGCGCGTCGAGGAAGTAGGGGGAGAGGTCGAAGTGTTCTCGGCGCTCGCGGAGGGCGCGAACGTCGCGCCGGTGGGCGAGGACGTTACCGAGGGCCAGCACCTCTTCGACGCGGGTCACCGGCTCCGGCCGTCGGACCTCGGATTGTGCAAGTCGACCGGCGTGGGCGAACTGGAGGTGCGAGAGCGCCCGACCGTGGGGGTGATGCCGACCGGCGAGGAACTCGTCCAGGGGAATCCCGACCCCGGCGAGGTGATCGAGACGAACGGGCTCACCGTCTCGGGGTACGTGAAACGGTGGGGCGGACAGGCCAGGTACCGGGAGGTCGTCACCGACGACCGGGAGGCGTTGCGGGCGGCGATCCAGCGCGACCTCACGAAGGACGTCGTGGTTACGACCGGCGGCTCGTCGGTCGGCGAGCGCGACCTGGTTCCCGAAGTGGTCGACGACCTCGGTGACGTCCTCGTGCATGGAGTGGCGCTCCGGCCGGGCCACCCGGTCGCGCTCGGCGTCGTCGAAGGCGTACCAGTCCTGATGTTGCCGGGTTATCCGGTGGCGTGTATCGTCAACGCCGTCCAGTTCCTCCGGCCCCTGCTCAAGCACGTCGGCGGCCTCCCACTCGTCCCTCACCCGACGACCGACGCCCGGCTCGCCAGGAAGGTAGAGAGCGAACCGGGATACAGGACGTTCGCACGCGTGCGTCTAGAGCGATCGACCGACGAGGACGGGAGCGACGGCGGCAGTGGCGACGAGGATGACCTCCCGCTCGCGACACCGACGCGGGCGAGCGGGTCGAACGTGCTTTCGAGCGTCGCGCTCGCGGACGGGTGGGTCGCGGTCCCCGAGGAGCGCGAGGGGGTCGCCGAAGGCGAGGTCGTTTCGGTCGAGGACTGGGAGTACTCTAACTAACAGTAGCCGATCGGACACCCTCTCCCGATCCGTCGCTAAGGCAACCGGGTCCGATCCGACGATTCGAACCCGTCGACCGCGGTGAGGACGGACCTTCCGCCGATCATATGTGTCGGCTTGTCGAATCGATCGCATGAACGCGTGGGGACTGCTCGCCATCGCGGGTTTGTTCGAGATCAGCTGGGCGATCGGCCTCGAATACTCGGAGGGGTTTACCGAACCTCTGGCGAGCGTAGCGACGGTCGTCTCGCTTCTCGCGAGCATGCTGTTGCTCGCACGGGCCGTCGAGACGCTCCCGATCGGGACGGCGTATGCGGTCTGGACCGGGATCGGTGCCGTCGGGGCGGCGACGCTCGGCGTTGTCCTGTTCGACGAGCCGGCGAGCCTCATCCGAGCAGGGTTCGTCTCGCTGATCGTCGTCGGGATCGTCGGTCTCAACCTCACCAGCTAACGATCGATGGTCACCGGTTCGCTTACCGGCGGTCGAAGGGCTATACGCCGAGTCGATATCTCTCACCCGGGGACCGGGCTTCGAGTGGAGCATCTCACATCGGAACGGCTCACAGGTATCGGTCGTATACGACTGACCGGTGGCCGATCACGTAGACCCTGATCTCGGTGCTGTCTCGATCCCATCTGACGAGCGCTCGGTAGTCACCCGCCCTGATCTTGTCGTACTTCTCGGCGGAGAGCGCTTCGACGTAGCGTTCGAGGTCGTCTCCGGCCCGTTCGAGCCGCGATATGACTTGCTCGCGGACTGATGGGTCGAGATCGTCGTAGTGCTCGCTCGCCTGTGGACTCAGGCGGATTTCGGCCACTACTCTAACTCGTCGAGCGAGACGCTTTCGCCCCGTTCGAACTGCTCCTCGCTGATCTCGGCCTGTTCACGGGCCCACTGTGAGAGTCGGACCGGGTGCTCGTCGATCAATCGGCGCACGGCGTCCCGCATGAGTTCTGACGTGCTCATGTACCGACCGCTCTCCTCCGCGTACTCCTCGACCGTTCGCTCCATGTCGTCGGGAACTTTGATCGTAATACTACCCATGGCTTATCCGAGTCTTACCGGTGTAAGAACTTCAGTCTGCTGGTGGTCGATATCGTTTCGAAGGAAGCCGAGGTATCGGAACAGGGTACTGCCATAGCGTCGGCTCGTCCGAGTGTCCGTCCGTGACCGCCGGCAGTTCGACGGGAGCGACCCGAGCGTCCGGTATCGGTCGGAGAGTCCGGCCAAGCTTTTGTCCGTTCCCCCGCAACGACGGTCATGAGCGACCGCAAGGAGTTCCGCGAACTCGTCCCGCCAGAACGCGCCCACGAGGCTATCTCAGGGCTGGATCTGACGCCCGATCCCGAAACCGTTCCGCTCGAAGACGCCCGAGGCCGGGTGCTCGCGGAACGCGTCGATGCGGACATCGACGTCCCGGGGTTCGATCGGGCGAGCGTGGACGGCTACGCGGTCCGGGCGCGGGATACCTTCGGTGCCGACGAGGCCGATCCCGTACGCCTGACGCACGCCGGGACGGTCCATGCCGGCACGACCCCCGAGGTCGCGGTCGAAGAAGGGGAAACCGCCGAGATATCGACCGGGGCGGTCCTGCCCGACGGTGCGAACGCGGTCGTGATGGTCGAACGAACCACCGAATCCGGGAGCGACGGCGGTAGCGAACGGGAGATCGAGATCAGGAAGGCAGTCGCGCCGGGCGACGGAACCATGTCTTCGGGAGCCGATGTCGCCGCCGGCGAGCGCGCGCTCGGACCGGGAACTCGGGTTACTCCTCGGGAGATCGGCCTGCTGTCGGCGCTCGGCGTCGAGGAGGTTCCAGTAGAGGGCCGCCCGCGAGTCGGCGTCATCTCGACGGGCGACGAACTCGTCCGTCCCGGCGAACCCGTCGATCACCGCGCCGGCCAGATCTACGACGTCAACTCCTATGCGATCGCGGCGGCCATCGAGGACTCGGGGGGCGTACCCGAGTTATACCCCCACGCTGGCGACGACTACGAGGCGATGGAGCGCGTTCTCCGGCAGGCCGCGACCGAATGCGATCTCGTGTGCTCGTCGGGGTCGACGTCGGCGAGCGCCGTGGACGTGATCTACCGCGTGATCGAGGACCGCGGGGACCTCCTGCTCCACGGCGTCGCGGTCAAGCCGGGCAGGCCGATGCTCGTCGGCACGCTCGACGAGTCGGCGTACGTCGGGTTGCCGGGCTATCCGGTCTCTGCGCTGACGATCTTCCGAACCTTCGTCGCGCCGGCGATCCGTCGTGCCTCCGGGCTTCCCGAGCCGTCGAGCGCGACGATCGACGGGCACATGGCCGTCCGCGAGCGCTACGCCGAGGGGCGGCTCCGGCTCATGCCGGTAGGCCTGATCGAGAGCGGTCCGGGCGAGCGGATCGACGGCCGCGAGGACGACGAGGGGACCGACTCCGGTGGTGGTGACGGCAGTGGTGTGACTCCGGGTGGGACCGAGACGCTGGTCTACCCGGTCGACAAGGGAAGCGGCGCGACGACGAGCCTCGTCGAAGCCGACGGGATCGTGGCCGTCGATCCCGACACCGAGTACCTGGCAGCCGGCGAGCAGGTGCGCGTCGAGCTGTTCTCACCGGACGTTCGGCCACCGACCCTGTTGGGGATCGGCGAGGACGATCCCCTTCTCTCCCGGGTGCTCGACGGCCTGGAACGACCGCGCTACCTGAGCTTCGGCAGTCGGGAGGGCCTGCGCCGGCTGCGAAACGGTGTTCCTGATTTCGCGGTGACGTCCGCGCCGGGCACGCCCGAGATCGACGTCGCGGATCTCGGCGGGTGGACCCGCGAGTGGGGACTGCTCGTCCCCGCGGGCAACCCCGAGGAAGTAGCGGGCGTCGACGATCTCGTCGACCGCGATCTGTCCTTCGTCAACCGACCGACGAGTTCGGGGCTACGGACGTCGCTCGGGGAGCGGGTGACGGAGGTCGCCGACGAGCGCGGGACGACCCGTCACGCTCTCGTCGAGCGGATCGTAGGGTTTGACCGGACGGCCCGCGCCTACGAGAGTCCCGCCCGGACGGTCGAAGCGGGGGACGTGGACGTCGGGCTCGGACTCCGAGCGACCGCCGAGGAACTCGACCTCGGATACGTGCCGGTCGGCACCGAAACCGTTCGCGTACTTGCGAACTCCGACCGCGTCGAGAAGAGCGGCGTGCAGGCCCTCACGAGTCGGCTGGACGGGATCAGTCCCCTGCTCGACGGCCTCGGGGGGTACCGTCCACGTGACTCGGCGTCGACAGCGGAAGATCGCTGAACGACTCGATCCGGTAGTCGCCGAGCACACACCCCCCACGTCGCTCGTGGCCGTGGCGTTCTATGTGAACGGCGTCGAGACCGGCGTTCCAGGCCGCGCCGACGTCGTGCGGCCCGTCACCGGCGAGCACGCCATCCGTTCCTGTGACCCTCAGTTCCTCGATCGCCCGGTAGAGAGGTGTCGGATCGGGCTTCCAGCCGATCTCGTCGTCACAGCAGACCACGACGTCGAACCAGTCGGCGATGTCGAGCGCGTCGAGCACCGGTTCGGTCAGGTAGCGCTGACAGTGAGTCACCAGTCCGACGGGCTCGTCGATCGCGGCGACGAACGCGGCATCGTCGTAGAGGTAGGTCGACTCGGCGCGGGCGAGCGGTTCTTCGACCTCGTGGAACACCTCCCAGAACTCGATCGCACTTACCTCGCGCTCGGCGAGTACCTCCGTGCCGACGTCGCCGAGGTCGTACCAGACGGCTTCGGCCTCCCGATCAGTAAAGTCGTACCCTAGCCGATCGCCGATCCCGTCGAACACCGAGTGGATATACGCCGGTTCGATGTCGACGAGCGTTCCGTCCAGATCGAGCAACCAGAAGTCGTAGTTGAGGGAGGGCACGGGCCATGTGTGTATGTAACGTAGAATAATATACTTTCTGGGTACGTGGGAACTAACCTCGTCCGTCGGTCTGGATCGAACTGCCGAGATACTTGTTGAGGACTTCGGCGACGGAATCGGCGTTGAACAGTCCGAGGTCAGCGTCGATCTCGCGTTTCAACGCCGCGAAGTAGGCCTCGTCGGTGCGCAGTCCACGGAGTTCGATCCGCTCGACGGGAAGGGAGACGGCCTCTCCGACGATCCGGGCGAAGTGGTCGGGCTGATTGCACTCGCCGCGCTAGAGGTGATCGCCGAAAAAGAGCCAGCCCGGTTCGCCGGGCGGAGGGGCCTCCCGGTAGCACGTTCGCTCGATTTCCCGTGAATCGGCCCGCTACTCGGGTGTCGAGGCGTCGAGCCGAAAGCGACAGCGAAGACATAGCGGGCGCTTCCCGAATCGTCGGATTCGCTCGACTCGCCCATTGTGGTCATAGTTCGCCTCGGTGTCGGTCATACGTAATTGTCGCTGTGGCGTCTGCTGGGACGTTGCATCCGCGAGCGAACGCAGTGAGCGAGCGGTTCCGCGCGACTGAACGGAGTGAAGGAGCGTTTTTGGTGCAGATTTTTGCTGGCCCCGCAGCGAACGAGCAGAGCGAGTGAGCGAGGATGCCACCAAAAAGGTGCGTGTCCTAATCGTTGAGCCGTTCGAGCACGGCTTCGGGCATCGACCGGCGCAGTTCCGCCGGGAGGTCCTCGGGACCGGCCTCGTCGAGTGAGACCGACGGGCCGGTACCGAACTCGGGATCGAACAACTGAAGGGCGGTGTTGATCGTCTCCCAGTCGTCCTCGGCGGCCGCATCGCGCAGGCTCTTAGTGGGAGCGGCGAGTAACTGACCGACCAGCGAGTCAGCCATCGCCGAGACGACCTCGCGCTGGTCGTCGTCGAGGTCGTCGAGTTTTCCAAAGGCCGTCCGAAGCTCGCGGGCCTTGATCTGGTCGGCGCTCTCGTACATCGCCGCGATGACCTGGTCGGCACGCTTTCGCTTGTACTGCTCTAAGAGGCGCGCGAACTCCGTTTCGACCATCGCCTCGACCTCCTCGGCGGCGGCCCGACGCCGGTCGCGGGTATCGTCGACGACGCCTTCGAGCGCGTCGAGGTCGTATCGTCTCACGCCCGGAAGAGCCCCGACCGCCGGCGCGACGTCACGCGGGCGTGCGAGGTCGATCACCAGCGTTTCCCCGGCCTCGCGGAGCGGGTCGCTACCGAGGACCGACTCCCGGTTGGCGGTCGCGCTCACGACGACGTCCGCCGCCGCGAGCGCCGAGGGCAGGTCGTCGAGGCCGGTCGCCTCCGCATCGCCCGCGAGCCGATCACACAGGGCTTCGGCGCGCGAGAGCGTCCGGTTCGCGACGAGTACCCGGTCGGCGCGCTCGTTCATAGCCTCGGCGGCGAGCGTGCCCATCTCGCCGGCCCCGATCACGAGCGCGGTCGCCGGATCGGAAAGTCCCTCGCGGTCGGCGAGGCGGACGGCGGCGCTCCCGAGCGAGACGATTCCCTCGTTGATCTCGGTCTCGGTCCGGGCGCGTTCGCCGACGTGAAGCGCCTTCGTAATCGCCTCGTCGAGCACCGGACCGATCGCGCCGATTCCCTGTGCGTCGCTGAAGGCCCGACGGACCTGCCCGAGGATCTGGTCCTCGCCGAGCACCATCGACTCCAGGCCGGCGCTGACCCGAATGAGGTGTTCGAGGCTTTCCTCGTGGCCCATGACCCCGACGATCCCCTCCGGAACGCCTTCGATCGCCTCGGCAAGGACCCGCCGACCGGCTTCGGGCTCGCTCGTGACGACGTACCGTTCCGCCCGGTGACAGGTCTGGAGGCAAAAGGCCTCCTCGACCGCCGGGCGAGCGAGGAGGCTCTCGACGACCTCGCGTTCGGAGTCGCCACAGGCGGCTTCGATTCCCTCGACGGTCGCGTCGTCGTGTGAGACGCTAACGCCGGTGATGACGCCGGTTCCGAGCGTCAGTTCGGCTCACCCCGGTTCGTCCGTCCGGCGTTCGCACCTGTAGTGGATTGCATCGGTAGTTGGATACGGCCTGCTACGATCGGATCGTACCTAAACCCTTTCCACTGCGATCGGGTCGGGCCGAATCGAGGTCTCATCGACGTCCTATCGCGAACCCGAATCGGTTCGCCGGATCGGGGTTCGGGCCTGGACTCGCCCGCGCACCAGTGAGATCGATCGAACGTAGCCGATCGAACCGCAGCATCGTTCCGCCGGTTTCATTACCGCGCAACCGGATCCCGGCTACTGCATCTCGTCCGACGAGTCAGCTTCGGGCACACAATGGGTGTCTCCGAGGCCGGTCCTCACTCGGCGGTGGCCGGACTCTCGACGTAGCCCGGGTCCTCGTCGTAGTCACGGTCGTAGACCACCATGTCCCGGTAGCTCTCGATGATGTCCATGAACTCGTCGCACTCCTGTTCGGGTACGCCTGCTTGGTGGAGGCTCTGGAGGATCGCTGTATAGACGACATCGAACTCGTGGTCGCTGAGTTCGAGGTGCTCGTGGGCCTCTTCCATGTCGCGGCCCGCGTAGACCTCCGGTCCGCCGGTCGCTTCGATGGACCATGCCGTCACGAGGTACTTGAAGCCGGCTTGTCCGCCCTCCTCGTGAAACTCCAGCGTTTCGGGGTTCTGATTGACGGCGTCGTTTTCGTACAGGCGATCGACCAGGTCGTCGACCGCCCCGGCGATACCGTAGTCGCCGCCGAGCCGTTCGTACAGCGACTCTCCGTCGCCCGTTTCTGCACTCTCCGGTTTCGTCTCTGCACTCTCTGGTTTTCCCACGACCCGCTTGAGGCCCAGTCTATAATAGTCGTTTCGACCACTTGGTCCGATGGAGGGGATGCTCGTGCCCGGATTCGATCCGATGTCGGCGAAACTACTAGAATGGCCCGGGCCACCCTCGAAACCGTACAGCCGGGTCGATCGAAAGCGGATCGACGACGGACCGGCGGCGGACGACGGCGAACCGACGGCGACCTGATGACGAACGCCGCCATCGAGAACGGCCGGGAAACGAAGTGGCGTCGGGATCGTCCCGTTCGACCCGGGGAGGGGGACCTCTCCATCGTGCCCAGTCATCCCTCGATCGTCCCTCGATCGAGCGGTTTCAGTGGTCCCCACGAACGCCGGTGACGGTGTAGCCGGCGTCGCGCAGGTCCGCACGGATCGCCTCGTGATCGGCGCTCGCCTCGTAGTAAAAGACCAGATCGAAACTGCCCTCCCGGAGCAGTTGCTGGCACTCCCAGACGAACGCGTCGTCGTCGAGCGTGCGCCCCTGGTGTTGATTGGACGCGAAATCGGTCGAGTCGTTGCCGGCGTAGACGTAGACGTTCTCGGGTTCGCCCGCGTGGGTCGCGATCACCTCGTTGACCTCGACGGTTAGTTCCTGCATCGCGATGTCGTCGTTGCCCTCGATGTCCGTATGGACGATGATGCCGTTGAGATCGATCTCGCCCGGTTCGAGAAGCGCCTCCGTTCGCCGGTAGAGCTCCTCGTCGATCACGTCGCTCATTGTAGTCGTTCGATCGGTGACGAACATACGCGTACCGATTCCGGCGCTAACGGGGAGGTCGGTGCCGAGAGAGCCCTCGCCCCCGGTGCCGGGGGCGTCGTTTCCGTCCGGAACCCGTCTCCGTCGGGCCGTGGAGCGATCGGCCGCCCCGGAACCGGGCACGGATGTCATAACACTCATACCGACAGCGTCGTTGCCACGGATAATGCGATCGGCCGTGACTCGACGGTGCAAGCGAGCGTACGAACGGCTGTTGGCCCGCGAGATCAGCGGCGCGCCGAGACACGTCGCCGTGATCCAGGACGGGAACCGCCGGTACGCGGCCGAACAGGGCACGGCGAGACACGAAGGTCACCACGAGGGTGCGGAGACGACCGAAGCGCTGCTCGACTGGTGCGAGGAGTTCGGCGTCGAGGAGTGTACGGTCTATGCCTTCTCGACGGAGAACTTCGATCGCCCGCCCGACGAACGCGAGGCCCTGTTCGACCTGATCGAAGCCAAGCTACGGGAGTTCGCCGACGCCGATCGGGTTCACGACGGCGAGGTCCGCATCCGCGCGATCGGCGAGACCGAACGGTTGCCAGAGCGCCTGCGCGAAGCGATCTCCTACGCGGAGGACCGGACGAAGGGGTACGATCGTCTGCGGCTCAACGTCGCGCTCGCGTACGGCGGTCGAGCCGAACTGCTGGGCGCGACCCGGGACATCGCCCGGGAGGTCGCCGCCGGCGAACTTCGTCCCCGAGAGATCGATGCCGAGACGATCG
This sequence comes from Halobacteriales archaeon QH_6_64_20, assembly GCA_003021235.1. Lineage (GTDB taxonomy): Archaea > Halobacteriota > Halobacteria > Halobacteriales > Halococcaceae > PXQR01. The sequence goes on along the minus strand of PXQR01000141.1, from coordinate 31,897 downwards.
AGACGCGGCTTCGCGACGGACCGGCACAGGACGTCGACCTGATCATCCGGACCGGTGGGGACGAACGGACCTCCAATTTCCTGCCCTGGCACGCCAACGGCAACGAGGCGGCGGTGTTTTTCTGTACGCCGTACTGGCCCGAATTCAGAAAGATCGATTTCCTGCGAGCGATCCGTACCTACGAGTCCCGGGAGGAAAGCTGGCGTCGGACCCGTGCCCGGCGAGCGCTCGCGTTGGTACGGGCGCTCGGGAGCACGGAACTCGACGAGGCAGGGGGGATCATCGATCGCTTCCGCGAGTCCCTCCCGTCGGGCGAACTCGAAGCGGCCGAGGTCGAGGTCGAAGCTAGGAACGGGGACGAAGAGGGCGAACCGGTGGCCGCCGACTGAGCCGATCGGATCGATCGGGCCGACCGATCGGCCCGTAGCGAAACCGTCCTCTACCGCCCGTAGCGGCGCTGTCGGTTCTGGTAGTCCCGTATCGCGCGGAGGTAGTCCCGCCGCCTGAAGTCCCGCCAGTTCACGTCGGTGAAATACAGTTCGGAGTAGACCGACTGCCAGATGAGGAAATCCGACAGCCGTTCGGCACCGGTTTTGACTACCAGATCGGGGTCGGTCGGAAAGACGAGCCGGCGTTCGAGGTCGTCTTCGGCGATCTCGTCGGGATCCAGGTCGCCGGCGGCGACCCGTTTCGTGACCGCGCGGGTAGCCGTTGCGAACTCGTGTTTGCCCCCGAGACCGATGCTTGCCTGGATCGGAGCGTCCGCCCGCCGGTCGTCTTCGGGGCCGCGGACGGCGATCGGTCGGGGGGCCTCGACCCGCTCGAACACGCCTTCGAGCGCCGGCACCGCCGCCGCGTCGAGCACGCTCACATACAGCAACACGCGCTCGGCACCGAACGCGAAGGCCCATTCGAAGAAGTCCTCCAAGGTCCGATACGCCCCCGGTTCGAGCAGGTCGCGCTCGGTGATGACGACCGCGACCCGTTCCGGAGCACCCCCATCGTGACGGCGAACGCGGGCGGCGAGATACCGGTCGTACAGTCCCACGTCGTTGCGTTCCGGCGGAGTCGTAATAAACCCGCTGAAGCACGGCGACGGGTTCGACTCGGGGCTTCGGGAGCGTTAAGTGATGCTCGGGTATAGAGGAAGCGTGGCTTCGAGCATCCGACGGGCGGGAGCGTTCGCGCTCTGTGGAACGCTTTCGATCGCGGCACCGGCGGTTGGGCGAGGTACTGTGGTGTTCTTCGCGGCGGTCGCGGCGGCGTCGTTGTTCGTGATCGACGAGGGGTTCCTCTTCGATCTGTTCGCCCGGTCGGCAGACCGCGAGGACCGTACGCTCTATTCGCTCGCGGCCTTCTCGCTGGCGGTCGCGGGGCTTGCGATCCTGGCGACGCTGTTCGGAATGAGTGTCTCGGTATTCGTCGCGAGCGTGCTCGTGCTTTCGTATGGGAACCTCGGGGAACGGATCGTCCGCACTCGTCGGCACTCGGGGGCAGCTCCGGCCGTCGGGTTCGTCGTCGGCGGAACGCTCGCGGCCGTGGCCGGCCAGGCGGCCGTGCTCGCCATCGAGGGAGCGTCGACTGCAGCGGTCGTCGACGCGCTTCCGACGATCTCCTTTCTCGCCGCGAGCGGGGCGTTGCTCGGTGCGTTGCTACGAACGGTGTTGTTCGCCCGTGACGACCCGTTGACGATGCTCTCGGTCGGACTCCTCCTCTGGTTTTTCGCCGAAATCTCGGTGCCGCTTTCGGCGCTCGACGTCGCGATTGCCCTCTCGCTCACCGCGACGTTGGGCGCGCTCTCGTACGGCCTCGGGACCGCCTCCGTCGCCGGAGCCCTCACCGGAACCGTGCTCGTCCTCTCGACGATCGTCCTCGGCGGCTACGACTGGTTCGCGATCCTGGTAACCTTCTTTGGAGTCGGCAGTCTCGCCGCGAAATACCGACTCGAGGAGAAACGCGAGCGCGGGATCGCCGAACCCAACGAGGGCGCTCGGGGCAGTGCCAACGTGCTCGCGAACGCCGCCGTTGCCCTCGGGGCGGTACTGGCCTTCGCCGCGAGTTCGTTGCTCCCCGTCGCACCCGCCGCCTTCCTGTTCGCCTTCTCGGGGTCGCTCGCCGCCGCGATGGCCGATACCCTCTCGAGCGAACTCGGCGGACTGTTCGACGGGCCGCGGCTGGTGACGACGTTCGAGCACGTCCCCCCGGGCACCGACGGCGGCGTGACCTGGCAGGGCGAACTCGCCGGGCTCGCCGGGGCGACTCTCATCGCGGCGATCACTGGAGGGGTGTTCGAGAGCGTCGGCGTTCCGGGAGCGATCGTGATCGCCGCCGCGGGCGCGGTCGGGATGACCGTCGACAGCCTGCTGGGCGCGACGATCGAACCTCGATTGGGCAATCAGGGCGTGAACTTTCTCGCGACGCTGGCCGCCGCGCTCGTCGCCACCGTAACCGTACTCGCCGTTGGACTGTAGCCGAGTTCGCGAGGCGACGCTTTAGCCGCTCGGTCCGTGACCTCATACTCGGTTCGCCGCGACGTTACGACGACCACGCCGGTACGCACGATCGACGGTCGAACGACGCTCGCTCCGAACACGGGACTCGGTGACCTACTCCGACCGGAGTTCGGCCGCCGTTCGCACTCGGACGCTCGTGGGCTGTTTGACGAACGCGCCCTCTTCGCGGGCGATCACCTGTTCGACGCCGCACTGGGCGACGATATCGAGGATTCGCTGGGTCAACTCGCCGTCGAGAACGACCGTCGTCGGGTCGGTTTCGGCCTCGGCGATCGCGTCGAACGCCTCCGCTATGGGTGCCTCCGCGAGCGTCTCGAAGGCGGCGTCGAGCAACCGTACCCGGTCGGTGCCCGCGACGGCTCGAACGTGGCCGCGAAGCGTCTCGGGTTCTTCGGCGTCTTCGGGGTCTTCAGACTCCTCGGATTCCCCGGCCTCGTCGCCGTCGGTCGACCGTTCGTTTCCTTCGGCAGTCGCTCCCGAGGCGTCGACGGACCCGGCCGACTCGGCGGGTTCGCTCGGCTCCGCGCCGCTCGCCGAACCGCCGGCGCTCGACGCCTCGGTCGAACTCACCGTCGCCGGACCCTCCGCCGTCGACGACTCGTTCGGCTCGGCGGCGGGATCGGCGGGACCCGTCGAGCTATCGAACTCGGAGCGAGCGGCCGGAGCCGTCTCCCCTACAGCGTCGGTTCGACGACCGCCCGCGCCGGCGTCGAAGCCGGCGATCTCCGCCGGGGGGGAGACGTCCTCGGGATCGATCGTGACGTCGTTGACCGTGTTCCCGGTCTCGCTCTCGGTCCCGCTCCCGACGCCGTCCGCACTCCCCCCAGCCTTAGCCTCGGCGTCCGGCGCGGGCCAGGGATTGCCGTCGGTGGCCGCGACGGCCTGTCTCGGGTTTCCTGCGTCGGCGACGTCGGTGTACGCTACCTTGCCGCGCAGCGCAGCGAGGGCCTCCCGGCGCGTGAGGTCCTCGACCGAGCGACCGGACGGTGCGATCGCCACGTGGTCGATCTCCCCGACCTGCCCGAGTTCCTTGAGGATGAGATCGCCCCCACGATCGCCGTCGAGGAACGCCGTAACCGTGCGTTCGGCCGTGAGATCGGCGACGGGTTCGGGTACGTTGGTCCCCTCGACGGCGATCGCGTTCTCGATGCCGTAGCGAAGCAACGTGAGTACGTCTGCGCGGCCCTCGACGACGATTACGGCGTCGCCGTTTGCGACCCGCGGTCCCGCCGGGAGGCCCTCGTACTCGGTGATCTCTTCGACCCGGACGCTCTCTCGTACCTCCTCGACCAACTCCCGGGTCGAAAGCACCGACTCGTCGAACTCGCCCAACAGGTCCTTCGCGCGTTCGACGACGGCGCGGCGTTTCGCGGCCCGGACGTCCTCGATACGCGAGACCGCGACGGTAGAGCGACACGGTCCGACCCGATCGATCGTCTCGAGCGACGCCGCGAGGATGGCGGCTTCGACCCGATCGAGGCTCGTCGCGATCGTAACCTGGCCGAACGACTGGCCGTTTTCCGAGTCGATCTCGACGTTGATCCGCCCGACCTTCGAGGCGCGCTGGAGGCTCCTGAGATCGAGTTCGTCGCCGAGCAATCCCTCGGTTTGGCCGAAGATCGCGCCGACGACGTCGCTTCGCTCGACCACCCCGTCGGCGACGATGTCCGCATGAACGAGATATTTGGCTGTGTCTTCCATTGATGAACTGCCCCTGTGCGGGGCGTGATGGTAACCCCATGAACGGTACTCATGGACACGAAAGGTAAGTTTCGAGTGGAACATATATCTGTCGTCCGAGAGGTGTGCTGTCGAGTGCTCCGGGTCGTCCACCGCCGAACCGGCATACGAGCGCCGTCGTGTCCTCGCTCGGTCGCCCGCTACCGTGGACGCTCCGCCGTACGGGTTCTTCCGCTCGATACGAGCCACCCCGAGGAGCGATGGGTACTCCCGAGCAGGGGCACGGGTGGGCATCGACGAACCCGACATCGCTCCGGAAGCGTTCCTCGAGAGCGTGGAGATGCGTATCGGCGAGATCGTCTCGGTCGCCGAGTTCCCCGAAGCTCGCAAGGACGTCTACAAACTGGAGGTGGATTTCGGAACCGAAACCCTGCAATCGGCCGCCGGGTTAACCCTCTACGACGAAGCGGAACTGCTCGGCGACCGCACCCGCGCGGAGATGCGCGACCGGGCGAAGGCGTGGGTACCCTACCGCTCGGTGGTGACGCTGTACCTCTGGCAGTACTACGTCAACGTCAATTCCAGTGTCGGGGACATCGTCGCGTAGTCGATCGGTCAGCTATCAGTGCCGAGCCAGTCTGATCTCCGTTCCGTCGCGAACGGCGTTCTCGCAGTGCGGACAGACCCGTGGACCGGATTCGCCTTCGAGAGCGAACACACGGACGTAGTTCTCGGTGACGAACGCCCCACAGCGCAAGCATTCAGCCATCAGTCCTCGCTCCCTCGCCTTCGTCGGCGTCGCTCGCGAGGAGCAACCCGGGGTAATCGGTGACGAGACCGTCGACGCCCGCTGCGGCCAGTTGCTCGGCTTGGTACCACGTCGTGAGCGTGTAGACGTTCACCTCGCGACCGTCCTCGTGAGCGACCTCTAACAGATCGACGTCACTGTAGTTCGGGTCGTCGACGTAGACGCCGTCGTTGAAAAACGGCGTCTCCTGGATCATGTCGTACGGTGGGTGGATCGCTTCACAGTCGTACTCGCGGGCGACGTCGATCGCGAACTCGATCGAGTCCCACGGGAGCACGCCGATCGGAACCTCGGGAGCGATCTCGCGCGTGACCGCGAGCGCTGCCTCGTAAAAGGATATGACGAGTACGTCGTTGTCGTACTCCGACGCGATCTCCAGTACGTCGCGGACGAACGGTTGCCAGAGGTCTTTTCGTTGCTCCAGCGCGTCATCGGAGAGATCGGTCGCAAAGTCCAAGTCCTCCGATCCGGGGTTCTTGAGTTCGATGTTGACACCCAATCCAGGGGGCACCGCGTCCATGAGTGCCTCGAACGTCGGGACCGTCTCGCCGCTTTCGAGGACTTCAGCGCTCGTTACGGTATCGCAGTCGGCCTCCCATACCAGCCCTTCGACCTCGGTGAGACCGCCGTCGTCCCGTTCGGAGAGACCGTTGTCGTGAAAGACGACCGGCGTGCCGTCCGCACAGGGCACGACGTCGATCTCGACGGCGTCGGCGTTCGAAAGCGACGATCCGACTGCCGCTGCGATCGTGTTCTCGGGATAAGCGCCCGCGAACCCGCGGTGAGCGATGACGATCGGATCGTCGTTCTCGGCGAAGTCGAGTTCACCTGCGCCGCCGTTGACCTCACCTGTGCTTTCGGTCCCGCTTGCGGCCGCGCTTCCACCGAGCGCTGCCGCTCCGAACGCTGCGCCAGTTCCTCTCACGAACGTCCTCCTCCCTACCGCCGTGGATCGGTTTCGATCCATACTCGCCACTCGAAGGGGCAGTAAATAACTATTTTGGTGAAAAAGTATATAGAAATGTCGTCGGGTATGGTCAGCTATGCTGGAGGCCCGTCAACGACTGAACAACGAGCAAGTGACGGTTCGCGCCCGATTCGGTGGCACGTTCGACCCGGAGCGACGTGACGGACCGGTGCGCGCCAGGTCGCTCGACGCTCGTCGGTCCCCGTTTATGTGCCGTGTGCTGACTCGCTTCGACGCCGATGGAAGTCCCATCGTCGATCGGTCCGGTGTCAGTGAGCCGGCAGGATCGGATCGGTCCTGAAATCGATAGCCGTGCGAAGCGAAAGTCGGCGCGATTGAGTACGGTTACCATGCTTCTACCACATAGCACTATGTAGCGACATATATAAATAGCTTTGAAATATATAAAATTCGAAAGGACTATTATACTGCCGATGATCGGTGTTTTTGATGACGGGAGGCTCAGAACGGCGTTCAATGGCATCGAGACGGAAATTTCTAGCGACAACCGGTGCCGCCGGTGTAGCCGCACTCGCCGGTTGCGCCGGTGGTGATGGCGGTGGCGGCAGTGGCGAAACAACTACCAGTGGCGGCAGTGGCGAAACAACTACCAGTGGCGGCAGTGGCGAAACAACCACCAGTGGTGGTGGTGAAACAACTACCAGTGGCGGCAGTAGCGGCCAGCTGTCGGGAACGATCGACATCGCGGGGTCCTCGACGGTGTTCCCGCTGGCGACTGCCATGTCAGAGCGTTTTCGACAGGATAACCCTCAAGTGGAAATCAATATTCAGTCGACCGGCTCCGGCGGCGGGTTCGAGAACTTCTTCTGTCCGGGCCAGACGGACATCAACAATGCGTCCCGACCGATCAAAGAGGAAGAACAGCAACTGTGCAGTGATAACGGCGTCGAACCGGTCGAATTGACCGTCGCGACGGACGCATTGACCGTTGTAGCCAACAACAACAGCGACTGGGTCGACTGCATGACAACGGACGAACTCAGCCAGATCTGGTCGGCGGAAGACCCGCCGACGAACTGGAGCGACGTTAACTCCGACTGGCCGGATGAGCCCTTCGATCTTTACGGACCCTCGGAAGCGTCGGGCACGTACGACTATTTCATCGAGGCGATCATCGGCGAGGACGGACCGGGACTGCGCGGGGATTACCAGGGAACCGAACAGGATCGAACTATCGTCCAGGGCGTCAGTCAGTCCGAAACCGGACTTGGCTTCCTCGGCTTCGCGTACTACAGCGAAAACACCGACGCGGTAAAAGGACTCAGCATCGACAATGGCGATGGTTGTGTTGAACCTTCGCTCGAGACGGCGAAATCCGGCGAGTATACGCCCTTGGCGCGTCCCCTGTTCACGTACCCGGCGATGTCGGCGCTCTCCGAGGAGCACATCGCCCAGTATCTCCAGTTCTGGATGGAGAACTCCACGAGCACGGAGATCGTCGCCAACGAGGTCGGATACGTGCCGCTTGACGACCAACAACAACAAGAGCAGATGGACAAGCTCATGCAGGCTATAAACCAGTCGGGCTGACCCGAGCGCGACGTAGTGAGTATCAAGCGTTTTTGACTACCCGATCGAATTACCATCCTAAATGAGCACGGACGACATCACGAACGACCTCACCCGACGAACGGAGAACGCTCCTCAAGAGCTGTTGACGCGGGCGTTTTTCTTCTTCTGCGCCGTCCTATCGATCGTAACAACTGTCGCCATTATCCTGTTGTTGACCACCGAGGCGGCGAAGTTCTTCGACGTCACGGCTAGCCTTCTCGATGTCGAGGGCCAGACGGTGGCAGCCATAGACTTTTTCACTGGCACTACCTGGCAGACCAGCACGGGGGACTTCGGCGTATTAGCGCTCGTAACCGCCACGCTACAGATCGTCATCGGTTCTGCGGTCATCGCAATTCCACTGGGAGTCGCAACCGCGATCTACCTCTCCGAATACGCGAGTGCTGACCTCCGATCGAAGCTCAAACCCGCCCTCGAAATCCTCGCGGGCGTCCCGACCGTCGTCTACGGCTTCTTCGCGCTCATTTACATCACGCCCGCGCTCGAGAGGGTGTTTCCCGACATCGGGTTTTTCAACATGGCCTCAGCATCGATCGTCGTCGGGATCATGATCATCCCGATGGTCGCCTCGATCTCCGAAGACGCCATGAGCGCGGTGCCCGACGAACTCCGGGAGGCGGGGTATGGCATGGGGGCAACGAAGTTCGACGTCTCGACAGGTATCGTCGTCCCCGCATCGATATCAGGTGTCTTCTCGTCGTTCATTCTCGCGCTCTCGCGGGCGATCGGCGAGACGATGGCCGTGACGGTCGCCGCCGGTTCGCAGGCGAACTTCCTAAACCCGCTCAATCCTGCGTCGTACCTCGACAGCGCAATGCCGATGACTGCGGCGATGGTGCAGTTGCTTACCGGTGACGTTACCGGCGGCGGACTTGCCTACCGGAGCCTCTTTGCGATCGGGATCACGTTGTTCGCCATCACCCTCACGATGAACGTCATTAGCGACGCGGTCGCCGCGCGCTACCGGGAGGAGTACTGAATGGCGACCGGCACCGGCGCGGAGGAATACGTCGAAGGGTTCGGAGAAGTCAGCAAGACCGCTGGGACGGTCTTTCGCTACCTGCTACTCGGGGCAACGCTGTTCGGTATCGTTATGGTGACGATCTTTCTCGTCTATATCGCGAACGACGCGATCCAGCCGCTCACCGCCGATCCCGGCTGGCATCTCGTCTTCTTCTGCACCCTCGTCGTGCCGACGCTCGCGGTCTCGGGGTATCTCGCGTGGCGCAATCGCGCGGCACTGAGCGCCGGCACGGCCGCGATCGGGTTGTTCGTCGTCTCGCTCATGTTCGGTGCGGGGATTGCGATGGTGTTCGTCGATATCGTCCCGCCGATCACCTGGTTCGGGTACGTACTCGCGCTGGTTCTTCCACTCGCCGCCGCGACCGGTATCGAACGGCTCGATCGTAGACTCCCCTTCCTCGCACGCTTCGCGGTCTTGGGAACGCTCCTCGTCGGCTCGGTGCTCGTCGTGCCCGACCTGGTCGGGACGTACCTCACGAGCCTGACCGGGGCGACCTTTCTCGATCTCTCGCTCGGCGCGCCGATCGCATTAGCGGTCGGTGTATACGCTGAGAGGCGGTCGAAGAGCCGACGAACCAGCATCGCCGCCGGCGGAGCGGCATTTCTCGTCGTGTTCGTCTCGGGATTCGTCGGCCCATTCGTCGGCTTGACTGCGGTGCCGGCGACCGTGCTCGCCGCCGTGGCGATCGTCCCGACCGCGACGTACGTTAGGACCGTCCTCAGCAAGCCTCAGAGACGGATCGGCCTGCTCGTACCGGCGGTCATGCTCGGTGGCGCGTTGGTCGGTGCGTTCGTCGTCGAGTCGGTCGGGTTCGCTGGTCCAGACTCGTGGGTCGACTGGCAGTTCCTGACGAGTCCGCACAGTAGCAGTTCCGCGGCGGAGGCGGGCTTTTACCCGGCGATCGGCGGTTCAATCGTCATGATGCTCATCGTCGCCGTGTTATCCTTTCCACTCGGTGTCGGGACGGCGGTCTACCTCGAAGAGTACGCGCCCGATAACCGATTTACCAGAATCATCGACGTGAACATCTCGAACCTCGCAGGGGTTCCCTCCGTGGTCTACGGACTCTTAGGACTCGGCCTGTTCGTCACGTACCTCGGACGGTCGCCGGGCACGGCGCTGATCGGGGGCGCGACGCTGGGGCTTCTCATCCTCCCGATCGTTATTATCTCCGCGCGCGAGGCGATCCGGTCGGTACCAGATTCGATGCGCGAAGCCTCCTACGGGATGGGTGCGACGCGCTGGCAGACGGTAAAAAACGTCGTGCTTCCGCGTGCGTTCCCAGGGATTCTGACCGGGACGATCCTCGCGCTCGGCCGGGCGATCGGCGAGACTGCACCGCTCATCATGATCGGCGCGCCGAACGTTCTGTACAGCCTGCCGAGTAGCCTAGAGGCGAGCGTGAGCGCGATGCCGCTGCAGGTCTTCGCCTGGGCGACGCTCTTCGCAAGCGAGGAATTCTACACTAAGGCCGTCCCGGCCGGCATCGTCGTCCTGTTGGTGATATTATTAGCGATGAACTCGGTCGCGATCGTCCTGCGTAACAAGTATCAGCGCGAGAGTTAAGGAAACGATAATGAGCAACGAAGAATCCACGTCCGAACTGCAAGCAAGTACGGCCGAGAGCACCGGCTCGACCGACAGCGCCGGCTCGACGAACGACGCGAGAACCGATACCGAACGCTCAACCCCGGGCAGGGACCCAACCGACGACGACATGCTCGTCTCGACGAGCGTGAACGCCGGCTTGGAGGAATCCGAACGCGCCTCCGAACCCGATCGGACGATCGTCGAGTCCCGGAACATCGACGTCTGGTACAACGACGAGCAGGCGCTTCGTGACGTTTCGATGGCCGTGCCCGAAAACAAGGTCACGGCGATGATCGGTCCCTCCGGCTGTGGGAAATCGACCTTCCTCCGGTGTATCAACCGAATGAACGACCTCGTCGACGCCGCCCGGGTCGAAGGGGAACTGTACCTCGGCGAGAAGAACGTCTACGACGCCGATGTCGATCCGATCGCGCTGCGGCGAAAGGTCGGCATGGTGTTCCAGAAACCCAACCCGTTCCCGAAAAGCGTCTACGACAACGTCGCCTACGGACTGAACATCCAGGGTATCGAGGGCGATCACGACGAGATCGTCGAACGCTCGCTCAGGGAGGCGGCACTGTGGGACGAAGTGAAGGATCGCCTGGACGAGTCCGGGCTCGAACTGTCAGGTGGACAGCAACAACGCCTCTGTATCGCGCGGGCGATCGCGGTCGATCCGGAGGTCGTTCTAATGGACGAGCCGGCGAGCGCGCTCGATCCGATCGCGACGAGCCAGATCGAAGACCTCATCGACGACCTCGCATCCGAGTTCACGGTGATCATCGTCACCCACAACATGCAACAGGCCGCCCGTATCTCTGATAAGACCGCGGTGTTTCTCACGGGCGGAGAACTCGTCGAATTCGACGACACCCAGAAGATCTTCGAGAACCCCGCCTCCGAGCGCGTCGAGGACTACATCACCGGGAAGTTCGGATGAGTCGCCGGGGCGAGTCGCCCCGACCCCGAACCCTCGGAGCTCCGAACGCGACTCCGCCCGACTGACGGTCGAACCCGAACACGAGAGCGACCTCACGGCGTCGATGTTCCCGAGACCGTTGTCGAGTGGTGTTACAATAATCCTTTATCGCTGTTCCGTATCGGAAGGAATATGTGCATGTCTCCGAAGCCTCCGACGACTATGATCGATTCATACGGCCGGATCGTCGCCGTTTCGCTGGTCCTGTTGACCGTTTTCGGTGCTATCAGTGCCCTCCCGGCGATCGCGCTCGAACCCGATAGCGGTTCGACCTACGCGAATCCTCCCGCCCCTGGTGCCACTGCCGAGTACCGGGTCACGGTAGTCGCCGGACAAAACGACTCCGTCACTCGAAACGGGCTCAAGCGAGTAACGCTCAATTACGACGCCGATCCGGACTTTTCGGGGAGCGTCGCCGGCGTCACCGCCCGCGATGTCGAGGTCCGTATCACCCCTCCCGACGCTAACGGGAGCGTTCCCGCCGGCCCGGTCGACGTCTCGACCAATCCCGCGGGCGATCGCCTCGTGATCACGCTGACCTCCGCCTATCGGAACGTCCGACCGGGCAGTCAGATCTCGGTACGGGTCGACAACGTTAGAAACACCGAGATCGCGATTCCCGACCCGCAAGGACTGCGCGGGTTCGCCCTCGACGTCACTACCTCGGACCCGCAGGGCAACACCGACGGACCGGTCGAAGTCCGCTATACGATCGACCCGAACGCGACGGCACCGAACGCCACGGAATCGAACGTATCGGCCCCGAACGCATCGGCCTCGAACACGAGGACACCGGACCCGGCCGGCGGCGCGAGCACCTCGACGAGTACGGATGCAGGGACCCTGACGGCCGTCAGGGCCGGAGCGACCGATACGGCCACCGCGACGGAAACGACTACCGAGTCGGCCACGGCCACCGAAATGACCGCCGGGATGACCACGACCACGGCTGCCGAGGCGACCACCACCAGGGCGACCACCGAAGCAGCCATGACCACTGGGGCGGCTACGACCGAGGCGGCTACGACCACCGAGACGACAACGGCTACGGCCGAAGCGACCGCTACCGAGACGTCGACCGATGCTCCGGCATCCACCGCGGCGGAGACGGCCGGTGGCGGCCAGGCGACCGAGACGACCGGGCCGGGCTTCGGCCTTCTCGCGGCCGTGATCGCGCTTCTAGCGGTTGCACTGCTGACGAGGCGTCGACGCGACTGAGACCGATCCGTCGCCAATTGGTTTCGACTGCCGTTCTTCGCCGTTCCTCCTCAGTCTCGGCTCGGTCCGGTCCAGTTCGACCCGTTGTGCTCCTCGGTTTTAGCTCCCGTCGTGTCGTTCCCTTTTCGCGTCGTCCTTACTACTCGCATCGCCGTCCCGCACGAGCGGATAGCGGGTGGCATGTCGGCGGTGTTTCGTACCCTCCTGTTGCTACCGTCGCCGGCCCTTCGACCGGGCGGTAACCGGCGTATACGGGATCGTAGCCGGCACATAAGATCAATATATTCTTGTTATTGCAATCATAAATTTTCTAACGATAGGAAGTACTATACACGGCAATACCAACTCGTTGGTGAGTATGTCAGGTGGACAACGATCGATGGTAGTCGCATTGATGACCGCACTCGTCGCGAGCGCTTTCGTCGCCGCCCCGGCTACAGCGCTCAGTGCCGATGCGTCGGTCGACGACACGGCACCCGGGGCGGTCGGCGACTACCGGGTGACCCTCCGTCCGGAGGCGGGCGATGCCATCGTCGAAAACGGGCTCAAGAGCGTAACGCTCGATTTCAGCGCCGACCGCGATTACAGCGGCGACTTAGGAAATCTCAGCGACCGGGACGTTGAGGTCCGTGTCGGCGACGGCAACGGCACCGTTCCGGCCGGCAAGACGAGCGTGAACCAGAGCGGTAGCGAGGTGACGGTCACGCTCGAACGGGCGTTCACCGGTATCGAACCCGGCGACCGGATCGTCGTGAACGTCTACGGGGTTACGAACACCGAGATCGCGATCCAGAACCCACAGAGTCTCCGTGGCTTCGCACTCGACGTGTCGGCGACCGGCCCACAGGGCAACACCAGCGGACCGGTCGAGGCGCGCTATACGATCGACCCGAACGCGACGGCCCAGCGGACGCCGACCGATAGCGCGGACAACTCGAACGCGAGCGGGGCCACGAACGCGAACGGATCCACGAACGACACCGATACAGGGACCGACAACAGCACGGAAACCGACACCGGTAGTACGGCCACTGCGACCGAAACCGCCACGGCGACTGCGACGGCGACCCCGACCGCGACCGTTACGGCTGCCCCCATCGAAAGCGACAGTACGAGCACGGCCGCGGCCGTGACGGCCGTCGTGGAGACGATCGAGCCGACCGAGACGACCACGACCGAGGAGACGAGCACCGATACGGCGACCGAAACGGCCGAGCCGACTGAGGCGAGTACGACGACCGAGGAGGCGACCGAACCGGCGACCACGGGCGGAAACGAGAGCGGCGGTCAGGCAACTGATACGACCGGGCCGGGCTTCGGCCTCCTCGTGGCCCTCGTCGCATTGCTCGCGGCCGGGTTGTTGGCGATGCGTCGACGCGACTGATCCGCCTTCGGGCGACTCGCAACGACGATCTTTCCTAACGCTCGGTCGCGGCCGCTGGGATCGAGATACGGTCCGTTCTCGACGGTACGTACGCCGGATCCGACGAGCCAACGAGCCGAGGAGTGCGAGCAAAACATCGGCGATCGGGCCACGGGCGAGCGAGAACGTCGGGAAGACGTGCTCTACGACTTGAGCGCACCGCCGATCGCGCCGCCGATCGCGCTGTCGAGCGCGAGCACGAAGCCGAGAATCAGTACGACAGTCACCAGCCCGGCCCCGCCGAACAACGCGCCGACCGGGTCGACGACGCCGGTAAGTCCGAGCAACGCACTGCCAACGGCGACGAAGATGGCGATGATGAGCCCGCCGAGCGCACCGGCGAGCAACCCGTGCCAGGCCCCGCGGCCGAGTCCCGGGCCGGCGAGGTAGCCGGCGACGAACCCGCCGATAAGCCCGCCGCCGATCTGCCCGAACGGCGGGAGCACGAGCCCGATAACGCTGATAAGCAAGCCGACGACGAACCCCGTGATGATCGATAGCCACCGAACCATAGCCGCTTATGAGACTGTCCAGTACAAAAGGGTCGCGGGCTATGCTCGCCGAATCTCACGACAGCGCCGCGGAGTTCCCAATCCGTCGTTTCGCGGCCGAGAGAGGTGTCGCGTCGGACGATCGGCTCGAAAACGGGAGAGTAATCGGTATCGGCCGGTGAGGATCAGTAGGTTCGCTCCCACAGTCGTCGGGCCGGCATACTCAGAACCCCCTTACCCGCCGTCGGTTCGCTCGACGGCGGTCGAATCACAGTACGGACAGTCCGGCTGCTCGAACGCGACCTGGTAGACGAACCGTCGCTCGCAGTTCCGACAGTAATACCGGAGTCCCCCGTCCTCATCGGGTCCGAACGCGTCCCGGAACAGTTGTAACAGACCCATCGTTGACTACCAGTGGGTTTCGTCCCCGGTAAAAAAGGGTTCCGTGCCGTATCGGACGACCGGTCCGACTCGGGAACCCCCGTCGTGACGCCGATCGTCGGGAGCGGAAATCGGCTCAAAAGGGCGCGTCGATGTCGTTTTCCTCGGCGTCTCCCGGGCCGTCCACGTCGGGGTCGGTTCCGGCACCCGCCTCGGTGTTGGCCCCAGCAGCCGCCTCGGTGTCGGTTCCGGCGTTCGCGTCGGACCCGGTCTCTAAGTCGTACTCCCAGGCCCGATAGCCGCCGTCGAGGCTCGCGACCCGGGCCTCGTCGGCCACGCCCTCGTAGGAGCCGAGCAACCGGGCGGCCTGGACCGAACTCTTCCCGATCGGACAGGCAACGACGACGTCCTCGCCCCACTCGACGTCCTCGATGCCGGCCGCAAAGCGATCCATCGGGAGGTTGAGCGCGCCGGGGACGTGACCTCGGTCGTACTCCGCTTCCGGACGAATATCGACTACCTGTACGTCGTCGCCGGCTTCGAGGCGTTCGTGGAGGGCCTCGGGGCTGACTTCCTCGACCATACCGGCTGTGAGTCAGCGAGCCGGTAAAACCCGTCGTCCCGTCCTCTCGTCCTCCCATCCTCCGGGCTATCGGTTGCGAGTTTCGTGCCGTCCCGACAATCGTCGGCAGTTTACAGCGGTCATCGGCGGCCGTCGGCGATCGTCGACGACCACTGGCAGGCGTACCCCGGCGTATCGAACCACCGGCGCGCTTTTGCGCGTCGGCAGGTAATACGGTTCATGACCGGTCTCAGCCTCGACGGCACGCAACTCGATCGCTACTCCAGACACATCATCATGGACGAGGTCGGCCCCGAGGGCCAGAAAGCGCTACTCGACGGCCGAGTGCTCGTGATCGGGGCCGGCGGTCTCGGTGCACCCGTCATCGAGTACCTCGCGGCGGCTGGTGTCGGTTCCGTGGGGATCGCCGACGACGACGTCGTCGAGCGCTCGAATCTCCAGCGCCAGGTGATCCATCGGGACGCCGACGTCGGCCGGAAGAAGGCGAACAGCGCCGCCGAATTCGTCGCTGAACTCAACCCCGATATCGAGGCACGGACCCACGACACCCGCGTCACGGCCGAAAACGTCGAAGGCCTCGTTGCCGAGTACGACTTCGTGGTCGACGGGAGCGACAACTTCGAGACCCGGTACTTGGTGAACGACGCCTGCGTGCTCTCGGGAACGCCGTTTTCCCACGGCGCGATCTACCGGTTCGAAGGCCAGATCACGACCGTCGCGGGCGGCGGCGAACCGTGCTATCGGTGTCTGTTCCCCGAGGCACCTCCCGAGGGGACGATCCCCGACTGTGCGGAGGCCGGCGTTTTGGGGGTTCTTCCCGGCACCGTCGGGTGTATCCAGGCCACGGAGACGGTCAAATACCTCCTGGGGAAGGGCGAACTCCTCGAAGGCACGCTTCTGTTCTACGATGCGCTCGACATGAGCTTCGAGAAGGTGCCCTACGCGGCGAACCCTGATTGTGCGGTCTGTAGCGAGGGGGGGAGAATCGAGTCGGTCCACGAGATCGAATACGAGGGGACCTGCCCGATCCCGGCCGACTGAACGAAGCGAAGTGGGAACCAGGTACGAGCGATCGATTAGCAAAGCGAGACGGTTTCCGGAGCGAATTCCTCCCCGCTCCAGCGCCACGACCCGACGAACGGCGGATCGGGCAGACAGACCACATAGGAGTAGTCGGTCCACGTCGCCCGCCGCTCGTCGACCGCGCTCGGTTCCGGGGGACCGGTCGGGTGGGAGTGATAGAATCCGAGGACGTCCCGGCCGTTGGCCTCGATTTCCTCCATGGTCGCCAACTGCGCTTCGGGGTCGAGCAGATACGTACGCCGGGGGCTTCGTGCGACGTTCTCGACACGATGGACCGAACGAACCCGACGCACCCTCTCCCGGTCGTCGTCGTGTCCGTTCCCTGCGTGTTCCGTCCCGCGGTGCTCGCCGCCCAGCACTCCACAGACTTCCCGCGGAGCGCCTCCGCGGGCGTGAGCGACGACCGCTTCGTACGCGTCGGCCGAAAACTCGATCGTCGCGGTCATACTCGTCGCGCTCGACTCACGCTGGGACCGTGCCGAGCGCTTCGACGCCCTCGGTGGCGGTCAGGTCGTCGTCGAACGCCTCGGGATGGATCACTCTCGCCAAGCGTTCGAGCGAGTCGACGAGTCGAGGGCCGGGGCGGTTGAGATACGCCGACCCGTCGATGGCGACCGTTCGGTTCTCCCGCACTGCGTTCACTTCGTTCCAGCCGGGCCGCTCGGTGAGGTCCGTGAGGTTTTCCTCGGTCTGTTCGAGGTCGAACCCACAGGGTGCGGCGACGAGCACCTCGGGATCGTACTCGCGCACGTCGGCCCATTCGCGGGGCTCGGAGCGATCGCCCGGGGCGGCGAGGCCGTAGTCCCCGCCGGCGGTCTCGACGAGTTCGGGCACCCAGTGGCCCGCGACCATCACCGGATCGAGCCAGTCGAGCACGGCGACGCGTGGACGGGGTTCGACCTCCTCGACCCGGGTTTCGATCGCCCGAACGCGCCTTCTCAGTTCGGTATCGAGTTCGCCTGCGCGGTGCTCCGCGCCGATAGCCACGCCGATCCGCTGGATATCGGCGAGGACGTCCCTGAGCGAGTGTGGGTCCGTCGTCAGGATCTCGGTGTCGAGACCGAGTTCCGAAACGGCGTCTTCGACGAGCACCGAATCGACCGCACAGACGTCACAGATTCCTTGAGTGACGATCAAGTCCGGGTCGGCTTCTTCGAGGACGTCGAGGTCGATCTCGTACACCCCCTCGCCGCGTTCGGCTTCGAGGACCTGGGAATCGATCTCGGCACTCGACGCGGAGGCATCGACTCGCGAGCGGTTGACCGCTGGCTTCTCGGCGGCTTCGGGCGGGTAGTCACACTCGTGGGAGACCGCGACGGGTTCCGCGCCGAGCGCGTAGACGATCTCGGTCGCCGACGGAAGCAACGTAACGATGCGCATACCCCCAATAGAAGCGAGAGGAGGTTAAACCCACGTCCCGGGGAGCGGGATGTCTCGGGCTCGCTGCTGTCGGATTCGACCTCGATACGCTGGTGATACTGGCGTCAGTTTCGGTGTTCTCCTGAATGACGGCTGGGCGAGCGCAAACCCATCGAAGACCGAGAGGAAGCGGGCAAACGGAAGAACCGGAGACGGCGGGCGCTACTGTTCCCTGACGACGACGAACTCCGCGAGGTCGCGCAGGTACTCCTCGGCACGATCGTTCGTCGTTTCGACCGACGAGAGGGCGTCGAGCGCGTCGTCAGCGTGCGCGTGGGCCTGCTCGTTCGCCTCCTCGGGTGAGATGTCGGTTACTCGAACGAGCGAGGGACGATCCATCGCGGCGTCCCGACCGGTCGGTTTGCCGAGGGCGTCGGCGTCGGCGGTCGCGTCGAGCACGTCGTCGCGGATCTGGAAGGCTATTCCCACTCGTTCGGCGTACTCGCCGAACGCGTCGATCGTCTCATCGTCGGCGTCGGCCGCCACGGCTCCCAACTGGGCGGCCGCGCGGAACAATGCACCCGTTTTCCGGCGGGCGAGCCGGAGGTACTCCTCGCCGGTCTCGGGGACTGCGGCGAGTTCGATCGCCTCGCCCTCGCCGAGATCGACCATCGCCTGAGCGACGACCTCCGTGGCTCGCTCGTCGGCCAAGAACAGCGAAAAAGCCTCCCCGAGGAGGCCATCGGAGGCGATGATCGCCGGGCCGTACCCGAAGGCCGCCCACGCGCTGTCGGTGCCCCGGCGGGTATCCGAATCGTCGATCACGTCGTCGACGACCAGCGAGGCGCTGTGGACGAGTTCGATCCCGACAGCGAAATCGAGCGCCTCCTGTGCACTGCCGCCGGCGGCCTCACAGGACAGCAGAGCGACCATCGGGCGGACACGCTTGCCACCGGAGAGTACGACGTGGCGGACCTGTTCGGCGAGTGGGGAGGGTTCGACCGCGTCGAGCACCGAAACCGCGCGCTCTTCGATCAGCTCGACGCGGCGATCCAGGTACTGCATCTACGGCTCAATAGGAGTGGACGGCGCAAGTACGTGACGAAAGCCCGACCCTGTTGAGCGGTAGCGATCGATCACGGATCGAAATCGGCGCGAAAGAGCGGCGGAACTCGACCCGAGTTACGAGAACTGCGCGGTGAGTTCGGGAACGACCTCGAAGAGGTCGTCGACGATGCCGTAATCGGCGAGATCGTAGATCGGCGCGTTCGGGTCGGTGTTGATCGCGATGATGGTATCCGCGCCCTTCATGCCCGCGACGTGCTGGACCGCCCCGGAGATTCCGATCGCGAGGTAGACGTCGGGCGTGACGACTTTCCCCGACTGGCCGACCTGCCGGTTTTTCGGGAGCCAACCGGCGTCGACGATCGGCCGCGACGACGAAAGCGTCGCGCCGAGCGCGTCGGCGAGTTCTTCTATGAGTTCGATGTTTTCCTCCTCCTCGATCCCGCGGCCGACGCTCACCAACACGTCGGCATCGGAGATGTCGACGTCGCCGCCGCCGACCTCCTCGAAGCCCGTGACCGTCGAGCGCACGCGCGACTCGTCGATTTCGATCTCGTGTTCGCGGATCTCGGCGTCGCCGGCACCCTCGGCTTTCGCCCACTCGTTGGGCCGGATCGTCATACAGAAACGATCCGCGTCGATCTCGATGGTCGTCTCGACCTTCGAGGCGTACATCTCGCGGGTCGCCGAGACCGCGTCGCTCGCGTCGAACCCGATGACGTCGGTCACCAGGGGAAGCGAGAGCCCGTTCGCGACGGCCGGAGCGTAATCGAGCCCGTTGACCGAATTGGGCATGAGGAGAACCCGCGGGTCGAGGTCCGTCGCCAGCGAATCGATGACCTGGGTGTAGACGCCGTGATTGAACTCCTCGCCCGCCGGAACGGTGTGGATGACGTCGACGCCCTCGTGGTTCAACTCCTCGGCGTGTTCCGCGACGTCGCCGCCGATGACCGCGACGTGCAGGTCGGTGTCGAGGGCGTCCGCAACCTCGCGGCCCGCGGTAAGCAGCTCGAAACTGACGTCGCGCAACTCGCCGCGTCGGTGTTCGCTAATGGCTAGTACGGTCACGCGAGCTCACCTCCGTGTAGAAGATGTGATCAGGGAGAGGGGGGTGAGCGAGCGCTAGTGAGCGAACGGGAACAACCGTGGTCATCCTTCGACTACCCCCATCTCGCCGAGCAACTCGCCCAACTGATCGGCTTCCTCCTCGGGAGAGCCCTCGAACACTGTTGCACTGCTTTCGGTTTCGGGCTCGTACATGCTCGTCAGCGAGAGGGGACTGTCGGTAACGTCGGCGTCGAGGTCCAGGTCGGCGAGCTCGTAGGGGACGATCTCCTTCGATTGGGCTTGCCGAATGCCCCGCAGGCTCGCATACCGGGGTTCGTTGATGCCCGTCTGTATCGAGAGCACGGCGGGGAGTTCGACGTCGGTGAGTTCCTCGACGCCACCCTCCAGTTCGCGATGCACGTGGGCGAGTCCTCCCTCGACATCGAGATCGAGGTGGTTGACGACGGCGGCCCACTCGAAGTCGATGCGATCAGCGAGCGCGATGCCGGTGGCACCGAAGCCGTCGTCGTTCGCCTGCACTCCCGTAAGTACGAGGTCGGGGTCCTCTTCGGCGACGACCGCGGCGAGGATCCTCGCACGAGCCTCGACATCGAGGAAGGCGACGTCTTCGAGCGCGTCGTCCCAGATCCTGATCGCGCGATCGACGCCCTTCGCGAGCGCCATTCTGATAGTTTCTTCCGAGCGCTCGGGGCCGATCGTCACCGAGACGACCTCGGTGTCCTCGTTTTCCTCGGCAATCTGAACCCCTTCTTCGACGCCGTACTCGTCCCACTCGTTCAGATCGTATTCGAGGTAGCGCTCGTCGATGTCGAGCGCACCGTCGGGCAGTTCGAAGTCGTCGGCTGCCTCGGCGACCTCTTTTACCGTGACGAGTATCTTCATGATCGATTACAGCAGCGTGGACGAGTTAACGGTTATGAAACCGGGGACCCGCGTGCCCCCTTGTCGTTAGGTCGGACGCTATCGCGCCGGTCCGGGACCGCCGAAATCCCGGGCCCTCCCGACGGGCGACCGAGCGCGGATCGCAACGGCGGGCTTCGGGCAGTGTCGACCGGAGCCCGCTCTTCGGCGAAACGTCCGTTCCTCGGCGAACCGATGCCGTAGCGAACCGACATGGTAGTGAGAAAGCGCGATCAGTCGTCCTCGGCGTCGCTTACGTCCTGGTCGGGCAACGAGATAAGGTTCTCGCGGCCGATACGGAGCTTGTCGACTTTCCCCTCGCGATCCATCGCCGAGAGCAATTGGGAGACCTTCGCGTTCGACCACCGGGTCTCGGTGACGATGGCGGCCTGGCGCATCCGGCCGCCATTGGCTTCGAGCAGGCGCTCGACGCGCTCTTCGTCCGAGAGGAGTTCCTCGTCGATCCCTACGCCCGTACCGGCCGCGCCGGTCGTGTGTGCGCTCCCGTCGGATGCCGAGTCGGATTCGGAGGCGGTTCCTTCGGCCGGCTCGCCAGCGGCGTCGCTACCGTCGCCGGCGTCAGTTCTAGCTCCGTCGTCGCCGGGGAGCGAAAGCCCGCGCGAACGGGCGTATAACGCTACCAGCAATCCGACGCCGAGCATCCCGATCCCCGCTAACGGGACGAGCGGTACCCCCGAGTCGGCCGGGGGCGTCGCCGTCGTCGTCGCCGTCGTCGTGGTCGTGGTCGCAGTCGTCGCTCGGAGGCCGCGCCGGTAGGTTATCGTGAGCGACCCCGGTTCGAACTCTTCGGGGCCGTCCCAGCGGAGCGTCCCGTTGTCCGGCCCGATCGGCGCGCTGTTCACACCGTAGCCCGGCGGCGGAACGAAGGTGAGCGTCTGATCGGCCGCCAACCCGGGCAACCACGTTCCCCGTGGAGTCAGGAAGGCGTCGCCGACCCGGATCCGGCTCCCGCTCTCCTCGGCGAAGTTCGTCCAGACGAACCGAAGCGTGAGGTACCCGGTACCGTTCTCGATCCGGGCCGACCGGGAGACCTCGAGCAGGCTCATGTCTCGGTTGATCCGCTCGCCGGCGGCCGCGTTCGCGCGCTCGAACGGCGCGACCCCTGGCCCGATGTCGGCGCGACCGGCCTCGTATCGGTTCCCGAGGCTCCGAAAGACCCGGGTCTCGTTGGCTCCCGATAAGTTCACTCCCATGCTAACCGTCCACTCGGCGTCGCCGTTCGATCGTAGTCGTATCGTGAAGTTCGTTCCCGTCGGGTCGTCCGATGGACTCGCGCCCGTCGGTCCCTCGCCCGGCTCCACTTGCGCCGTTCCGCCCTGCGCCGCGTTGCCCTGTGCCGCCCTGCCGTCGTGGTGCGACGATCCTCCCTTGTGTCGTAATGGGTCACTCCAAGTACGGGCGGACCACCCGGGCGCGAGCGCCGGGACGTCGGGGGTCGGGGACGCCGGCGCGACGTCGGAAACGACGCTTGCGGGCGGGACCGTCGCCTCGGGGGCGGGGGACGCGGACGCTTCCCCGACCCCCCCGACGGCGTCGGTCGTCGCGGTCGCCGCCGTCGCTACGAGAACGACGAACAAGACGGGGACGACGAACGAGACGGGGTCCTGCATGACAGCGAGAAACTAGCCCGCGAGCAAAACGGTTTCGTCCGCAATAAAACCTTACAGGGCGACCTGAAAGGTATCGACCGTCCTCGGGCGACGATGCTGAAGGGTATAGCGAGTGGCTTTTAGTAGCCGTGGTGCTACCCTCCAGGCGAATGCATCGGACGGTCGCGGTCGTCGCCGCGCTCTGTGTGCTCTCCCCGGCGGCGATCGCCGCGACCGCTTCACCCGTAACCGAACAGTCGAGTCAGGCGACGCCGCCAGGGTCGGCTTCGGCGGCGTCGGTTCCGACGACACCGATCCCGCCGGCACGAGCGGGGCGACCGAACGCGATCGCGTCCCCGCCGACCGTGCTCGCGACTCCCGCCGAGAACACCACGGCGTACCTCGCGATCGCGCCCGGAAACGTCTCGAACGCGACGACGACGGCGGTGACTCTCGACGTCGGCGGGGCGCTCGCGGTCGACACCGCGGCGACGGAGGGGCGCATCGGGACGCTCACGATCGACGAGCGCCTCTCACGGGCGAACACCACGGCGGCAAAACGGGCCGTGATCCGGGAGGTAGGAACTCGCATCGAGCGCCGGATCGAGCGTCTCGGAGCCGAACAGCGCGCGGCGATCGAGGCGTACGAGGGCGGGGAACTCCGGACGCGCGAGTTCGTCCGTACGCTCGGACGGATCCAGGTTCGAGCCGTACGCCTCCGGGGGACGATCGATCGCCTCGAAACCGCCGCGGTGTCCGTGCCCGCGAGCGCGATCAACGGGACGTCGGTCGATAGCTGGGCGCGCGACCGGCGAGTACGGGTAGGCCTGCTCACGAGCCCCCTTCGCCGGGAGATCGTCGCGGCGCTTCGCGGCATCGACCCGGTTACGGTGTACGTCGAAACGGCCGACACCGGCGCCGACGGCGCCGACGGCGGCGTCGTGCTCGCGACGATCGACAACGGGCGATACGTCCGGGACGCGTACCTCCCCGCCGAGCGCGACGACGGCCCGCCGAACGAAGTAGGGAGTATCCTAACAGCGCTCGACCGAGTGAGCGCGGCCTACCCGTGGGCGTGGAACGCGTCCGCGGGCGTCGAGTCCGCGGGCGGGCCCGCCGCGGGCAGTTATCGCTTTACGCTCTTTCACCGGCAGGGACGGCTGACTACCCATCTCGATGCCGAGAGCGCGAACGTCTTCCGCGAGATCCAGGTCAAGCGCCTGCGAGCGGTGCCGACCGCGCCGCCGGTCGCCGTAGCCGAAGCAGGACTCGGAGTGCAGGTCGGTCGCACGCATACAACGGGTCCAATGAACGTCTCGGTCACGGCGGCCGGCGGCGGCCGGGCGGCGAACGCCACCGTGTTCGTCGACGACCGGATCGTCGGTCGAACCGGTCCCGACGGATCGCTGTGGGCGATCACGCCGCGCGGAGAGGTCAACGTAACCGTCGTCAACGGCGAGAGCACGGCAACGGTGCGCTTCGCGTCGGACCCGCGATCGACGGCCGAGGACGGGACGGGATCGACGGGATCGGCGGGATCGGCGAACGAATCGATACCGTCGGCGAACGGGTCGGCGTCCGCGCCCGGGGACCGATCGGAGATGGTCGAAACCGGCTCCGACCCTGAAGCCGATCCCAGTACCGAAACCGGACTCGGCGCCGAGAACGGCTCCGGTACGAACGTATCGAGGCTTCCGACGAAGAGCCGATCGACGCTTACCGCGAGAGCGACGCCGGTGTTCGAGCTCAGGCCTGAGATATCAGGCTGATATTGATACGAAAAGCGGGGACTACCCCTACAGCGTGGCAGAGAGGGGTGTCGCGCCGGTCGTCGGCGTTACGACGATGGTGCTCATCACCGTAGTACTGGCTACGCTCGTCGGCGGCATGTTGTTCGGTGTCGGTGTCGGTTTGGAGGACCCGCCGGAAGCGTCGATCTCCGTCGAGGTGGAACGTCTCGCGAGCGGCGGCACGCAGGTAAGTCTCGTGCATACGAACGGCGACACGCTCGACGTAAGGAGCCTCGTGGTGCGTGTCGCCGTGGACGGCGAGCCCCTGACCCACCAGCCGGCGGTGCCGGCGACGGGGATGACCGGGTACAACGGCACCCCCAATGGCCCGTTCAACGCCGGGAGCGCCGATACCGGTTGGTCGGCCGGCGAGGTCGCCGGGTTCGAGATCGCGGCGACGACCAACGCGCCACAACCGGCGCTGGGTGACCGTGTCACCGTGCGGCTGTTCGTCGACGGGCACCCGGTCGCCGTCGTCGAGACCACCGTTAGCTGACGGGCCGAACGAACCGCCGGGAGAACGGGACCGCTGAAAGGCGGGATCGACGGAAGGGGCAACTACCGAAGCGAAGCGGAACGCCGAGCGGACGACGAGAAACGGAACGGAACCGAACGAAACGAAACGCGGCCGAAGATTCTCGGACGTTAGAGATCGTACAGCGCGGTGAACTTCCCGGTCGCGTAGTCGAGAAAGGCGTCGGCGGAGTACTCGGCACCGGTGGCTTCCCGGACCAGTTCGGGCGTGCGGTAGCGCTTCCCGTGGCGATGAACGTTCTCGGTGAGCCACTCGCGAAGGTCGCCGAACTCGCCGACTTCGATGTCCCCGTCGAGGCCGTCGAGATCCGCCTCCGCCTTCGCGTAGAGTTGGGCGGCGAGCACGCTCCCGAGCGAGTAGGTCGGGAAATACCCGAAGGAACCGTGCGACCAGTGGATGTCCTGCAAGCAACCTTCCGCGTCGTTCTCGGGGACGATCCCGAGGTAGTCGTCCATCTTCTCGTTCCACACTCGAGGAACGTCCTCGACCGCCAGGTCCCCGCTAATGAGGTCGCGCTCGATCTCGAAGCGGAGCACGATGTGCATGTGATAGGTCAGCTCGTCGGCTTCGACTCGGATTCGATTGTCGGGGTAGATACGATTGGCCGCCTCGTAGAACTCCTGCGGAGTGGCCTCAACGCCGAGTCGCTCCTCAACGGTAGGGGTGAGGAGGTTCCAGAAGGGCATCGAGCGCCCGACGTGGTTCTCCCAGAGCCGGGACTGGGATTCATGCACCGAGAGGTCCCTGGCATCGCCCAGCGGGGTGCCGTAGGCGTCATCGGGCAATCCGAGCGCGTACGTTGCGTGGCCGAACTCGTGGACGGTGCTCGTGAGTGCGCCCAGAGGATCTTCCTCGTCGAAGCGGGTCGTGATCCGGGCGTCGAACTGGTTGCCCGACGTGAACGGATGGGCCGAGACGTCGAGGCGGCCCCGATCCCAGTCGTACCCCACGAGATCGAGGGTGTCCCGAGCGAGCGCTTCCTGGTCGGCTTCGGGGTAGGTGCCTGAGAAGGGCGACGCGAGGTCGGTATCGGAGTCTTCGATCTCCTCGATCAGCGGGACGAGTTCGTCACGCAGTCGGGTCAGGACCTCCTCTGCGGTATCGAGGCCGAGGTAGGGTTCGTAGTCCTCGAAGAGCACCGCGTAGGGGTCGGCGTCGGGGTCGATCTGGATCGCGTACTCGCGTTTGAGTTCGACTAAGTCCTCGAGGACCGGCGCGAACTGTTCGAAATCGTCACTTTCCTTGGCTTCAGTCCAGACGGGCAGGGCCTCGCTGGTGGTCCGGCTGATGCGCTCGACGAGGTCGGTATCGACGCGTATCGACCGTTCGTACTCCCGGCGGATCTCCCGGAGCGCCGCTTCCCGGCGGTCATCGAGGTCAACGCTCTCGGCGGCTTCCAAGGCGTCGCCGAATTCGTCCGCGGTGAACAGTTCGTGGCTCGTCGCCGACAGCGCCGACAGTTGCTGTGAGCGCGCCGGGGTGCCGCCCTCGGGCATCATCACCTGTTGGTCCCAGCTAAGTACTCCAGAAGCGTCCCGGATGCTCGAAATCCGGCCGTATCGCTCCATCAACTCGTCGTAGGCGTCGGGGGCCTCGCTCTGAGTCGCGTCGGTCGCCATAGCGGAAGGGAAGCGCCGACGGGTATCAAAGCCACGCCTCCGGCACCGGATATTGCCGGACGTTGCCGGGCATTGCTGGACGTTGCACGAACCAGTCAGGCCGTTCGACGACACGGGCTCGCGATTCGTTCGAGCGATTTCGATCACTCCCGTTCGAGCGGGCGACGTCCCATCGGGGAGCTATCGGTTCGACCGGTCGCCGCGGAGACGCCGTAACGCCCGATACCCGTCGCTCTCGATCCCGGCGTAGGCTCCCCACCACTCGGGAATACTCGATCGGCACGAGCGTAGCGACGGCTTGGATACCGAGCATGAGGAGGACGATACTCGCACCGTCGTCGGCGATAGCCGGGAGCCGCGGTATCGCCACGAGCGTCCCGACGAACAGCGCGACCGTGACCGTCGGACCCGCGAGATGGGTTGCAATGGTGCCGACGCGGCCGAGCGAGTCGTTCCGGTCGCGGAAGAACCCGGGGAGGCCCGTCGACAACGAAACGCCCGCGAATCCGGTAACGAGACGCAGTCGGCCGACGGTCAGCACACGCCGCGGCTCGGAGCCGAGCTGTACTTCGATGTCGGCGTTCGAGCACAGGAGCGGGACCGCGGCGTGACCCAGCCCGTGAAAGAGCACTGCGAGCGGGTGACAGACGACTATCGCCACGAGGGGGCCACCCCAGTAGTCGAGACCGTCAGCGACGCCGATTTCGACCGCTGATCCGAACTCGACAGCGAGGTAATATAAATCCCGAGCAGTGGTCAGCCCTGTTTCCGTATATCAGCGATGTGTACCATCCGTCGTCGATAGACGGCGACCGATCAGGGGTTGCTCTATGTCAGTTCAACATATCGCCTCGGCGGCTCCGCGGTAGATCCGATAACACCGATTCAGCACCTCGATCGAGACGCTTTCGTCCTTCGTGTGGGCCTCGCCCGGTTCGGCGGGGCCACAGACCACACACGCCGTGCCGGCTTCCGCGAGCCACCCCGCGTCGGTTGCGTGGGGCTTCGTGACGAGCTCTGGGGGAGTTTCTTGTGCCGCGGCGGCCGCCCCACGGACCGTCTCGGCGAACGCGTCGCTCTCACAGCGCATCGGCGGGAGGTCCTGGTCGACGTCCCACGAGACGCCCGCGGTTTCCCCGACATCTCCGAGCGGCGCGCGCTCGCCTGGAACAGTGCGTTCGTCGATCGTCAGAGTACAGGAATCGGGGATCACGTTCCACGCCGATCCGCCCTCGATTTCGGTGACGACGACGCTTCCACGTAGCTCCTCGCCGGCGATCTCGACGGCCGGTGCGTCGATGCCCCGCACTACGTCCACCGCGTCACAGGCCCGGTAGACCGCGTTCTCCCCTGCCTCGGGTTCGCTCGCGTGGGCGGCGTCCCCGCGGGCGGTGATCGTGCTCGCCCGACGGCCCTTGTGGGCAACGGCGACGTCGGTCGTGTTCGGGTTCGAATAGTTCGTCGAGCCCTCGCCGACGATCGCGTAGCCGGGTGCGAACCCGGCATCGATGGCGTGGCGAGCACCGACTCCTCCCACCTCCTCGCCGACGAAGCTCGCGAAGACCAGTTCGTCGACCGAGGGGGTTTCACCTCCCGTCGAGTCGACGTCGGCGTCGGTTTGCTCGGCCGAACGAGAGGTGTTCGAATCGTCGTCGTTCTTCGACGCGTTCGAGGCGGCGTCCCGGAACGCACACATCGCGGCGGCGACCGCGCCCTTCATGTCCGCCGTACCCCGGCCGTAGAGGCGGCCATCGCGTTCTTCGACGGCGTATTCCCCGGTTCGGTCGGCATCCTCGTTGCTGTCGCCTGCGAGCTGGGAGTCGTCGGGCGGAACGACGTCGTGATGGCCCACGAACGCGAGCGATCTCGATTCGGCGTCCGGGACGGCGTCACCGAGCGTCCGGCGGGCGATCACGTTGGCGGCTCCGTCGCGGGTCACGTCCGCATCGGTGTGTTCGGCGAGCCACGTCTCGATGAGATCCCCGGCACGGGATTCGTCCTCGTGGCTCGCGGTCGAGACGAGATCGCGGGTCAGGTCCGTGAGAGCGCGCATCGAACCGCCGGTTCGACGGGCACCGGCTTCACGGCTCCGATGGGAGGCGATCGAGTCACCGTCCGTCCCGTAATCGAACCGGGTCCGATCGAAAGCGAACAGCACGCTTGAGAGGGACCGGAACGGAGCGGTTCGATCGCGAACTGAGAGCGAACGAGGACGGCGGTGGACGACAGCGACACCGAGGAGAAAGCGGTCGTTAGAGCACTGAGTGAGGTATCGAGAGCGGTCTTTCAAGGGCCTTATAGTGGTTCGTAGCCGTAGTTTCGGTATGAATATCGTACCGGATACGAGTGTAATCGTCGACAGCCGCGTCTCGGCTGGGGTCGAAGACGGTACGTTCGCCGGGGCGAGCGTCTATGTCCCCGAGGCCGTCGTCGCCGAGCTCGAAGGCCAGGCCAACAGGGGTCAGGAGAGCGGCTGGGACGGACTCGAAGAGCTCCGGCGGCTCACGACGCTTCTCGAAAACGGGGGGATCGAGGGTCTGGAGTACGTCGGTCGTCGGCCCGAATCGAGCGAACGCCACGACGCTCATACGGGCGAGATCGACGCGCTCATCCGCGACGTCGCGAGCGAATACGGCGCGACACTGCTCACGAGCGACGGCGTCCAGGCCGAGGTCGCCCGCGCAAAGGGTCTCGCCGTTGAGCAGGTCGAACCGCGCCAGCGCGGGTCCAAGTCGTATAGTCCGGCCGGCGAGCTGGGAATCGAGGAGTTCTTCGACGACGAGACGATGAGCGTCCACCTCAAGACCGGGGTCGAGCCGATGGCGAAACGCGGCTCGGTCGGCGAGATGCGCTTCGAGCGCATCGGCGAGGACGCGCTCGCAGAAGACGATCTGGCCGAGTGGATCTCGGAGATCGAAGGCGATGCCCGGGAGTCTTCGGATGGGTTTTTCGAACTCTCCGAACCGGGCATGGACATTATCCAGTTGCGCGACTACCGCATCGCGATCGCCCGGCCGCCGTTTTCCGATGGATTCGAAATTACCGCGGTGCGCCCGATCGCCCGAACGACGATGGAGGACTACGAGTACGCCGAGGAACTCGAAGAGCGTCTGCTCGAACGCCAGCGCGGCATGCTGATCTCGGGCGCTCCCGGAGCCGGCAAGTCGACCTTCGCCCAGGCAGTGGCCGAGTTCCTCGTCGAGGGTGACTATTCGGTGAAGACGATGGAAAAACCTAGGGACTTACAGGTCGGCCCGGAGGTCACTCAGTACACCGAACTCGGGGGTAACATGGCGAACACGGCCGACTCACTGTTGATGGTCCGGCCGGATTACACGATCTACGACGAGGTGCGCAAAACCAACGACTTCCGGGTGTTTTCGGACATGCGCCTCGCCGGGGTGGGGATGGTCGGAGTCGTCCACGCGACGCGGGCGATCGATGCCCTCCAGCGCCTCATCGGCCGCGTGGAACTCGGGCTCATCCCCCAGGTCGTCGACACGGTAGTCTACATCGAAGCCGGCGACGTCGCAACGGTCTACGACATAGAGACGCAGGTCAAAGTTCCGGAAGGCCTGATGGAAGAGGACTTGGCGCGGCCGGTCATCACGATCCGGGACTTCGCGAGCGGCGAGGCAGCGTACGAGATCTACACGTTCAACAACCAGGTCATTACGGTTCCGTTAGACGGGGAGGAAGGACAAGACTCGGGCGTCTCACGGATCGCCCGCCAGGAGGTCGAACGCGAGATCCGCTCGATCGCCCGCGGGCACGTTGACGTCGAGATCCAGGGCTCGAATCGTGCAGTGGTCTACGTCGAGGACAGCGAGATCTCCGGCGTGATCGGCAAGGGCGGCGGGCGGATCTCCGA
>PXQR01000141.1:0-1578 GCA_003021235.1 Halobacteriales archaeon QH_6_64_20 | reverse complement strand
GACCGTCTCCCGGGGCGACGAGATACAGGTCTCGCGGGGCAGTGCCATCGCTGAGGAGTTAGAGGGAGCGATCGACCGCGGCCAGCGGATCACGGTCGTTCCGTCTTAACAGGCTTCATCGCTATAGAAAGACCGGCAAAAAACATGGAATGTTCTCATGTCTGTCTGGAATCAGAGCGTAGCCACGGCACAAAGCTATTTTAAGCCAGAACGACCAGCCATCACATGACTTGGTTGTATCTCGCGCAGGTCGGCGATGACTGGTTCTCCGAATTTCAGAGGACGGCAGCACGATCAATTGAGATCGAGGGTAAAAATGTACCGAGACAGCTCCGTGACTACGAAAATGTTCGTATCTGGGGCACTACAGACAGCGAGCGAAAGCGTACACATTTCGACCAGATGGAGACAGGTGATTTAGTCTTCTTTCACAGGAATGGAGTCTTTTTTTGCCTCCGCACGAGTCGGCCAGAGATTCGTTAGCTCAGAGGTTGGGGAATGGGGATGGGATAATCCAGGGAGTCGACTTGTCTACATTATTAGCGAATACTCAGAAATGGATCTCTCCAAGCAAGAGCTGTGGGATGTGTTAGGATATAAACCGACGCATCGGCTTCAAAAAAGTCTGGTGCGCATATCAGATAATGCCAGAAGCGAGCTACTACGAAGATATAGTTCCATTGAGGGGGCATATCAGGAACTCGACTCAAGTGAGTCAGTGATGGTTGAAGAAGACCCTGAAGAGACCGGTGAACAAGACGACAAAGCGGTTGAAACACGAGAACATACGGAAATACAATGGAACCTCATCCAGCTCGGCATCATGCACGATTACGATGTGTATGTCGCTAGAAACGACCGTAGCGCCGAATACAAGGGAAATCGACTCGGTGAGGGATGTATTGAAGAGCTATCTATAGTAGGCTTCAGTGAAGCCGCGATAGACATCATTAGATACATTGATGTGATCTGGATGGATGGCGATTATATCGTGAAGATGTTCGAAGTGGAGAGCACTACGAGTATCTTCAGTGGAATCTTGCGTATGACTGATTTCGTTGTCAGAGTGCCCAATTTAGGTGTTGAGATGTTCATTGCTGCTCCTGACGATGACGAAAGTCAAGTCAGAAAGCAGATGAACCGTCCTACGTTTCGCCATATTATCGAACCAGCCCAGCATTGCTCACTCAACTACGTCTCATTCGAGGATATACGAGAGCAATATGATCTTGTCCAGAGAGCAGGCCCGCTTCAGACGATATTCTGATGGATGAGTCACTACCATCGAGAAATCAGTAGATCTGAGTTGTTGTCAATTGAGTCTAGTGTATACCAGCACTGTATCCGCGAGCGAACGCAGTGAGTGAGCGGCATTTTTGATGCAGATTTTTGCGAGGAGCGGTGCCCGCAGTCGTTCGAAACGGCTTCGCCCTCTCGAACCACGACCGAAGAGAACGAGGACACCCGACGAGTAAAAAGGTGCATGGGTTCGGGCGGATTCGAACCACGGTCGCTCCCGTTCGCTCACTCCTTCGGAGTTCGCTCACCTCCCGCTCCCTGATTCAAATCCTTCTCACC
>PXQR01000140.1 GCA_003021235.1 Halobacteriales archaeon QH_6_64_20 | reverse complement strand
CGTTTGCGTGACCGAACCCAGTGAGCGAGCGATTCCGCGCGAACGAGCGCCGGAGGCGCGAGTGAGCGTTTTAGATGCAATGGTCGTTCTCGTTCGCTCTCGCTGGTCGCTCACCTCCCACTCCCTGCTCACACTCGCTCACTCCGTTCGCTTGCGTGAACAGATTTTTGCTGGCCCCGCAGCGAGCGCGAACGAAGTGAGCGCGAGCGAGGACGCCAGCAAAAAGGTGCGCTTTTAAGATTACCCGTAGTTATTCGTCGATATGGACCTCCCGACGCCGACCGACCTGCGCGAGCGCCGGACGGAACTCGAACTCACTCAGAGCGACTTGGCCGATCGAGCCGAGGTCTCCCAGCCGCTGATCGCCCGGATCGAGGGCGGCGACGTCGACCCGCGGCTCTCGACGCTCCGGCGGATCGTCAACGCGCTGGAAGAGGCCGAAGGCGGCTTGCTGCGCGCGCGCGATCTGATGCATACTGAGGTGATCGCCGTCGCGCCCGACGACAGCGTCCGGGAGGCCATCTCGCTCATGCTCGAAGAGGGCTACTCCCAACTGCCGGTGATCCGTGACGAGTACCCGGTGGGTATCATCTCCAATGGCGACGTCAGGCGGCTGGGTGGCGAGGGCGGCACGGGATCGCTTCCGGTCGCCGACGCCATGCGCGAAAGCATCACTACTGTGACCACCGATGCGACGCTCGACGAGGTCGACGCCCACCTCGATCACCACGAGGCCGTGATCGTCATCGAGGACGGCCGGGTCGCCGGCATCGTCACCGAAGCCGACGTCGCCGCCCATCTGTCCTGAGTCCCGATCGGTACAGTGGGTCCTGCTGGCCGGACTCGCCGATGGAATCGATACGGAGTACATCGACGTCGGTGAACGGAACCGAACGGAACGGATCGCAGGAGCGCCGACGGGTGTCACCCTCCACGAACGAACCGATCAGGGGTAAGCACAGGAAAGTCGAAGCGATCGGTGCTGAGAAGGCCGCCAGCCAACAGGACGGCGATCGCGACCGGGATCCAGTTCGCATACAGGAGATCGATTCCGCCCCAGAGGATCACGAAGCTCACCAGGTCGTCGAGCATGAACTCACACGCACGGAGACGATCCAGCAGGGCCGAGCGGGAGAACCCCCAGTCGAGGAACGCGACCGAGACGGTGGCCGAAAGCACCCAGCCCGCGTAGTTCGTCCAGGGGACGCCGTAGTAGAGGCCGCCGGCAGGGTACGTCCAGAAGCCGATCGCTACCGCCCCCGGATCGAGCACGAGCAAGCATCGGCCCGAGGTCGATCGCATAGGTAAACTCGCCGTAGGGGATCCCAGTGAGGACGCCGACGATTTCGATCGCGTAGGCGTAGCCGACGAGCGCCGTGAGTCCCAGGAGGGCACGCCGGTCGACGAGCGGGAGGACGCCGGCGACCAGCGGCGAGCGCATCACGAGCGTCCCGAGCAGAATGAGGACGGGGTTGTACGAGAGAAGCGCCGGGAGCAGTCCCTCCCGACTTGCGACGAGCAAGACGGCACCGACGACCGTGAAGACCACCGCGATCGTAAAGCGGTTCTCGCGGATCAGACGATCGAAGCGGGCTTCGAAACGTCGTCGATCGCGCCCAACGCGTCCGATCCGGCCGTCGTCCGGGCCGTCCTCGGCGCGCTCATCCCCAGTAGTATCACCGTCCTCGTCGCTACCCATAGACGAGCACCCAAAACCCGCCGAGACTCATGGCGGTACCGACGAGCGTGTTGATCGCCGGATACCACCAGTACGCCCGCTCGACGTCGGTATCGGAGACGACGACCCCGAACACGATGAGCGGATACTCCAGCAAAAGTGCGCCAAAGAACGGATGGACGAGCAGGAAGGCGAGCGCCGCAACGAGCCAACACGCCCCGCAGTAGACGTAGGTCCACCGTTCGCCGAGCACCGTCGCGGTGGTCTCGATGCCGGCCTCGAAATCGGGCTCGATGTCGGGGATCGCCGAGAAGGTATGCATGCCCATTGCCCAGAGCCAGCCGCCCAGGACGGCCGCAACGGGTGGATACTCGCCCGCGAGCGCCGTATAGGCCACGACCGCAGGGAGGACATACAGGCCGTTCGAGAGCGAGTCGAGCAGGGGCGTAGTTTTGAGCCGTAGCGGCGGCGCGCTATACTCGATCGCAAGCAGGTAAAAGCCGCCGAAGGCGAGCAACGCCGGTATCGAGAGGAACGGAACGAACGCGAGTCCCGCGAGTCCGCTCGCGAGCACGACCCCGGCGACGGCCCGGCCGCCCCGGTACCGGACTTCTCTTCCCTCTTTTTTCGGGTTCTCGGCGTCGATTCCGGCGTCGAAGACGTCGTTCACACCATACAAAAGGACGTTCGCCGGCACGAGGAAGAAGGCGAACAGGGCCACCGACAGCGGGGAGAACAGTTCGGCGATCGAGTCGGCGGCGTAGACCGTGCCGACGACGACCGGCCCGGCGAGGTAGAACCAAAAGCGCGGCCGGGACAGCCAGAAGAGGTACCCGCTCAGCGAGGACTCCGAGGGGAGTCGTCCCCCGAGTTCGCCGACCTGCCGCCGGAGTCGTTCGACCACGTTCATGAGTGTCAGCGAAGCACGTCCGCGAGCGGTATCTTCGCGAGCCGTCTCGCGATCGCCGTCGCGTCGGTTTCCTTCGTTCCACCGGCTTTCTCCATGGAGCTGTGGTCCGTCTCGTGATCGTCGATGACGGCGTTCGCGGCGTGTTCGCCGCTGATCACACACATCGGCATGCCGATCCCCGGTGTCGTAAAGGAGCCGGCGAAATACAGGTCCGAGACGGCCTTCGAGCGATGCGACGGACGAAACAGTGAGGTCTGCCGGAGGGTGTGGGCGAGTCCGAGCGCGCTTCCCTGAGTGCTATTATATCGGTCGGCGAACTCGGAGATCGAAAAGCGCTCTTCGAGAACGATCCGATCGCGGAGGTCGACGCCGGTATTGTCGGCGATGTCCGCGAGGATCGAATCGCGATAGCGCTCGCGGATCTCGGACGAGTCCTCAAGCTCGGGGGCGATCGGTACTAACGCGAAGAGGTTGCTGTGACCATCGGGAGCTACCGAATCGTCGGTCCGGGAGGGCACACACAGGTAATAGGCGGGGTCATCGGGCCAGGCCGGTTCGTCGAAGATCTGCGCGAAGTGTGGGTCCCAGTCGGTCGGCAGAACGAGCGTGTGGTGTGCCAGGGGTTCGACGTCACCTTCGACGCCGAGGTATAACAGAAAGGCTGAGGGCGCGTAGGTGCGCTCGTCCCAGTAGTCGGCGTCGTAGCCGCGCTCGTGTT
>PXQR01000139.1:2323-4348 GCA_003021235.1 Halobacteriales archaeon QH_6_64_20 | reverse complement strand
CGTATCGAGGAGCACGATCCGGGAGCCGTCCGGCCTCAGGCCGATGTTCGTCGGTTGATTCAGATGATCGTACCGCCCCCCATCACGGAAGGGACGCATTGCGATCCGGAGTTCGGCAGCGCGGTCCTCCCACTTTTCGATTTCGCGCTCGCTGGCGTCGGTCCCGAGTGCCACGGTCGCGTCGCCGGCATACGTCCCCAGGATGCGATCGACGTCCTCGGGAAGCGGACTGTCCCGAGAATGGGTCGCCGGGTCTTTCGTAATGCCAGCGTCGTTGTAAGCGTCGGTAATGGCTTGCGAGAGGACAGCCCGGTCCCCAGCGTCGAGCCCGCTCGTGTCATCACTTTCGGCGTGCAGGGCCTCGAAGAACGCAAGGACGCTTTCGATTTTCTCTCCGAAGGGGTCCATATCGTGACGCTGTTCGAGGACGCCGGCGGGCGTCGGTTCGATCTGTAGGGGGTTGATTCCCTTATCTCCCCCCACAGTGACGCTTTCGGCGTCGAGTCCGAAGGCGTCGATCAGCTCCCGGAACTCCCCCCTGGGATCGACGATAACCCCAGATATGTCCCGGTCGCGGACGAGCCGTCGGAGTAACAGTAACTTGGCGCCGTAGCTCTTGCCTGCCCCTATATTTCCTACAACCAGTTGGTTGTACCCGTTCTTCCGATTGAACCGATCGACGGTGATCGGCGAGCCGTTCAGCCCGTGATAGCCATAGAGCACGCCGGACTCTTCGATCATGCTCGCCGTCGAGAAGGGAAACAGACACTGCAGTGCCGAGCCGGTCATCGCGGTAAGCGTCCGGTCGGGGAGTTCGCGCTTGCCGATCGGCGAGACGGTAGTCATGCCCTCGGTGGGTACCCAGTCGAGCGTCGAGACATCGAGTTCGTCCTTCGCGAGGTCGTGTGCGATCTCATCGGCCGCGTCGTCGACATCGCCTTTCGTGCTCGCCCGGACGACGAAGTAGACACCGACCCAGTAGATCGACTCGACGCCCGCCTCGATCGCTCGGAGTGTCGCATCGAGCTCTTGTTTCTCGTCGGCGACCGTTCCGGCGTCGGGCGCTCCGGCCTGCCGCTTCGAATATAGTTCTTTGTTTTTCGTTTTGACGCGGCGCTCGGGATTCGCGGGCCACCCGTCCCGGGGGACGTACATCACCTTGCAGTACGCCGACCCGAACCGGCCGCCATGCGAGAGCAGTTGCGCCGAGGACGCCGAGACCGAGGTCACGGTAGCATCCGCTCCCGAGGGAAGGGTATCGGGGCCGGTTCTCGATCCCCACACGGTTCGGAGGTCTTCGTCGCTCTCCCCAGGGACCGCCCCACCCGTGACCAGGTCGTCGCTGTTCATCTCTTCGGCTGACGCCGCCCGCTTGTCCTCGCGAGGCGGGTCCTCGCGTCTCATCGTCTCCTCGCCCGTGAACTTCTGTCTCAGCGTTTCGAACATTGGCATGAATCAGTACCCTCCTGTCTCGCTGGGCTCCTCGCGATCGGCGTCGCCGACCGTCACAATCGGGAGCGTCGTGTTCGGTACCGGCTTCCCATCGTGAGGTGTCCGCACTCCGGTCCAATACTCCTGTAAAACGGCCGCGAACCGCTCGCCATCGACCTCGCTCGCCGTGCAGCCCTCGATCGCGGCGATACTGTTCTCGACGGTGCGTTTCCGCGCCGAGAGAATCGACTTCTGCCGGGTCCGAATCTCCGTGTCGCTTGCCTCGCGGCGTGCGAGCCCGACCCGGCGGATCAGGCCGCCGACGTAGGGGAGCTCAGCGAGCTTCCCGAGAGCGCCGTGGTCCTCGCGCCGGACTTCGTGCTCGGTGACCCACACGACCACGTAGAACTGCCGGACGGACGTTCCCCGCTGGCGGAACTCTCGGGGCAACTCCCGCTGATAGGTCTCAACGAGTGCCGCAAGCGTCTCGCTGTTCCGGACGTCGTCGTCGAACTGCCGGCCGATGTACCCACCCGCGAGCCGACCGGGTTCGATCGTCCGCGCCGGACTAAACACATCGAAGCCACCGTCGAG
>PXQR01000139.1:0-2070 GCA_003021235.1 Halobacteriales archaeon QH_6_64_20 | reverse complement strand
TTCGGTGCCCTGGATCGAGCCTGTCCCGCCGAAGTCGGTAATGATGCGCCGATACTGTCCCTGTCCGTTGCCGTTCCTGCCGCTCTGTGGTTGTGTTGCCATGATTAGCTTCCTCTGATCGAGTCCCCATCCGTCGTTCCGTTCACCCCGCCGCCGGAGACGGAGGCCGAGCCAGCACCGCCGTGGACGCCGCCCGTCTCGGCCGCGCCCCGAAGGTCAAAGACACCACCGTCAGTCTCACCGCGAAAGTACAGCGGCTCGTCGGTCGCGCTATCGAGACGCTCGAAGCCGCCTTTATCGGCCAGCCAGTTCGCGTCCTTCGGGGGACCGATCCGTGCGAGATCGCCCGAATCGTGCTGGACGACCGGCTCGTATCGCTGCTCAGTGTCGAGTGCCGATCGGTTCTCGATGTGCGTCGTCCCGGCGGGTGTCGACTGTCCCGACCACACTCCTCCAGATATCGTTGCTCCGGCCGATCCGGGACCGGACCCGCCGCCGGCTCCGGCTACACTGTCGTCCCCGAGCGGTCCCGCACTGCCGCCACCACCCGAGGCACCCGTCGCGACCGGGCGCGTTCCGCCGTCGGCGAGCGCCGACGCTCCGGGCGAGCCCGACGTCATACGCGAGGCCGTCGAACCGGCTGATCCGGCTCCGGCCGATGTCGCTGTCGCCACGCCCGCTCCCGCGCTGGCTCCGGTCCCGGCCCCCGCCGCCGCGCCAGCAGGCAACGCTGAGGCCGCTGTCGTCGCCCCCGCTGCCGCGCCACTCGACGCCCCAGCCGCGCTTCCGGTTGCCGCGCCGGCCGCGCCCCCAGTCCCGGCCGCCAGCGCCGCCTGTTTCGCTTTGCGCGCCACACCACCGTCTTTGAAGACCTTCTCCGGCGCGTACAACGCCGCAAGCCACATGACCGGGTAGTAGATCGCTCCGCCGGAGATCTCACCAAGCGGCCCGCCAAGGGTGAGCGCCGAGAGGATCGCGCCGTCGACGGCATACCCGACGCCGAGGACGAACGCCGTCGGCACCGGATACCACGCGGCGACGACATAGCCCTGCCGTGCGCTCTCAGCGTAGTCGCCGAGCCGGCCGACGATCGGATGGTTCGGGATCGAGGCTCCCACAAGAATCGGATAGGCGACTAAACCGACGACGAGGTAGAGAAACGCCCCGGCGTGCTTGAGAAGCAGGTAGCCCCCAGCGATTGCGAGCACGATCGAGAAGATGAGGGTGAACCCGACCGCGCCGGCAATACCGGCAAGCTGACTTCCAGCGTCGGTAAGCCCGGAGACCACTACCTCGTCCGGCGGAAGGAACAGGATGCAAAGGATCGAGGCGAACAGGAAGTGCGCCCACGCGATCGGCCAACTAAACGCCAAGTGTGCCACGTCTCCCGCTCGACGGAACAGCCGATCACCGACACCCATGACGCCCGGCTTCGGTGAGAAGTTCCCCAGCCAGTCGATGATAAAGAAGATCGCAAGGAGAAACACCCCGAGTTGGAAGAACCGGCCGGTCGCCAGGTCGTATAGGTCGCCGTACACGCCCGGTGGGCGGGCCCATGCACCTTCACCACCGGACACGGATCCGTCGAACGGAGCGAAGCGGACGGTGATAAGCCGGAACGGAAGCCGAAGGATCGTCCCTACCGTATCGACGAAGATATCATTAACTGCGCCGAGTGTCTCGTCGACCACCTCGCCAGCGACGTCCGACGCCGAGGGAATTCCTAAGCCGCCCCCTCCCCCTTGACCGCCACCCCCGCCGGGCGCTGTCCCGTCCGGCCCGCGAATCTGTCCCGGTGCCGGTAGGGAGTTCGGCGCACCGACGTTCGGCGATATCTGAGCCTGCGTTTCCGGATACTCGTTGTTTTCGAGCCGGATGCCGTTGAACCCACTCGGATCGCCCGCGTTCGCGAACTCATCGGACGACTCGCCGTTCTCTTGATTCTGGATAACCGAACGGTCTCGATCGATACCGACGAAGGCGTTGTTCGCGATGAACGCTCCCTCGGTCGGTCCGAGACGACCGTCGAGTTCGATCGGCGGGTCGTCCATCGGCTCGCCTTCCGCGTCC
>PXQR01000138.1:17667-18809 GCA_003021235.1 Halobacteriales archaeon QH_6_64_20 | reverse complement strand
TTCCCCGAGAAGTATAACGGTCGACAATCCGGAACCATCGAGCACCAATCGACTGCCAACGGCCGCCTTCGAGTACGATCCGTCCGAGCCACGGACAGGTGCCGAAGTCGAATTCAACGCGTCGGAGAGCAGTGACCCCGACGGCGACGATCTCGATTATCGATGGGAACTCACCTACCCGAGCGGGCGGACGGAGACAGCTCAAGGTGAGACGCCCACTACTGATCCCCTACTACCCGGCGAGTACCGCATAACCCTGACGGTAACTGACGGCGATGCCACTGATACCACTAACCAAACGTTCACAGTTAGTGCCGGACTACCGGGTCTGGGTGGCGGAAATTCTGCTGCGATAGCCGATGCGATCGAAGTAGTCCGAGACGTCGACGGCGATTCGGTTACGGGGTACTCAGGTGGGCAACGGACGGCGCTCGCTTCGGACGCCCCCTCGTGGTTCGAGTAGTCCGACATCGGGGAGCGTACACCGAGCGGCGTGTCCGGGCCGCTCCCACTGATTCGTTTTATATATCGTAAAAATCGGGAAATAACTTTAGCTACGTGATGCACTGAAATATCATATGGACACGTGGGGCGACAGGCGCGGGCAGGCCATGCAGGTCGGGGTGGTGGTCCTGGTGGGTGTCGCCATCGTCGCGCTGTCGCTCTACCAGGTGACGAGCGTCCCTCAACAGAACCGACAGATCGAGGCCGGACACAGCGAACTGGTTCGAGAACAGCTTCAGGGGGTCCGAAAGACGATCCTCGAAACGGCCGCCACCGGCAGGTCTCACTCGACCGTCGTCACGCTCGGCACCGACTACCCGAACCGGGTGGTCGCGGTGAACCCCGCGCCGGCGAGGGGCACGTTCGAGACCGTCGCCCCCGGACCTACAGGGCGGGTTTCGATCTCGAACGCGACGGCCCGTAACGACGAGACCGCCGACTACTGGAACGGCTCCGAGCGGAGCTTTACCACCCAGGGACTCGCGTATTTCCCCGATTACAACGAGTTCGAGAGCGCGCCGACCATCGTCTACGGCCACTCGCTCCTGTTCGCGCTCTTCGGCACCGACCCGCTCGGGCCGAACGCCGCGGTCAGAGGTGGGGAGGCCCTCTCGAACCAGACCGTCGTTGACGGCAGG
>PXQR01000138.1:7540-17444 GCA_003021235.1 Halobacteriales archaeon QH_6_64_20 | reverse complement strand
GTATGCCGGAAAACGCTTCCCGACGATTGGTGTTCGAAGTCCGCGATCGGTACAACAACCCGGTACACAACGAGTCGGTGAACCTGACGATCGTCGATCGGTCGGTTCTCGATCGACTGGGGACGAACTCCGGTACCGACGTCGACGTCGGCCGACTGCGCGCGGCGGGCGAGCGCGGTAGCGAGATCGAGGCGACGACCGACGAGGACGGTCAGGTGGTCGTTCGGTATCGCGCACCGCGAAGCATCAACGGGAGCGGACCGGCGAACGTGAGCGTCCTCGCCGATCGGACGGCCCGACCGGACCCGGCGGCGGATCGCGGGGCGGCCAATGCCACCGCGTTCGACGTTACCGTGACGAACGCCGATTCGAGTCCGGTGCCCCATAGGGTGCGGTGGAACAGGTCCACCTTCTCGAACCAGTCGGGCGTCGAGTGCGGGCCGAAC
This sequence comes from Halobacteriales archaeon QH_6_64_20, assembly GCA_003021235.1. Lineage (GTDB taxonomy): Archaea > Halobacteriota > Halobacteria > Halobacteriales > Halococcaceae > PXQR01. The sequence continues at coordinate 16,998 of PXQR01000138.1, read as the reverse complement.
CGGTGTATCTACGACCGTAGCGCGGGCCGTCTGACGATCCCGATCGTCGCGAGCGCGGCCACCGGCGACCGGCCCGTAAGCGGCGTGAACGTCGCCCTCGCGAACCGCGATTCGAGCGTCGTCAACTACACGCGGGCCGACGACGTCACGAACGAAGCGGGGCGAGCAACGGCGACGGTCGAGGTATTGGAACCGGGCACGACGACGCTCGCCGTCGCCGGCGGCACCAACAGCATCGGACCGAGCGACCGACTCAACCTCACGATCGCCAATCGTCTCCCCGACGCGGCCGGCGTGTACGCGCCACGGAACGCGACGAGCGGAACGGCCGTGCAGTTCGACGCCCGTCGGTCGAGCGATCCCGACGGCGAGATCGTCGAGTACCAGTGGGCCTTCGGCGACGGTTCGCGGGCGTTCGGTCCGCGGCCGGACCACGTCTACAATCGGAGCGGGACTTACAACGCGACACTCACCGTCACCGACGAGCACGGCGGCCGGGACACGACGACCGCCACCGTCGAGATCGCGAACCGGCCCCCACGGGCGGCGTTCGAGTACCCGCTCACCGCTCCGGAACCGGGCGAGGCGATCATCTTCGACGCGTCGGGTTCGAGCGATCCCGACGGTGAGATCGTGAGGTACGAATGGGACTTCGGCGACGGCAGCGAGGACGCGACGACCACGATCCCTACCGTCAGTCATGCGTACAACGAGTCGGGCACCTACATCGTCTCCCTACGGGTCACCGACGACGACGGTGATACCGACGTGATTCAAAAGTCGGTCACTGTTAGCGAGGCGAACACGGTCGCTTCCCCGTCCTCGCGGGCCGATTCCGATTCCGATCTCGATCCCGACCGCTAACCTCGATCGAGGGGCCCGGCCGTCGGCCTAGCCCACACTGATTCGACGATCGACGATATCTCGGTCGACAAAGCCATATACCAGGCCGTCGACAGGGATTTCATGACAGGAGTCGGCATCGACGCGATCGAGATCCGGACGGGGAAACTGGCGCTCGACCTCGCCGAGACCTTCGCCCCGGCGATGGACGAAGCCCCCGAGAAATACACGAAGGGTTTGGGGGTCCGTTCGAGTTCCCTTCCCGACGTCTACGAGGACATCGTTACGATGGGCGCGAACGCCGCCCGTCGACTGCTGGAACGAAAGGGACTCGAACTCGACGACATCGGCCGGATCGACGTCGCCACCGAGAGCGCGTTCGACAACTCCAAACCCGTTTCCACCTATATCGCGGGCTGTCTCGAAGGGGTGTTCGAGGGCGATCTCCACCACGCCAACAAGGGCGAGCGCAAGTTCGCGTGTATCTCGGGGACTCAAAGCATCGACGACGCGTACAACTGGATTCAGGCCGGGCGCAATCGCGGCCGGGCGGCGCTCGTGATCGCGACCGACATGGCACTGTATGCCCGCGACGATCCCGGCGAGGCGACTCAGGGCGCGGGCGCGGTGGCGATGTTGATCGACACCGATCCCGCGATCGTCGAACTGAGCAAAGAACAGGGCTATGGGAGCGCCGACGAGACGGACTTTTTGAAACCGAACCAGCAGTTCCCGAGCGTCGATGGCAAGCGTTCGGTCCAGGTCTACCTCGCGCGAATGCGCGAAGCGCTCACCGATTACGAGAGCGTCGCGGGTGACGTCCGCCCCGAGGACTTCCGATACGTGCCCTTCCACACGCCGTTCCCGGGGATGGTCAAGAAGGCCGCGATGCTCACCTACCGGCACATGATCCGCGACACCGAGATCGAGGACGAACTCGCCTCCGAGATCGGCCGCCAACCCCGCGAGGAGGCCTTCGAGGACGAGGAGGCCTTTCGCGAGGCAGTACGGGAGTACATGGATGCGCTCAAGTCCACTGACCGCTACACCGAGTGGTACGACCGGACGATCGCGCCGACGATCGAACTCGCCGGCCAGGTCGGCAACTGGTACACCGGGTCGGTACACGTCGCCCGCGCCAGCGCGCTCGCTCACGCCGCCGAAAACGACGAGGACGTGACCGGCAAACACCTTTTGGTCGGTTCCTATGGCTCGGGTGCCCAGGCGGAGGGCCACGCCGAGACGGTCCAGGCGGGCTGGCGCGCGGAGATCGATGCCCTCGACATCGACGACCAGTTAGAGGCACGCTACGACCTCGACTTCGCCGAAGGTACGTCGACTAGAGACACCCACTTTTTTGCGGCTCGGGTGTCCTCGCTCGCGTGGTTCAAAAGGCGCGAAGCGCCTTTTGTCATCACGAAACGGCTTCGCCGTTTCGAACGACTCCTTTCAGTCGCGCTCGCTGTGGGCACCGCTCGCCGCAAAAACCTGTTCTCGCGAGTGAAACGAGCGAGAGCAGGGAGTGGGAGGTGAGTGATCGGAGGGAACGAACGGGAACGACTGTGGACTAAAAAGGCCGCTCCCTCACTCGCTGTGCTCGCTCAGTCACGGGGAACCGCTCGCGCCTGCGGCGCTCGCGGATGCCGTCTCCGTTGGTGCATGATCGGTGCAGACCAGTTTCAGTCCGGCCTACGAACAACTAAATCGTACCTTCTCCACTGAGCGAACATGCGCGTGCTGAGAAATCCAAGCGTGTTCCACGCCATAGGACGATGGCACAGGGCGATCGTGCTGCTTGCTCTTGCCTCTCTTCTCTCTCGCGGATATAATCTGCCATGGTTTTCTACGAAAGAAATGTTCATAGCCCTCAGCGTCTATTCGACAATACTAATATTCGATTTTATTACGACTCCGTGGACACAGTCCTTGTTCGGAATCGATACAATGCCCGACTTTCTCACCTATCTACCGATTGCTCTGATTAAGAAGATTGGTGCTCCCTGCACTGTTTGCTTACCATTTTGGATAGCTATGTATTCTACTCTGCTCTTATGCAGCGCTATAGCGATCAGTTCACGACTCTCTAACGGAGTGTTTGATATGTGTGCTCAACTCTCTCAAGATTGTAGAATCAATTGGATACTGGACGGAACGAATTTCGCAGTCCTGTATCGACCTGAGGTTCATCTCCTCTCAGTAATCAGTCCAAATCTAATGCTCCTTGCAATTTATGTTGCGGTATTTTCTCGATTGGCCTGGGTTGCTCGGATGATTGATGACTCCCCCGCAGTTCTATTCAATAAGTGGATCTTTCGAAGTATTAGTCTATTCAGCTATAGAGTAGGGAACAGAGTGATCTTGATCGTTTACAACTGACGGGCAGGAGCACTCTCTGACTCATTAATTCGTACGCATCCGTCTCAGTTGCTATATAGTATAGTGAGTGAGTCGTGTATAGGGTATCGTTCAGCCATGTTCGCGCCTATCGCCAGAACCAGTCGGTGAAGCTGCTTTCGAGCAGCGTTTCCTCCTGGCGGTCGATATACGCGCGCTGCATGCCGTGTATCGCTTCGTCGAAGGAGTCGCCCGCATTGAGGCGCTCTCGGACCTCGTTCTTCTTCCAGTCGGCGGGCGTGACCCCTCGGCGGACGCGCTGTTTGAGCGGCCAGAGGTATTTCGCGGCCTCGCCCTCCGAGAGCCCGCGGCGGGTAAGCCCGTCCTCGGCGTGGGCGAACAGATCGTCGTAGATCTCGCGGCGGTCGGTCGTCTCGCGGCCGTCGTTGGTGATCCAGAGTTGTTTCGCGTCCAAGCCCTCGCCCATCGCCCGGTAGAAGTTGTCGTGAGCGTCGCGCCAGTCGAGATCCGAAACGGGGTGTTCCCGAAGCGACAAGCTCTCCATGAGGCCGGCGAACACGGCTAAGAAGGCGATCGAATCCCGAACAGTGGGTTGGCCGGGGATCGGCCGGAACTCGATGCGGGCGTTCGCGCTCGATCGGCTGGGGCCGTCGAAGACCGGCCTGACCCACCGCCAGTAGGTGCCGTGTTTGAGCCGGAGGGTACGAAAGGCGTCGTCGAAGCGATCGGACTCCTCGACGGGCATCGGGACGATGGTGCTGTCGCCCGCGATCCGGTCGATCGCTTCCTCGACCGATCCGAGGTCACGGGGAAAGCGGATCTTGCTCCGCCCACCTTCGGGATTGAGAATGGACTCGAAGACGTGGACGCGGTTTTCCATCCAGGCTTCCTCGACGATTCGCTCGGCGTCGATCCCCCCGTCGTAGAGATCAGGCGGGAAAAACGGCGAGTTGACCCCGAGCGCGAGCAGTGGGCCGGCAATGCGAAGCGCATACGTGAAGTACTCGGGCAGATCACCGGCTTGACGGACCTGGTAGTGCGGTTGGATCGAGGTGATGAGGCTTTCGGGCATCACGGTCTTCGCACCGATCGAGACGTGCGGGGCGTCGACGTTCATGACGATGCCGTCGTCGTCGGTCGTGTTGGCCATCGCGTGATACCGGATCGAGGCGCTCATGTTCGCCGCGATCCGAACCCCGCGATCCTCTATGTAGTCCGTGAGGTACTCCCTCGCCGTCAGGTTCTCGGGCGGGATCGTCCACATCGCGTCGCTGATGAGGCGCAACCCCTCGGCGTCGATACTGCGAAGCGCCGTCAGTAACTGGGCGCGAACCTCCGATTCCTTAGCGTGGAGGCCGTACTCGTTAAACGGCTGAGGATTCGCACACATCTCGGCGTTGTGCAAGCCCAGTTCCTTCTCGAAGCCGATGAACTGGAGCAGTCGTCGGGGCACCCGAGCTAGGGCCTTCGTCTCGGCGTCGACCGCGTAGAACTCGTATTCGAGTCCGATCATCGCCTGGGGGTTGTCGAACGTGCCCGCCGCGAGTTCCTCCTTGACGACGGCGGTCTCCTCGTCGGCCCGGGCCTGGAACTCGGCCGGATCGACGTCGAGCGCTCTTGCGACCTGTTCTGCGAGGTCCGACTCCGGCTCCGGTTCCGGGTCCGGGTCGCTCTCCGATTCCGATTCGGACTCCAGCCCCGACATATCCGGGTGGTAGATACCGACCGACTTGAATCCCTGCTACTCCGATGAGCGATCGAAACTCCGGCGAGGTCGCCTCGGAGTCAGTAGGGAATCCGAACCGACGGGCACGAGCGCTTATATGAGGGCGGGTCGGAGCGACGCGCATGACGATCCGCCACGACGGCCTGTCGGCGACCTGGCAGGGCTATGCGACCCTCCGCATCGAGTCCGACGACTTCGTTGCCTACCTCGATCCCGGTCGGTACGGCGTGCTCACCGGTGAATGGAACGGCGAAACGGCTCACCCGCCGGGTACCGACTACGACGCACGCGACGGCGATCTCGTCTGTGTTACTCACGATCACCACTACGACCCGGACGGCATTGCCCGCGTCGCGAGCGAGGGCGCGACGATCCTCGTCTACGAGGAAGTCGATCCCTCGCGCATCGACCGGGACGTCGCCGCGATCGAGGATCTCCCTGGGGAGGTCGTCCGGATTGGCGAGACCGACGAGCATGCGATCGACAGCGCTGCCGGCGGCGTAGAGATCGAGACCCTGCCCGCCTACAACCACCCCGACGGTCCGAACACGAGCGGCGGCGAGCCGATCCATCCGGAGGGCTTCGGCTGTGGGTACCTGCTCGACTTCGGGGGGACTCGGGTCTTCTGGCCCGGCGATTCGGACGTCCTCGACGCACACGACGGACTCGACGTCTCGCTGTTCACGCCGTCGATCAGCAGTTCGTTTACGATGGACCGCCACAGCGCGGCCGACCTCGCCGAATCGCTCGACCCGGATCTCGTGTTGCCGATTCACTACAACACGTTCGAGGCCTTGGAAGCCGATTCGGCCGCGTTCGCTGCGGACGTCGCCGGCCGCGGCGTGCCAGTAGTCCTCGACGAACGCGCCTGATCGACCGACGATACCAGCGAGTACCATCCCGCAGTACCGAAGATCGGGCTGTTCTTCGAACTCGATCGGAACGACGACGGCTGTCGTTAGTGCTCTATCGATGCTCGACCCGCGTGACCCCAACGTTTTAGCGCGATGATGTGAACTACTGACGTATGGGACGGGCGGACGCGACCGCGAACTACTGCTCGCACTGTGGGGCCCGACTCGACCGAGACGCGAACTACTGTGGGCAGTGCGGGACGCGCTCTCGTGAGATCACGCCCGCCGACGAACGCTCCCGGGACGACGCGGCCGACCCGAACGACCCGGACAGCAGGGATACTGCGAACGGACGGAGCGACGAGGATCTGCTGGCGTTTCGTCGCCGCGTACAGCGTCGACTGGCCGACGGGTGGGACCTCGAACACGACGACGGCGACAGCGTCGTCCTCGTCGACCGGGGGTTCGGTGAGCTGTGGCCCCACGCCGCTCTTTTGTTGTTCACCGGCGGTGCCGGCAACCTCGTCTACGCGTGGTACTGCTACTCGTACGACGCGGACCGTGAACTGATACGCGCCGGCGAGGACGAACACCGATCCGTCGGAGAGAGCGCCGTCGATGATCGGTACGAGCCAGGGATCGCGATGAATGGAACCGACGGGACCGCCGCGACCCGATCGTACGTCGCCGGAGCACTCCTGGTCGTCCTTGCCGTTGCGCTCATCGCCTCCGCTCCGCTCAGTCCCGTCGCCGTCACGATGGGACTGTTCGCGCTCGGCGGTGGGGCCTGGGTATTCCCGCCGACGAGGCGTCGACTCGAAAACCGCCATCCGGTGACGACGTTCGGCCCCACCCGGTCGACCGAGGAAGCGACCGTCGCCGATCCCGATACGCCGTGTGTCGCCTGTGCGTCGTCGGTCGATGGCGGTGTCGAACGGACGTACCGCGAGGAGTACGCCGTCGCCGGGGTTCCGCTTTTCACGACCGAAACGGGGACGAACGTCTACTGTCGTGAGTGTGCGAGCGGCGACCTAACCGACGTCGGCGTCACGCCGGTCGCTGACGACGTCGATCACCGATACGAAACGGAGAACGACCGAGAAGCCGGAATCGAGAGGAACTGAGACGACTCGACGGACGCCGACGACCAACTACAGTACGCTCATCGCCGACAGCCGCTCGGGGAGGTAGGTGTCGGTCACGAAGTCGAGTCCTCGGGCGGCGAGCGACTGTTGTTCGGCCTTCTTCTCGATGTCGAGTTGGAGGGAAATCTGCTCGCGCCAGTAGTCGGTCTGGAACCGGGGATCTTCGAGTTCGCTTTCCAATGCGTTGATGTCCGAGTCCGAGAGCGGGTCGGTCGGTAGGTCGTACTCGACGATATCGGCGGGTTGGATGCCGACGAACCGTGCTTCGGGGGTCGCCAGGTACTCCGAGAGGTGGGCTGACTTGATCGAGCCGTACGCGATCGATCCGTAGATCCGGTAACTCCAGGGATCGCCGTCAGTGAAGACCAGTACCGGCAGGTCGCGTTCGTCGTGGAGGCGCTTGGTGATCCGCCGGGTCGCCCGTGCGGGCTGGCCCTTGAGGTGGACGATCATCGTATCGTAGTCCTCGTCGAAGCCGTTTTCGACGAGGCGATCGCGCATGCCGCCGGTCTCGACACAGAGGACGAACTCCGCGTCACAGTCGAGAAAGTCGATCGTGTCGGGATTGTTGGGGATCTGATAGCCCCCTTCGCCGACGTCCTCCTGGCAGTGGATCTCGCGCTCGCCGCGTCGGGTCTGCTCGCGGATCCGAAGCGGACCCATGAGCGTCGCGCCCGACTCTTCGGGGCGCATGTGGAAGTCCTCGCGGGTGACCGAGGAGACGATCTCCAGGTCCTCGACGAGCTGGTTCGACTCGTCCTGATCGGCGAACTGGGCTTCGGTTTCGTCCCAGCTTTCCGAGAGGTAATACAGCTCACGCAGCGTTGAGGAACGGTCCTCTTCCAGTTGCTGGGCGAGAAAGTCGATCGTGTAGATCGCTTTGAGCAGTTTCCGAGCGCCTCGTACCGAGTTCGCACTGCGGGTGCTCTCGCGGTCGCCGTAGACCCAGACGCCCGACTCGTCGTCGTATTCGATATTGGACTTGGTGCGAGTGGGGATCGCCATCGAGGGAACGTCCCCGGAGGCGAACTGATCGTAAAACGCCGCTGCGAGGTCGATGAGGCGTTCGCGAGCCGTCTCGTCGGCGACGTCGGTTTCGGTTTTCGGGTCGGTGGTATCGGTGTCCGAGCTCATGCGGTCGTCCTCGAAGTCGTGTTTACGGTTACCTTCTCGCTCTCGACGCCGCTTACGTCGAGATCGAACGATGCGTCCTCGCTGCTCCCGTTCAGCGCGTATTCGAGCGTCGCTTCGTCGCCGCTTTCTACCGTCGGCGACCACTCGATGAACCACTCGCCGTCCATCTCGACGGTCCTTGCACCGTCGGAGACGTCCGAGGGCTCGTGTGAGACGATCTCGGTGAGTTCGGGAGACTCGTTGGTCGTCGAGTGGTTCTCGACGACGACGCTCACCGTGCCGTCATCGACGACCCGCTCGACGAGCACGTTGTTCATGATCCGGGCGAGCGAATCGTCGATCCCCAGCGGTTCGCGCTCGGTGACGTCGGTGAGCTTCTCGGCCATCCGGGGCAGAATCGTCGCCAGGACGTCCTGTTTCTCCCGGCGTTTCGCCATCGAGCGCTGTTTCTTGAGGTAGGCTTTGAGATCCCGGGCCGCCTCGCGTACCGCGAGTTCGATCTCGTGTTCGATTTCGGGGACGTTCGCGATGGCGTCCTTCGACTCGCTCGTAAACGGCACGTTCGTCGAGGCGACGTGAATCATCACCACGGCCGGGCCGTTCGGCAGGCCGCTTCCACCAGGCTGGTCGAGCCCGTAGTTGCGCCACCCGATTCCCTTGATAACATCGGTCGTCGCACAGGCCCCGCGCTGGTAGACCAAGGGAACGCGGTTCGCAAAGCGAAGGAGGTCGACCGAGCCCTCGCTTTCGAGTTCGCCGCCGTAGGCGATCCCGGCCTCGACGATGAACGGATCGCCGCCGTGGACCGCCGCATCGCGGGTCGCCGACGCGTAGAAATCCGCGTCGAACTCCTTTTCGAGCCCGGCGCGGACGAGCTCGTCGGTGATCGGCGAGAGACATTCGGTCGGTGGGGCGATGACATCCGTCTCGGCCATCGCTCGGAGCAATCGGTCGGCGGTGTCCCGGTCGGCGGCGATCTCCCCTACTTTCGGCGGGTCGTCGGGGACTTCCCGCCCGATCTCCCACAGGGCCTCGGTGATCTTCTCCCGGGCGGTCTCGCCGACGGCGGCCTCGTCGCGTTCGACGGTCGTATCGGCCGCCCGATCGACGTACGAGCGAAGCACGTCGTAGGTCGCCCGGTCGCGCTCGTCGGTGCTCTCCTCGCTATTGCCCGCTCTACCGTCCGTCCCGTCGCCGCTGGCGTCGAACTTCGCGGCGACCCGGCGGGCGAGTGCTTCGACGACCGCCTCGTCCTTCCGGCTGGTCGTCGCGCTATCGACGAGCACACGACAGTCGGCCCCGCGGTTCCGGGTGACCTGTCCCCAGGCGGCCGCCGTCGCTCTCCGCTGTACGGTGTCCCCGAACGTCGTTCCCGTCGCCTCGGTCGCGGCGGCCGCCGAC
>PXQR01000138.1:0-7479 GCA_003021235.1 Halobacteriales archaeon QH_6_64_20 | reverse complement strand
ACGGCGAACTCGGCGGTCGCCTCCTCGGACTTGTTCGCCACGACGTCGGTCACCGCGTCGATACACGCCTCGCGTTCGGGCGGCGACCACGCTATCTCGCGGCCGAACTGCCGATCGCGAAAGGCTGACAACACGTTCTCGGCGGTCGTCGCGCCGACGCGGGTGAACTCCTCCTGGAGGAAGCCCGACACCGAATACGAATCGGTCGCGCCGAGCATCTTGATCAAGGTTCCTAACTCGACGCCATGGGGATGGGGGCGGATCTCCTCGGTTGCGGCGGGCAGCTGGTCGGTCGCGCGTTCGGATTTGAACTGGCCGCCCGGCTCGTGCAGTTCGATCCGGGCGTGGGGGTTCACCACGGCGGTGTGTTTGATGTAGTCGCGCAGTTGCCCGCGAGCGCGCATGTTCGCGTCCATCTCCAGTTCGATCCGCGTTCCGTGGGGTCGGTCCCAGGTCGTTTCACGCTCGGCTTGGATCTCCGGTTCGTTCGAATCGGTATCGATGATCAACTCGAAGTGTTTGGCCTCCTCCGAGCCTGCCGTGCGGCTTGTAACCTTCGCGGGAGTGCCACTGGTGAGTTGGCTGTAGAGCACCGCCGCCGAAATGCCGATGCCCTGCTGGCCGCGTTTCTGCTCGCGTTTGTGAAAGCGCGAACCATAGAGTAACTTCCCGAACACCCGGGGGATCTGTCCGGCGGTGATGCCCGGGCCGTTGTCCTCGACGATCACCCTATAGAAGTCGCCGGCTTCGGCGATCTCGACGTAGATATCGGGCGCGATGCCCGCCTCCTCGGTCGCGTCGAGCGCGTTGTCGACCGCCTCCGTCGGCCTCCTCACCGAGGGTCGATTGAAACGCGGTCATTACAACAACCTTTCTCGGGCGTGGTTAAAACCGCCGCGGTAGCGCGCCGGAAGTGAAACTGGAACACCGGCCGGGAAGCGAAACCCCTCTGCATGCCGGACCCCCCAGTTCTTCGGCGAGGAACGCTCACCCGAACGGGATCGACCCGCGCTCGACACGCGCTCGGTTCTCAACCGCTTCTCAACGACGGAGCAGTCGGTAGGATTCGCTTGCGACCCAGACGACGGCGAGGACGGCGGCGAGGACCGAGGCTAGGAGTTCCCCTCTCCCGAGCCACGAGGGAACCACCCACTGTGCGAGGTAATAACCCGTCTCCACCGTCTCGACGAGTCCTTCGGAGGTGCTCGCCGACCGCGAGCGCCCGGCCGATCGAGCCTCGTCGATCACCGAATCGTCGACTGCCGGGCCCCGGTCCCGAAGCGCTGCGATGGGCGGGCCGGCCGGTTCGTCGCCGTGTGGCGATCGCTCGGCGTCGTAGGTGCCCTGTCCGGCGATGTCGTAGCGCTCGACGACCCGCTTGTCGGGAGTTACTTCGAGGACCTGTTTGCCCCACGTATCGACGATCAGCGTGTTGCCGTTCGGTAATCGGTCGGCGTCCCGCGGCCACCCGGCGACGTCGGTATACCGCCAGGTCTCCGTCCATTTCTCGCCCTCTTTACGGTACTCGACGACGCGATCGTTCTCCGAGTCCGCAACGAGTACCGTCGGCGGGTTCCGGTTCACGAGCGTCGGGTTATGCTGTTCGTTCAGGATCGAGTAGTCGTCCTCGCTTCCGAGCGTCCACTCGATCCGTTTCGCCGATCGGTTTATAAGAACCACGCGATCCATGTTGCGCGGACTGGCGAGAAAGGCACTGCCATTGCTAATCGGATCAACGTCGTTCAAGTGAGTGAAACCCTCCGTCTTGCCGGCCGATCGGTTCGGGTACTGGGTTCCGAAGTCGTACTCCCAGACGATCGCCTCGCGCGTTCGGTTGTAGACCGACACCCGGTCGGCCTCGATGTCGGCGATCGCGTACTCGCCGTCACCGATATAATCGACGTCGTGAGTGTCGGCAGGGATCGGAAACCGATCGATGACTTCGCCGGTCCGCCAGTTCATCGTGACTGCGAAAAACCCCCTAGAAGGATCGACGCCCCGCCGATCGACGACGAGGAGCACCCGATCGTCGCCGAGCGGATCGACGTCGTAGTACCGAAACGCCTCGTCGTACCGCCGGATCCGCTCGCCGGTATCGGTATCGATCACGACGAACGCCGCGCCGGCGTCCCGGAACTCCTTGCCCTGACTCGTCACGAAGGTCACGTTCGTCGCCGGCCGGTCGAGGTCGTCGGCTTCGATCGAGGCCGACGAGCCGTTGGAGACGGTACTTCCGACCGCGCTCGTCGCGACCGGAACGAGCAGGGTTACGACCAGGAGCGTGGCGAGAACCCGGAGCCGATCGACCCACCGATCCGTTCGCCACGATACCATCGATCCGAAGACGGGTCCGTCCGGCTAATCAACCGTTCGATCGCCGGTCGGTTGCCGGTCGAACGCCGATCGGTCGGTATTCGATCCCCTGCACTGATCGATGTCCGATCGACCCACCGATCGGTTCGGGTCCGTCCCCGTTCTCCCGGCCCCTTTGGGACGGTGGATCGATCCGGAGTCAGTCGGGGACGTTCAAGGGGCGACCCGGCGAACCGAGGACTTCCGATCCGGTCCCGGTGAGGTTCGACCGGGCTCGCCTCGTTCGGCCGAAATCGAGCGACGGAACCGTCGTTCCACGAGAATCGGTGCGAGGGGTTTATGCTCCCCGCGTCCGTACGGAAGAACGAATTATATGTCCCAGGAAGGTGAGTACGGAGCCGGGCAGATACAGGTCTTAGAGGGCCTCGAAGCCGTCCGCAAGCGCCCGGCGATGTACATCGGTTCTACCGACTCTCGGGGGTTACATCACTTAGTTTACGAGGTCGTCGACAACGCCATCGACGAGGCCTTGGCAGGGTACTGTGACTCGATCACGGTCACGGTCCACGAGGACGACTCGGTCAGCGTGGCGGACGACGGGCGTGGGGTTCCCGTCGACACCCACGAGAACGGCCGGTCGGCCCTCGAAGTCATTTTGACTGTACTTCACGCAGGGGGAAAGTTCGACAAGGAGTCCTATCAGGTATCGGGAGGGCTACACGGTGTCGGTGTCTCGGTCGTCAACGCCCTCTCGGCGAAACTCGACGTCGAGGTCCGCCGGGACGGCGCGGTGTGGACCCAGCGCTTCGAGGCCGGCGAACCTACAGGGGAGCTCGAACGGGAGCGCGATCTCGGCGACGGAGAGGACACCGGCACCGAGATCCGCTTTTGGCCCGACGACGCGGTCTTCGGGACGACCCAGTTCGCGGCCTCGACGCTCGCGAACCGGCTTCGCGAACTCGCCTTTCTCAACCCCGGTATCGAGATCGAGCTGTTCGACGAGCGCGACGGCTCGCGCGACCGGTTCCGGTACGACGGCGGCATCCGGGAGTTCGTCGTCTATCTGAACGAGTCCCGGACCGCACTCCACGAGGACGTCATCTACTTCGACGCCGAGAGCGAGGCCGTCCAGGTCGAGGTCGCGATCCAGGCGACCGACGAACTCCAGGGGTCGATCCACGCGTTTGCGAACAACATCAACACCCGTGAAGGGGGGACTCACCTCACCGGTTTCAAAACTGCGCTCACGCGGGTCATGAACGACTACGCCGGGCGACACGACCTCCTGGGACCGATCGACGACGAGAACCTCACCGGCAACGACATCCGCGAGGGCTTGACTGCAGTCATCTCGATCAAACACCCCGACCCGCAGTTCGAAGGCCAGACCAAGACCAAACTCGGCAACAGCGAAGTCCGGGGGATCGTCGAGGGTGCGGTTCACGAGCACCTGGGGACCTATCTCGAGGAACACCCCGACACCGCCAAAGCGATCATCTCCCGGGCCGTGGAAGCCGCCCGTGCCCGCCGGGCCGCGAAGAAGGCCGAAGAACTTACCCGCCGGAAGAGCGCGCTCGAATCGACGTCCCTGCCCGGTAAACTCGCGGACTGCCAGACCCGTGATCCCACGGAGGCCGAACTGTTCGTCGTCGAAGGTGATTCCGCTGGGGGAAGTGCCAAACAGGCCCGAGATCGGGGCTTTCAGGCCGTTCTACCGCTGTTCGGCAAGGTACTCAACGTCGAGAAGCATCGTTTGGATCGCGTACTCGAAAACGAGAAGATCCGGGATTTCGTCACCGCGATCGGCGCGTCGATCGGCGATGAGTTCGACATCGACGAGGCCCGGTACCACAAGCTGATCATCATGACCGACGCGGACGTTGACGGGGCACACATCCGGACGCTCTATCTCACCCTCCTCTATCGGTATATGCAACCGCTCATCGAGGCCGGCTACGTGTACGCCGCTCAACCACCCTTGTATCGGATCCGGTATCGCGGGGAGACGTACGACGCGATGACCGAAGCCGAGCGCGAACGCATCGTCGAGGAGCAATGCAACGGGAATCCGACCCAGGTCCAGCGGTTCAAAGGGCTTGGGGAGATGAACCCCGAACAGCTCTGGGAGTCGACGATGAACCCCGAGAACCGGGTGTTGAAACGGGTCACCGTCGATGACGCCGCCGCCGCCGATCGGATGTTTTCGGTGCTTATGGGCGATGCGGTCGGCCCGCGCAAGGCCTTCATCAAGGAGCACGCGACCGACGCCGAATGGGTCGATATATGATCGCGGCGGGTTCGGTGGCGGGTTCGATGTCGACTAGTGTAACGCGAGTCAGGACGATACGGTTTCGAGAAACGTAATCCAATGTCAGCACACACTCAGCGAACGGGGGAGCGATGAGTTCGGACGTACCCGACGCGGGCACCGACGCCGAGGCCGCACGGGTCGATTCGGTCCGCATCGAAGACGAGATGGAGCAATCGTACATCGATTACGCGATGAGCGTGATCGCCGGCCGGGCGCTCCCGAAGGTCGAAGACGGGCTGAAACCCGTCCACCGACGGATCCTCTACGCGATGCACCGCGATAACGTCACGAGCGGCGCGACCCATCGCAAGAGCTCGAAGGTGGTCGGGGATGCGATGGGCGACTTCCATCCCCACGGGGATTCAGCGATCTACGACGCGCTCGCCCGGATGGCCCAGCCCTTCTCGATGCGCGCGATGCTCGTCGACGGCCAGGGTAACTTCGGGAGCGTCGACGGCGATCCGCCGGCGGCGATGCGCTATACCGAATCGCGCATGAGCCCGATCGCCGAGGAGTTATTGGACGACATCGAGAAGGACACGGTCCCGTTCTCGGCGAACTACGACGATCGCTTGGAGGAACCCGACGTTCTCCCCGCGGCGTTTCCGAACTTGCTGGTAAACGGTTCGTCGGGGATCGCCGTCGGGATGAGCACCAATATCCCGCCACACAACTTGGGTGAGGTGATCGACGCGACGATCCACCTCATCAACCATCCCGACTGTTCGATTCCCGACCTGATGAAGCACGTCCCGGGACCGGACTTCCCCACGGGAGCGACGATCGTCGGCCGTGAGGGGATCTACGACGCCTACGAGTCGGGTCGCGGGCGGATCCGGGTGCGGGCGGACTACGAAGTCGAGGAAGCGGGACGGAACGAACGCATCGTCGTCACCGAACTGCCCTTCCAGACCAACAAGGCACGCCTGATCAAGCGGATCGCCGACGCCGTCAACGACGGGAAATTAGATGGTATCCGGGACCTGCGCGACGAATCCGATCGCGACGGTATTAGAGTCGTGATCGAACTCAAGCAGGACGCAGTAGCCGATATCGTCGAGAACCGACTGCTCGATGGCTACCTCGAATCGACCTTCGGAGTCATCAATCTCGCACTGGTCGACGGCGAGCCGCGGGTCCTCAGCCTGAAAGAGACGCTTCGGGAGTACGTTCGTCATCGCCGTAACGTCGTCCGACGGCGTTCGGAGCACGACCTGGAACAAGCCGAAGAGCGCGCACACATCTTGGAGGGCCGGCTCCGAGCACTCGAACACACCGACACGGTGATCGAACTCGTCCGTGAGGCCGCCGATCGCGACGAGGCGAAGGGGGCGTTGCGCGAAGCCTACGGGTTCACCGAGCGCCAGGCCGATCACGTCGTTCGGATGCAACTCGGTAGCCTCACCGCGATGGAAACCGAGGAGATCGAGCGCGAACACGAGGAGGTCACGGCCGAGATCGACCGGCTGGAGACGATCCTCGCCGACGAGGCGGCACTCGACGGCGTCATCGTCGAGGAACTGCGCGAGATACGTGCCGAATACGCCGACGAACGGCGGACGACGATCGCCGACGACGACGGTACCGTTGCCCACGAGGACCTCATCCCCCAGGAGGAAGTCCTGATCGTCCTCACCGAGGAGGACTACATCAAACGGATGCCCGTCTCGCGGTTCGACGCGCAAAATCGCGGCGGGAAGGGCATCATCGGGACGAAGCTCAAGTCCGGTGATTCGGTCGCAACGGTCTTTCGGACCAACACCCACGACCACCTGCTGTGTTTCACGGACCAGGGTCGGGTCTACGAGTTGCGCGGCTACGAAGTGCCGGAGATGAGCCGTACGGCCCGAGGAACGTCGGCGGTCAACCTGCTCGACTTCGACGCCGACGAGGAGATCGCCGCAGTCGTCAGCGTCGACGAACTCGACCCCGAGGAGTTCCTCACTACCGTCACACGGAACGGCTACGTCAAACGGACATCGGCCGAGAAGTTCGCCAACATCCGCTCGACGGGTATCATCGCCACGAAACTCGACGCCGAGGACGAACTCGTCGACGTCGTGGTGACCGACGGGACCGACGACATCGTGATCGCCACGCGCGAGGGCCGGTCGATCCGCTTCGCGGAAGGCGAGGTGCGGGCGATGGGTCGCAGTGCCCGCGGGGTCCGCGGTATCGAAACCGACGAGGAGGGCCACGGCGTCGCGGGGATCGCGGCGGTCTCGGCCGACACCCAGTGGTTGCTCACCGTCACCGAACAGGGGTATGGAAAACGCTCGCCGATCGGTGCCTATCGCCGACAATCGCGCAACGGAAAGGGACTGATCGATATCAAGACCAACGAGCGAAACGGGCCCACCGAAGCGATCGAAGCGGTCGGCCCGAGCGACCACCTCTTCGCGATGAGCGAGAAGGGTCAGATCATGCGCACGCCGATCGAGTCGATCTCGGTCGTCGGCCGGAACACAATGGGCGTGACGATCATGAACGTCGACGCCGACGACCGTCTCGCCAGTATCGACGTGCTCCCGGCGGCCAGACAGGCCGGCAACGCCATCGACGAGACACCGGACGAGGCCGAGTCCGGAACCGATATCGGTCCCGACGGTCCCGAGGGTTCCAAAGGGGAGAACGCAGGCCCCGTCGCTACTGCCGACGACTCGCTTCGCTCGACCGACTCCGAATCCGCCGGGTGAACTCTCGGGGAACGCGACCTTTCGTACTGAGAACGGACTACCGTTCAGCGACAGACGGGGCGGTGTGGTCCAGCTCGCTCCGCCGCGAGTGAGTCGTCGAAGGCGGCGAAGAAGGGTTTTTGATCCGGATTTTTGCTGGCCCCACAGCGAGCGCGAGTG
>PXQR01000137.1 GCA_003021235.1 Halobacteriales archaeon QH_6_64_20 | reverse complement strand
CCCGAGGCGGTGGCCCCCGGCCACAATCACGATTGAAACCCAGGTTTTTGCTGGGGTCCACAGCGACCGCAGGGAGCGAGGACCCCAGCAAAAAAGTGGGTTTCAATCGTGATTGTGGCCGGGGGCCATCGCCTCGGGCGTCTCGCACTCGACGTTCGTATAGCCCGACTGGAACTGGCGCACGAGGTCGGCGTCGAGGTCGAAGGCGTGGCGCGGAATACAGCCGACATCCGCTCCCAAGAGGTGGATGCTGACGCTCGGCACCTCCGAGGTGGTCGTTACCGAGTGGATGTCGTTCTCCGGCGGGATCAGCTCGTAGAAGTCGCCGGGGCCGGCCTCTTGGGTCTCCAACGCTTCGAGTCGTGCTTGCCCGGTGTCGTTCTCGCCGGCGTCGACCCGGCGGTAGAACTGCTCGTGCTGGGAACCCTGACAGAGGCCGACGAGCCCCCACGCCAGGTGGTCGTGCACCGGGGTCTCGACACCGGGTGGGACGACGAGGCTCGACAGCGACAGTTTCCCCTCCTGTCGGTAGAGCAGCCACTGGGCGATGTCGCCGCCCATGTCGCTCTTGTTGTCGTAGTCCTCCGAAGGCAAATTGCGGTACAAGTCGGGTAGCCAGTCGTCGTCCTCCAACAGCCGCTCGAACGGCTCGCGAAGCGCCGTCAGCAGTGCTGGGATCTCCTCGTGTGCGTCGGCGGTCCGTTCTACGGTGTCGACGAACTCCCGAACCCGCTCGTTATCGAGGTAGAACTCCTCTCGGGTATCGGCCATACCGTACCCGTGACCGCCGTTCGACTTAGAACCGTCGAGGCCTCGCTTGTAGCGTCTCGATCACTGATCGCTTCGCTTTTGTACGGACCGTTCGGGCACCGCACATGGAGATCGCCCCGTTCTCGCTCGAACGCTGGTTCGGCCAGTACGAACACGACGCCGATATCATGCTCGCCGAAAGCGGGATCCGAAGCCTCGATGCCTCGGAGTTCGACACCGACCCGGGCGAGTTGGGCTACGTGATCCCTACCGACGGCGATCCCGACTTCAGAGCCGACGTGGCCGAGCGCTACGACCGGGCGGCCGACGAGGTGCTCTTTACCTGTGGCACCCAGGAGGCGAACCTGCTCGCCTTTCTCTCGCGTATGGACGAGGACGCTCACGCCGTCGTCGTCACCCCGACCTACCAGTCGCTCTCGGCCGTCCCCGAGGCCTTCGGCGACGTCTCGCGGGTATGGCTCGAACCGCCCGACTGGCGTCTCGATACGGAGAAGGTGAAAGAGACGATCCGTCCGGAGACGGCGGTGGTGGTCGTGAACAACCCGAATAACCCAACCGGCCGGTATCACTCCAAGGCGGTGATCGAGTCACTCTACGAGATCGCCGCGGACAACGACGCGTACTTGCTCTGTGACGAGGTCTACCGCCTGCTTGCGGACGAGCCCCTGCCGCCGGTAGCGAGCATGGGCGACCACGGGATCTCGACGACGAGCCTGACCAAAGCCTACGGGCTCGCCGGACTGCGATTCGGGTGGCTCTGTGGTCCCTCGGAGGTCGTCGACGGGGCCCGACGGTGGAAGGATTATACGACGATCTCGCCATCGATTTTCGGCCAGCACGTCGCCCGCCAGGCCCTCGACGGTGAGCGCGAACGCGAAATCCTCGCCCGGAACCGCGACCTCGCCGCCCGGAACCGCGAGCGCGTGAGCGAGTTCGTCGCCGCACACGAGGGCGATGGCCTCTCCTGGGCCGAACCGGTAGGCGTAAACGGTTTTCTCTCGATCCCCGACGGATTCGATAGTGGGACCTCCTTCTGTCGGCGCGTCGTCAAGGAAGAATCGATCGTGCTCGCTCCCGGGGAGTGTTTCGGCGTCGGATCAGTCGCTATCACCGAAGGGGCGACCGACGGCGGAACGACCGGTGAACCGAGCGGCCCTGGTAGTTTGGAGAAGTACTTCCGGCTCGGCTTCGGGCTTCCCGCCGACGATCTCGAAGCGGGGCTCTCCCGGTTCGGGGACTTCCTCGATCGACACGCCTGAAAACCCGATAGCGAAAGCGAAGCCGGAACCGGACGACCGGGCGGTGGGGCGGTCGATCGAGTGACGAAGGGGCTCTTCGTCGAACGCGTCGCCTGCGGCTCTACAGCGATGCTGGAGGCCCTCTCGCGGCCCGGATCGCGTTCGATCGTTCCAAACCGTTTATACAGTGCGACGGGCTAACTGAGGTATATGGCGAGACAACAGTCCCAAGTTCGGGATATCGACGAGGGGAGTTACGTGATGATCGACGACGCGGCGTGTGAGATCACCGCCTACAGTACGGCGAAACCGGGCAAACACGGCAGCGCGAAAGCCCGTGTCGAGGGGCGAGGCGTCTTCGACGAGAAGAAACGCAACTTCACCCAACCCGTCGACGCGAAGATCTGGGTCCCGATCATCGAGCGCAAACAGGGCCAGGTCGTCAGCGTCGAGAGCGAGAGCGTCGCCCAGGTAATGGATCTCGATACGTATCAGACGCTTACGATCAGCGTCCCCGACGAGGTCTCGCTCTCGGCCGAAGACGAGATCGAATACCTCGAAATGGACGGCCAGCGAAAGATCGTCTAACGTCCGACTGTTCTCGCTCGGGCGGCACGCGCCGGTCCACAGCTGACGACCGAGCACCGTTCCCATTACTTACGTCCGTTCGTTTTTACCACACCGTGTCCACTCGCTTCGGGTTTCCCGGCGCGACCGCCGACCGCGAGAACGCCTGCTATACGATCGTCGGCGCGCCGCTCGACGTCTCGACTACGTTTCAACCGGGAACTCGCTTCGGTCCCCGTCGCGTTCGCCGATACGCCGAGACCTTCGACGACTACGACCGCCGGACCGACTCGCGCTTTACCGATCTCGCGGTTCACGATGACGGCGATCTCGACGCGTGGGACGACGCTCCGGAGTTCCTCTCGTTTCTCGGCGGCGAGCTGTCGGACGTCGTAAACGAGGACACCGTTCCCCTCCTGCTCGGCGGCGAACATACCGTGAGCGTCGCCGGCGTTCGCGCGGTCGATCCTGATGTATTCGTCTGTCTCGACGCTCACCTCGACCTCCGAACCGAGTACGCGGGCAACGAGTACAGTCACGCGACGACGACACGCCACGCGCTCGACGTTGCCGATAGGGTGGTAGTTATCGGTGCCAGAACCGGCACCGAGGCCGAGTGGAAGCGCGCCGCCGAAAGCGACGTCACGGTCGTCCCGCCCGAGGACGCCGGTGAGTGGACGTTCGACTCCGATGGGGGTAAGTCGGTCTACCTGAGCGTCGACATCGACGCCGCCGATCCGGGGTTCGCGCCGGGCGCCGGAACCACGGAACCGTTCGGGCTCACGCCCCGGGAAATGCGGGCGGTCGTCCGGCGGGTCGCGCCCGTCGCAACCGGCTTCGACGTCGTCGAAGTCAACGACCGCGACGACGGCCAGGCCGCCGCGCTTGCGGGCAAACTGCTACGGGAGTTCGTCTATACGCACGCGGCGAGTCGGCGAGAAAACGAGTGATCGCCGGCGTTCGCTTCGGTCGCCTCGGCCGCTCCGTCGTCGCGAGTCGTTTCGGCGTGTTCTCAGCGCGTCGCCGTGCGGTCCTATCTGATGCGCCGGAGCACCTGTTTTCCCTTTCGCTTGATGCGCCGCTTGGTACCGCGCGGGAGGCGTCGCCACACTCGCGCCGCTTTGCTGAGTTTCCCCATGTTCCCCCAGTAAACGCGAACGATTATAAAAACCCGGCCAGCACTCGTCGACCCCGCTCCGGCCGGACGCCGAAACGAGAGGGGCGAGCGAGGAGTGAGGACCGGACGTCCGGTCGGGCGTCGGGGGGTTACAAGCCTCCCGAATCCGATCGTGCGGACATGCACCTCGCGGACCTGTGCGAGCGGTTCGACGACCGGCTTCGTACCGACGACTTCGCCGACCTCGACGCGAGCGCGAACGGCCTCCAGGTCGGACCGGAAGGAAAGGAGATCGATCACGTCGCGTTCGCGGTCGACGCCGCGGTCGAAACCGCAGAGCGCGCGGTCGAGGCGAACGCGGACCTGCTGGTGACTCACCACGGGCTGATCTGGGGCGGCCTCTCCCGGGTCACCGGTCGGGAGTACCGACGGATCGCGGCGCTGATCGAAAACGATCTCGCGCTGTACGTCTCGCATCTCCCGCTCGACGCCCACCCCTCGCTGGGGAACGCCGCCGGACTGGCGGACCTGCTCGATCTCGCCGATCGCGAGCCCTTCGGCGCGCTCGGTGCCGAGCACATCGGCTGTTGGGGAGTGGCCCGCGATCCCTTCTCGCCCGCCGATCTGGCCACTCTACTCGACCGGGACCTCGCGAACGGCGCTCGGGGCGTCCAGGTGCTCGATTTCGGACCCGAGGAGATCGAGAGGGTAGCGATCTTGACCGGGAGCGGCGCGGACTGGTTCGACGAAGCCGTCGAGGGAGGCGTCGACGCGTTCGTGACCGGCGAGGGCAAACACCAGGTCTACCACGAGGCGAAGGAAGCCGGCATGCACGTCTTTCTGGCCGGCCACTACGCGACCGAGACGTTCGGCGTCCGTTCGTTGGAGGCCCTCGCCGCCGAGTGGGGCCTCGAAACGACGTTCATCGACGCCCCGACCGGCCTCTGAGCTCGACTGGCCTGTGAGTCCGGCCGGTCCGTGAACCGACGTGGTTCCGAGTCGCGTTGGGTCACGCTGAGCCCCGTCGGGCTATGCTGGATCACGTCGGATCGGAGTTGTGTCGAGTTCGTTTTCCGAACCGATGAGTAGTAAGTAAGTTGTAGTACTAGTTCGGGTCCCAACTACCGGTTCCTGATCGTCGGGAGGTGCCGAGCGATGATTGACCGGAACTCGCGTGCTCGGTCGAATCCAGGCTCGAAGCCGATCGAGTGTCCGCTAAAACACGACATCGGAGGAGTTCCTTCAGCCGGCGCTCCAGCGGGAAAGGAGGCATCGGCTTCGTTCGCATACGCGTTCGTGTCCGTGTCGCGACGGGACGCGATTTCGATGGAGGGCGTGTGAGATGCAGGCGTTAGTCTTCGATTGGCTGTTGCTCGGTGCGATCGGCATGGCGCTCGGGACCGTTCCGTCGCTATGGTATTGGTACCGAGAATCACGATATCGGCGCTATTACGGCGTATTGGCGGCGGTCACGGGTATCACCGCGCTCGCGTACGTCGTGACGGTATTCGGGATCGGTCGGCTCGCGGTCGGCGAGACGGTCCTGTTCGTTCCCCGCTATCTCGACTGGCTACTGACGACTCCGTTGCTCGTTGCCTACCTCGCAATGGTCTGTCGGCCCGAGCGCCGCGTCCACGTAGCGCTCGTCGCGGCCGACGTCCTCGTGATCGGCTTCGGGGTTCTCGCAGGCCCGTTCGACGGCACCGTGAGCCGGCTCGCCTACCTCGCCGGAGTCGTGGCGTACCTCGGGCTCCTGTACCTGTTAGGCCGAGCACTTCTACGACAGGCGAGGGTAGCCACCGACCGAGTCCGAGCGGTGTTTAGGACCTCCGGAACCTCACGGTCGTTCTCTAAACGATCTACCCCGTCGTCCGGGTGCTCGGCCCGCTCGGGCCGGGCGTGCTTCAGTACGCCGACGAGGGACTGGTAGTCGCGTATCTCGATCCGATCGGCAAGGTCGGCTTCGTCGTCATGGCGCTCAACAGCAGGGACGCGCTCGCCAATCTCGACGGCTTCGGTGCGTCCTCGGACGGCGAGGACCGCTCGACCGATCCGGACCATCCCGTGACAAGTTCCTCGAACGAAGCTCCGGTCGCCGAGTCGTCTGATCGTCGACCGTCAGGGTCGTCGACGGCGACCAATCCCGACAGCGCCGACTGATCGTCCCGTTCGGCTTTCTGTTTCGTCCCTTCGGTTTCAGTGTCGATGCACAGTCGGCTACCGACCCGCTTCCGCCGTCGAGCAACGATCGGGGCGTTCAAACCGCTGCTGGCCGATGCATCGGTATGACCGACGACGCCGACCGGGGCGACGACGCGGAAGCGACATCGGACGGCGGGGACGACCGCGAGGGGACACCGCCGCGCGAGGAGTTCCGTCGTGATCCGGTCGAACACGCTTCCGTAAGAGCCGGAATGACCGTCGGCGAGTTGGCGAGCGAGTACGGAAAGGCCGGCATCGGTGCCGCTGACCTCGCCGAGGCCGCCGGGATTTACGCCGAGATGCTCGGTAGAGAGGACGTCACGAACTTCGTCGGGCTGGCCGGCGCGATGATACCCACCGGAATGCGCCGGATCGTCGCGGAGTTGATTCGTGACGACCACGTCGACGCGCTCGTCACGACCGGCGCGACGCTGACCCACGACACGATCGAGGCGATCGGCGGCAAACACCACCACGGACGCCAGCACGGCGAGGGGTCCCTTCGCGAGCACGACGAACGCCTGCGCGACGAGGGCGTCGATCGGATCTACAACGTCTACTTGCCCCAGGAACACTTCACCCTCCTCGAAGAACACCTGCGCTCTGCGGTCTTTCCCGCCGTCGAAGCGGAAGGGAGCGTGAGCATCGAACGGCTTACCGCCGAGTTGGGGCGGGCGAACGCCGACCGCAACGCCGAGGAGGACGTCGCAGAGGACGCCGGCATCGCTGCCGCCGCCTTCGAGAACGACGTGCCGATCTACGCGCCGGCGATCGGGGATTCGGTGTTGGGACTGCAGGCCTGGATGTATTCACAGATCTCCGACTTCTCGCTCGATGCCCTGTCGGATATGACCTCGCTCACCGACATGGCCTTCGACGCGGAGAAGGCGGGTGCGCTGGTGATCGGCGGCGGCGTGCCCAAGAACTACACGCTCCAGACGATGCTCGTCGCGCCCGACGCCTACGACTATGCAGTGCAACTCACGATGGACCCCGAGCACACGGGCGGGCTCTCGGGCGCGACGCTGGACGAGGCCCGGTCGTGGGGCAAGCTGGAAAAGGCGGCTCGAAACGCCTCGGTGTACGCGGACGCGACGATCACGTTCCCGCTGTTGGTGGCCGCGGCACGCGAACGGATCTCTAAATAGAGTTATTTACTTTCGTAGAGTGTGCAGTGGCTTATTTGCCGGTTTGGTTTCTTTACGGAGTAAGTCATTGAACTAATTATACTACAAATCGCTAATAGTTACCCTCCACTTTCCCGAAGTTTCCACGTATACGATTGCGGGACCGGTGTGTGTGAGTACGGTTGAGGCCTCGCAGGGTCCTATCTCATTTACCAATAGGTCTAGTGTTTGGCCATCTACACTTAGGAGAGACACTATAACGTTGCTTTCTCCTTCAGCTTCTATTTTTAGTTTCTGTTCAACAGTTATTTTCCAGCGCTGGCCTCGTTCTACGTTGAGAACATAGTTCCCCTGATCGACATATAACGCCATCTTCCCCGTCTGATTTTCTATTTCATTTATTGCATAACTCTCACTTCCTGTATCAGTGTTGATTAAACTTACTATCAAGTTTGATCCGTTAGGGTGAGTATAGTCAATCAGTACTAGTCTATGGTCAAGAGTGAACGATTCAGTAGCTGTTTGTGTTTCGCCAGAGAAACACGCCTTTTCCCCCTCGTCACCCTCTCCAGCTAAAGTACTATGTCCCGAATTTTCTCTGGATTCAGACACTTCCGCTAACGGCTCGTCCCTTCTGACAGTTCATATAATCCTTGTATA
Source organism: Halobacteriales archaeon QH_6_64_20 (assembly GCA_003021235.1). Lineage (GTDB taxonomy): Archaea > Halobacteriota > Halobacteria > Halobacteriales > Halococcaceae > PXQR01. The sequence goes on along the minus strand of PXQR01000137.1, from coordinate 609 downwards.
TCCACTAAATCTACATTGAGACTTTTTGCATTTTCGATAGCTGGAGCAGTGAATCCGCCGCTGCATACAATTATGAATTGATCGAATCCGTGTTGCGATTTCACTCCAGCATACTGTTGGATATCTGGACCAGTGACCAGACTGTCTACTGAGTACCGTTTCACCTGAATTCCAATAACTTGTCCTCGCGTTCGTGTGACCACATCAACGCCCCCGGTCTCAATTTTCTTGTGTTATGCTGACCTCTAAACCTAGCGAAGAGAACACTTCAGCAACGAATAATTCGAACTCTCCTAAATTCATTTGTATGCATATGTGATACAATTTTTCGAATGAGTCTACCTGCATGCGTAGCTATTACTAATATTGCTTCGGGTATAGTATTTAGCTCTTGCTCGTCGTTAGATGTGATCGTGGTGCATTAAATCCGATGCGGCCTGATAGCCAAACCGAAACTATTAATTATATTCTGTCTCTTTTTTGTATCTCTATCCGAAATGCAGCTGGAAATCCTTCGTTAGGGCGTTCTTTAGAATGTAATTGAACACCTGCTAAATCGACTAGCAGACGCTCATTGTTGTCTTACTCGTTAGTACCCCTCGGCAGCGG
>PXQR01000136.1 GCA_003021235.1 Halobacteriales archaeon QH_6_64_20 | reverse complement strand
GGGATCGCCTGTTTCGCGTTGTTGGCCACCAGCTGGTTGTACAGCGGCACGACGATCTCCATGTCCTCCTTCAAGCCCTGGTTGACGGCCTGCTTGAGTGAGTTCGCGCCGTCGAGCCCGTACTCGTCGAGGAACAGCACGTCCGCGTCAGAACTCTGCGCCTCGGAGAGGTACGACGAAAAGTCGGAAGTGCCGAGCGGCGTCGCAGTGTTCCCGACCTCGGTCCAGCCCGCCTTCTCGAAGAACTGCTTCATCGACGACTGGACGCTCTGGCCCCACGTGTAGTCGGCGTAGAGCTGGTAGAAGTTCAGGTCATCCCCGTACTCCTCCGTCACCGGCGGGACGAGCGCCCGGGCGGTCATGTACGCGTTGAACACCTCCCGGAAGCCGTAGCGCCGGCAGTCCGAACCGGTCGTAGTCACCTTCCACGTAGTCGATCTGCTTGCCGAGCACGCCGTCGCCACTGAGGTCTTCGAAGCTGTCGACCCAGCCGCCGCCCTCGTTGAGGTGTTTGACCGCAAGTTTGTACGCGTCAAGTTCGCTCGCACCCTCGGCCTGATACGAACCCGACTGCGGCACGGTGAACCCGAACGTCGCGGTGTCGCCCTCGATTGGGAAATTCCCGAGCGACGGGTAGTCCTCGCCACCGCCGCTGTCGTTGCCACCGCCGCCACCGCCACCCTCGCCGCCACCACCGGTACACCCGGCGAGGCCGGCGATGCCGACCGCACCCGATGCGCCGGCCAGTCTCAGCACGTCTCGACGACTGCGGGTGCCGCTGTCGTCTGCCATAATCAGTAACGATCGACGCTCATAATAACGCTTGTGCTATTGGGCAGGTACTGTGCAACGGGACCGGCCCGCTATGGATCGATCAGAGAGGGGCGATCTTCCTCCGTCGGTAACGAGGGCCCGATCGAAACCGAGCCCCAGTCGTCGTTCCAAAGGACCTCGGGAGGCCAATAGAGCACCGTCGATCGTTGGTTACACACGTTTATGTGATGTCAGGCAGACGCCCGACCATGGCACGGATCGTCTACGAGGGTGCCGACGGCATCAAAGATACGCGACGTCGTACGCGAGGAACTGGAACTCGATAGCGCCGGTGTTCACTGGTCGTTTCCCGTTGACGAGGATCCCGACGGGCGAACGATCAGCAAACTCGTTCCGTGCGAGCGGGTCTATCACGTCGAGAAGTTGGCCCCGCTCGCATGGTCGGTAGGGGACTGGGGCCGACGCGGCGATCAGTCGGCCGTCAACCCGGCGCTTTCGGTGTCGATGCCGTCGATGGGACATCGTCCAAAGGAATGAGTTCCCCGTCGAAACACCAGTTCGTTACCTCGGCGAGACTTACGACATCGCAAGCGACTCGCCAAGGATAGCGACGTAACTACCCGCAGTCACGAGGACATCGATCCCGAACCGGTCGCCGAATCATAAGAGGTGGAACGTGATCACTGGCGTGAACAGGACGCTCCAGAGTCCCCAGTTGAGGCAAGACGTACCGATCCACATATAGATTGTGAACACGCCCCAGAGGGGGAGTTCAACGCCGAGCGCGGACGTCACGGCCGGCGGCTCGATGTTGAGCGTCCCGGCGGCACCGAGGATTTCGAGTAGGCCGAACCACAACCGGAAGGCTCCGTAGCTGCTGAACGCCACGGTAGCGAAGGTGTTTCACTCCTGTACTCCAAGAGATCGGCGACGAACTGCATCGTCCCGCCGAACGCGAGCGCGAGCAGGAGCACGACGACTGTCACCCACCGACGGCAACAAGCCGGCGTTGAACAGACTCAACAGTACGGTCGTCAGCCCGAAGGCGACGAGACCGAGCGGTGCTGGGTTTCCGGTATCGGTATTTGCCTGACATGCGTTCTTGACTGCGTGATCGACGAATTCGATTGTTCGACGTGTTATCGAACGGCCTGCGAACGCGTGTGATTCGAGACGGCGAGGCGCTTCCGTACGTCAGTGCGTCAGTCGGTGGCCTGCTCGTGCTGTTGGATGTCCTCGACGATGCCGGGGTTGCGAAGCGTGGAGGTATCCCCGAGGTCGTCGTCGTTGGCGATGTCTTCGAGCAGGCGGCGCATGATCTTGCCCGAGCGGGTCTTGGGAAGGTCCGGCGTGAAGACGACCTCCTCGGGTCGGGCGAACGGCCCGATCGCGTCCTCGACGCTTTCGACGGCGCGCTTGCGTAGGTCGTCGGTGCCCTCCTGGCCCTCCTCGGTGGTGACGTAGGCGTACACCGCTTCGCCCTTGGTCTCGTGCTCGCCGCCTACCACGGCGGCTTCGGCGACGCCTTCGACGCCGACGATGGCGTTTTCGACCTCCGCCGTACCGATCCGGTGGCCCGAGACGTTCATCACGTCGTCGACCCGGCCGAGTACCGTGATGTAGTCCTCGTCGTCGATCCCCGCGCCGTCCTCGGGGAAGTACACCCACTCCCCTGCGTCCTCGTCGGAGTACTCCGACCAGTACTCCTCGACGAACCGCTCGTCGTTCTTGTAAAGGGTGCGCAACATGCCGGGCCAGGGCTTGTGCACCGTGAGGTAGCCGGCCTCGCCGGGATCGACCTGCTCGCCCGCCGAATCGAGGATCCGCACGTCTACGCCCGGCAGTGCCGGTCCGGCCGACCCGGGTTTCATTTTCCTGATTCCGGGCAGCGTCGTGACCATCATCCCGCCGGTCTCGGTCTGCCACCACGTATCGACGACCGGACACTCCCCGCCGCCGACGTGCTGGTAGTACCACTTCCACGGCCGGGGATTGATCGGTTCGCCCACGGTCCCTAAGAGTCGGAGCGAGGACAGATCGTGGCGTTCGGGGTATTCGGACCCCCACTTCATGAACGAACGGATCGCCGTCGGCGCGGTGTAGAACTGGTCGGCCTCGTACGCTTCGACGATCTCCCATAGTCGGTCTCGCTCCGGGAAATCCGGCGTCCCCTCGTACATTACCGTCGTCGCGCCGAGTGCCAGCGGCCCGTAGACGATATAGGAGTGGCCGGTGATCCACCCGATATCGGCCGTACAGAAGTACGTATCGTCGGCTTCGACGTCGAGCACTGTCTGGGAGGTCCAGGAGACCCAGGAGAGATACCCCCCGGTAGCGTGTTTGACCCCCTTGGGTTCGCCCGTCGTTCCCGAGGTGTACATGAGAAAGAGCATGTCTTCCGCGTCCCGGGCAACGGGTTCGACCGTCTCGCCCTCGTGTTCGCTCACGAGCGAGGCGTAGTCGTGTTGATTGTCGGCCAGATCGTGGCCGAAGCCGTCATCGCCCAACCGATCGACGACAACGACGTCGGAGACCTCGTGGGACACGCCGGCGAGCCCGTCGTTCGCTTTTTCCAGGTGGTCGAGCGGGTCACCGCGGCGGTAGTACCCGTCGGCGGTGACGAGGTACTCCGAGTCGGCGGCGTTCATCCGCGTGGCTAGGGCGTCCGCCGAAAAGCCCGCGAAGACCACCGAGTGGGGTGCGCCGATGCGCGCACACGCGAGCATTGCGACCGGGAGTTCGGGGATCATCGGCATGTGCATCGTCACCACGTCGTCCTCGCCGACGCCGAGGTCCCGGAGCGACGCGGCGAAGGCGTTTACCTCCGAGCGCAGTTCCTTGTAGGTGATTGCCCGATCCGCCTCGTCGGTCGGCTCGCCGACCCACCGGATGGCGACCTCCTCGCCCCGACCCGCTTCGACGTGGCGGTCGAGACAGTTGTGCGAAGCGTTGAGTGTGCCGTCGGTGAACCACTCGTAGAACGGTTCGTTCGAGTCGTCGAGTACCTGATCGTAGTCGTCGTACCAGTCGAGCAACTCCGCGGCGGCCGCCCAGCACTCGGGCCAGTTCTCGTCGAACTCCTCGTAGATCCCCTCATCGGTGACGTTCGCTCCTTCGACGAACGCCTCGGGGGGTTCGAACTCCTCCCGGCCTTCGAGGCTCGCTTCTAATTCCCCGTCGTCGGTTGACATACGCTTCGACAGTCGTTCAGGTACAGGATAAAGATTGTCCGTCGTATGAACTCGCTCGTTTACGGAACAAACCGCGTCGATACGGGCTGATCCGGTCGCTATCGTCGAGTCTCACCCCGGCTTTCCCTCGGAGGTGCCCTGCGCTCGCAACTCCAAGGACAGGGCTCGTGGCCCGGTGATCCATCGTACTCAGAAGCTGAGTCACCGATCGCACGATAGGTTACGCTAGCCCGATCGTCTCCTGGTAGGCCCCATACTGATCCTCGAAGACTGCCATGACCTCGCCCATCGTCGCGTAAAGCTTCACCGCGTCGATGATCGGGTCCATGACGTTTTCGCCCGCTTCGATCGCCTCGTCGAGCGCATCGAGGGCTTCTTCGACCGCCGCGTCGTCGCGTTCGGCCCTGACTTCCTCCAGGCGGTCGTGCTGGCGGTCTTCGATCTCCTCGCCGACGTGTAACAGTTCGAGACGGTCGTCCTCCTCGTCCATGGAGTACTTGTTGAGGCCGACGACGACCTCCTCGCCCGTCTCGACACGTTCTTGATATTCGTAGGAGGCGTCCTGGATCTCCCGATGGAAGTACCCGCCCTCGATCCCCCGGAGGACACCCTCCCTGATCGATCCCTTGCCCATCTCTGCGATCTCATCGATGTATTCGGTCGCCTCGGCTTCGACCTCGTCGGTGAGCGACTCGATCGCGAACGATCCTCCGAGGGGGTCGACGATGTCCGCCGCGCCCGACTCCTCGGCGATGATCTGCTGGGTGCGCAGTGCAACCCGCACGGCGTCCTCGGAGGGTAAGGCTAAGGCTTCGTCGTAGCTGTTGGTGTGCAGGCTCTGGGTACCTCCGAGCACGCCCGCGAGCGCCTGGATCGTCACCCGGACGACGTTGTTCAGCGGTTGCTGAGCAGTCAGGGACTGGCCGGCGGTCTGTGTATGGAACTTGAGCTGTTTCGAGCGCGGGTCCTCCGCGTCGTAGCGTTCGTCCATGACCTGCGCGTAGATCCGCCTCGCGGCGCGGAACTTGGCTACTTCCTCGAACAGCGAGTTGTGCGAGTTGAAGAAAAAGGATAGCTGTGGGGCGAAGTCGTCGACGTCGAGCCCACGATCCATCGCGGCCTCGACGTACGCGAAGCCGTCGGCGAGCGTAAAGGCGAGTTCTTGGACGGCGGTCGAGCCGGCCTCCCGGATGTGATAGCCCGAGATCGAAACCGGGCTCAGTTTCGGGGTTTCGGTCGCGGCGAACTCGATCGTATCGGTCACCAGATCGATGGAGGGCTCGGGCGGGATGACCCATTCTTTCTGTGCGATGAACTCTTTCAACATGTCGTTCTGGAGCGTCCCCCTGATCTCCTCGCGCGGCACGCCCTGTCGATCGGCGAGCGCGACGTACATCGCGTAGATCACCGGCGCGGAGGGGTTGATCGTGAAACTCGTCGAGACCTCGCCGATGTCGATGCCCTCGAACAGGACCTCCATGTCCCGCAACGTATCGACCGCGACGCCCTCTTTACCCACTTCGCCGGCGCTCATCGGGTCGTCCGAATCCAGTCCCATGAGCGAAGGCATGTCGAACGCCGTCGAGAGGCCGGTTTGGCCCTCGTCGATCAGGTACTGGAAACGTTCGTTGGTCTCGGTCGCGGTGCCGAAGCCGGCGAACTGACGCATCGTCCAGGTACGCCCGCGGTACATCGTCGGATATACCCCCCTGGTATAGGGGTACTCGCCCGGGAACCCGAGCGATTCGTCGTAGTCGATGTCGGCGACGTCGTTGGGGGTATAGAGCCGGTCGACCCCGAGATTCGAAACCGTCGCGAAGCGGTCCTTGCGCTCGCCGTAGGCGTCGAGCGTCGGCTCGAGGGAACTGGCCTCCCACTCCTCGCGCGACTCGCGGATCTCCCGGAGGTCCTCGTCGTCGAACATACGTCGATATTCGAGCCGACCGCAAAGAGCGTTCGCCTCCGGTCGGTCCGCTCTCGATCCGAGCCGATAGCATCGAGCGTAGCAGGTCCCTCAGAGGGGGCGAAACGAGGCTGCGAACGGCTCCTCGTCCACCTCGTCGATCGACCGATCGAGGTCCGCCCCGAGTGCGTCGAGGCGGTCGGTGAGCGCGGCGTACTCCTCGCTGGCCGCGAGTTCGGTCCCGCTTTTCTCGACGGCGAGGACCGCTCGTTTCCGCGCCAGCGCGAACAGTTCCCGGGACCGACGGCCGTATTCGGCGAGAACCGGTAGTCGGTCGACGGCGTCTTCGAGGTCCGTTTCCGTCACCGGCTTCGTCAGGTACGTGCGAAGCCCGTTCCGAGGATGTCGAAATCGAGGGCAACGGCGGTGGCCATCGCGACCCGGCAGTCGAACCCGCGCTCGCGAAGCGCGGCAAGGGCCTCTTCGCCCGATCGCTTCGGCATCCGCCGGTCGCGAACACGACGTCGACCGACTCGTCTATCGCTTCGAGCGCCGCCTCGCCGTCTTCGGCCGCCAGTACCCGGTAGGACGGTGAGAGCTAGCACATGTAGGCCTCCCGCGAGTGCGGTCGGTCCTCAACGACCAGGACCGTCGGGAGTCGTCGGGGGTCGTCGGGCGTCGGTTGCGCTCATCTCGGTGCCCCGGCGAACGAACGGTATCGGTCCATGGGTGAGGATTGGGACGGGGTATCCGGCATCGATCTACGGGTCGCGCTCGGCGGTCGAACGCGTTCGGCCGGATCGAGGGATCACTCGTACTCGCGGAGGCGATTGACCGTCTCGACGAGTGGGTGCTGGGCGTAATCGACCACATCGATGTCCGCGATGGTCTCTAAGCCCTCTTCCCTTGCGGTCCGGGCCATGCCTAGTTCGACCGGTTCGTTGAGGACGATCACGTAGGCGTCGGTTTCCTCGATACCCAGTTGATCGGCGGCCTTCACGCGGTGGTGCCCGTCGGCGAGAAGCAGGTCGCCGCCGTTATCGATGACGACGAGCGGTTCGGCGAGGCGGTGTTCGAGTTCGTACGAGCGACCTTCGAGCTCGTCGGCGTACACCCGGTTTTGAGTGGGTGTCAGGCCGGCGAGCGGTACTCGCCGGCGCTCTTCGCTCGCGGTGACGTCGTGGATGTTTTCTAGGGTCCGGGTGAGTTTACCGACCTTCTCGGGGGTTGCCCGTTCGATCTGACTGCGGATCACGTCGGTGTTCGAGATAATCCCTACTAAGTTGCCCGCATCGTCGACAACGGGCAGTTTCTGGATGCCCGATCGGAGGATGACCCGGGCAGCGTCCCGGAGGCTCATCTTCGGATGTGCGACGAGGAGATCGTCGCTCATGACTTTGAAGATGAGGTCGTCGTCCGCCGCGAGCAACAGGTCACGCGCAGTTACGAAGCCTTCACACCGACGGCCATCGGTGACGGGAAACCCGCTGTGCTCGTCGCTTTCGGCGATCCGCCGGGCGACCTCGGTAGCCGTGTCGTCCGGCGAAACTGTCGCGACGTCACGCGTCATGTAATCGTTTACTCTCGGTCGCCGCGCGTTATCCGAGCCCGACATAGTAGCTGATTGACCGTTACGACGAAGCGACACGGAATAAGTCCGACGGCTCTACTCGAATACCGGCCGAAGCCCGTCTTCCCTACTCTTACCTTGGGTTTGACCGTATAGAATCCACTTCCCCAATTTACTCTCACGCTCTCCTGTAGTACGGCGAAACCGCGAGATGACGAGCGACTCAGCTCCTGAATAACCTGTATTCGTGACGTAGCAGCTGTCTCTCGCCATAGTGCGTCCATTGTTAGCATGCTATTCCGCCAGTCTACATAAGAGCGAAGATTCATAACTGATTCTATT
>PXQR01000135.1 GCA_003021235.1 Halobacteriales archaeon QH_6_64_20 | reverse complement strand
TGAGGTCAAAGCCACGCGTAACGCCCTCGAAGTCGTCCACACGAAATCGTATCGAGACGCCGTGGTCATCGTAGAAGGAGATCACGGCCGGATGAAACAAGGCGAGTTGCTTCGGCGATGCGTTGCCGTGATCCTTGCAGATGCGGCATTGAAACCGGGTCCACACGTCGAACGGTGTTCTGCAGTGCTCACAAATGCCATCCGAGTCGTGGTCCGTACAGCAGTCCAGCCACGCATCGACTGGCCCGGAGCAGGTTGGGCAAAGCCCGTTGAACATGCTCCGGGTCTGCCGTACTGATGCGACCCTGCTCGCGGCTCGTAGTTCTTCGGGGGTTCGGTCAGCGAGGCCGGCCGGATGGAATTTCACCGCGTTCAGAAACCCATCGGTGTTCGTGCGCTCCGGCGCGACTCCGTCACACTCGGTACAGGCCTGGAAAACGAGGCCTTCTCGGTAGCTGATCTCCGTTGGTGCGCCACAGAACGGGCACACCTGGTCAATTTCAGCCGCATCTAGAGTCACATCCTCCAGCCCTGCCCCCGCGATGATCGCCTGAACGAGCTTCAGGCCGGGCATCCGGAGTTCGTACCCCTCACGCTCGCCTCGCTGCCGGATAAACTGTCCGTCGAGTTGTTCGAGGTGGTAGCTGAAGTTCCCGGGATTGTCGTAGTTGACCCGCTCGAACAATTCAGAGAACGGCACAGCAGCCGGGCTGCCATGTGTGTCGTCAGCATGCGGGTCATAGCGCTCCCAGAGCGCCAGCAGGATAGCGAGTCGTGTCTCGTCACCGAGGAGAGCAAATGCCTCGGTCGCGTGGGGGCCAGCTGCCCCTGCGGCCGCCTCCAGAGCTGACTCAGCTGTGTCTGTATCAGCCATGGCTCATCAACCAGCGGTTACATCGCTAGATGGCACCTCGCAGTCTGCCGGAGCAAGGGCCGTCCGGAGCGTAGTCCCAATGGCGAGATGAGCCAGGGCCTGCCCAGCGCTAATAACGAAGGCCGACCACGCAGTGGTGTACCCGATACTTGTGCCCGCGAGCATTATGGCAAAGATACTTGCTGGTGCCAGCAAGAGAATACCGACGGTCCGCGACTGCGCATCGGTCCACAGGCTAGCGACGGCAAACGAGAGGAAACCGAGGATCATCCCGACAGCGGCCAAAAGGATGAAGATACCGAGCCAGGCTGGCGAACTCCCCGAGGTAACTCCTGTGAAGCGGGCGAAACTCCAGGCGGTAATCACGGAGAAACCACCCGCTCCAAGCGCCGTAGCGACCGCACCGGCGCGAGCCAGCATTGGAGCCCTGCCCACCAGACGTGGATATAATCCAAACAGTCCGAGGAAACCGAGGATGAAGCCAGCAGGACCGAAGATGTCCTGCACTACCGGATAGGCTATATCCAGAAACGCCTCCATTCCATTGAGTATCGCATAGATGGATAATACTCCCCCAGCAGCGACGAACAGCGTTGTGCGATATTCTTCAACCAATCTCCAGCATCGATTGCTAACGTGCACCATATGGAACATACAGCGATGAGCAGTAAAAGTGTACGGGGCCGTAGTCAGGACGCACTGAATAAGGGAGTGTATGAATCAACCCGGACAGAGATCTATAGATTTAGTAGGCACTGTTAAGTTAGCGAAAATCGCTAGACTGCGGCGGGTTGATCCGGACCGTCTATTGCTATTGGCTGATTGTCACAATCGCTCACACACTCGAAAACGATCATCTAAGCGGATCACCAATGTCAAAGTGTGAGAAGGAAGATCGACTGAATCAGCCAGAAAAGGGAGTTATACCGTTGCAGTATGGTAGTTTCTGACTAAGTTAACAGTGCCCAGACCGGACTAGTGGACCGGGAACCACACGTCGCGACGTGATAGGGAGAAAACGTATACGAGAACCCGGGCGAGCCTATACGTATGGAGACATCGGAGTCGGATAGTTCGAGGGCGGCGACGTTTCCGGTGGCGACCGCGTTCGACGACGCCGACGTGGAGACACGGCGTGTGCTTTCCTTCGTGCTGTTCGCGTTCGGGATCTCGTGGGCGGTCGGCGCGGTCGTCTACGCTACCGGCGGGATCGGTTCGGAGAGTCCCGACGTACTACCGGGGATCCCGCTGTGGTACGTTCTCGTCGCGACCGGCTATATGTTCGCCCCGGCGCTCGCGAACGTACTGACTAGACTTCTCACCGGTGAGGGCCGCGAGAACCTCCGCCTCCGTCCGCACGTCCGTCGCAACTGGCGGTGGTGGGTCGTCGCGTGGCTCGTACCTATCGTGTTGCTCTACCTCGGCGCGGCGCTTTTCTTCGTACTGTTCCCCGAGTTCTTCGATCCGACGCTGAGCGCCCTGACCGACGGACTCGCCGGCACGGCGTCGGGTGCCGACGACGCGCTACCGCTCGGACCGCAGGGACTCGTCCTCCTCACGGCGGCGAGCACCCTCACTCTCGGGACGGCGATCAACTGCCTCGCTACGTTCGGCGAGGAGTTCGGCTGGCGGGCGTACCTCCAGCCGAAGCTCATGCCGTTGGGCACTCGTCGCGCGATCGTGCTCGTCGGCGTGATCTGGGGCGTCTGGCACTGGCCGATAATCCTGATGGGGTATAATTATCCCGACGCGCCGGTACTCGGCGCGCTCGCGATGGTGTTCGTTACCGTCGTCTTCGGGACGTTCCTGGGATGGGTGACCGTGCGAGGGGAGAGCGTCTGGCCGGCGGTCATCGGCCACGCCGCGATCAACGCGAACGCCGGCATCGGAGTGTTGTTCGTACAGGGAAATCCGAGTTCGTTGCTCGGGCCGGCACCGACAGGGGTCATGGGATTGCTCCCGCTCGCAGTGCTCGCACTCTGGCTTCTCGTGCGACCCGGAGCCTTGGCGCCGTCCGGATCGTAAGCGTTCGACGAGCCGTCGGCGCTCACCCCAACTGTTCGTCGAGGATCAGCCTCGTTTCCGTGCTCAGGACCTCCTCCATCTCCCGAGCCCGGCTGATGAGGTCGTTCACCTCCTGGGTGTCGGCCGCGTCGACCTGTTCGCGTCCCTGTCCGGTCGCGGTCGCGTCCGTGTTCGCGTCGCCGGTCGTCGTCTCCGAGTCAGCGTCCGATGTGCTTATCGACGTGTCCTCGCGTAGCACGGTGAAACCCCTTCGAATCCGCGTTGAAAACGGTAGAAGCCGTGACGACGGATCGACGTCGGTACCACCGGCCCGGAAGTAGCCGGCCATTGGGTGTCCGGGGTCGCAAGTCGTGCCCCGCCGTCGAACCCGTCAGTCGACCGTCGGCTTGGGGTCGTACGCCCCACCGACGATGAGCGAGAGAACTCGCGGACGGACTTCGATGTGTAGTTCGTTCGTCGAAAGCATCTCGCCGTCGAGGCTGAACGTAACCGGCTGGTCACCCATTACGTCGAGATCGAGTTTCGAGGCGCTGAGCCGGTCGATGTTCGATGTCTCGGTGTCGAGTAGCCGCCGAGCCGCGGTCTCGCCGACGAGGCGCGCAGTCGGGCGCTGTTCGATCAGCGTCACGTCCACTGCGCCGTCTTCGACGTCACCCTGACCCTCGCCCTCGACCGGAAACCGACGACCGTTGCCGATCAGGACACAGACCGCGTCGCCGCTCCAGGACTCCTCGCTTCCACGTGCCTCGACGTGCAGGCGCATCTTCTCGAACGAGGTCATCGCCTGAAAGGTCTCGATGACGTACGCGAGCACGCCGAAGGTGTCTTTGGCTTCGACCGTCGTCTCGGAACTCGCGTTCGCCGTCAGGCCACCGACACAGGAGTTGACGAAGGGTCGGTCGTTCGCGAGCGCGACGTCTATCTCCCGTACCTCGCCCGCTTCGATCGCCTCGAAGGCGTGTTCGATACCATCGATACCGACGTTCCCGGCGAAGTTGTTGCCAGTGCCGGCAGGCACGATCCCCACGACCGGGTCACCGAGGGCGTCGGCCTCGTAGAGCCCCCGCACCACCTCGTTCACCGTGCCGTCGCCGCCGGCTGCGACGAGTACGTCCACCCCTTCGCTCGCCGCCTCGGCTGCGAGGTCTACTCCGTCGCCCTCCTCGTCGGTTTCACGCACCTCGAATCCGTGGTCGGAGGCGAGTTCGCGCACTCGCTCGCCGTGGTCGCCGCCGCCGCTCACGGGATTCAGTATCAGCACGCCCGCTCCATCCGGTCTCCCGTCGCCGACGTCCTCGCCGCTCTCGGCCCCTTCGTTACCGCTGCCATCGGCGATGAATCGTTGCTGCCCTCGCGATCGCGATTCCATTCCTCTCGGTAGCGAACGCAACAGCAAAGGTCTGTTCCCCGTTGGTCCGACTGTGCTCGCGATCGACCTCCACACCCACACCCGTTTCTTTCACGGCCACCGTCGGCTCGGCGACCGGTTCGACCCGGTAGGACTCAGGTTGCTCTGTGCCGTCGCCGACGCGCGCGGCCTCGACGCCCTTGCGACGACGAACCACGATTACTACCGGGCGTTCGACCGGAGCGACCTCCCGGTAGCACTGATCCCCGGCATCGAGGTTTCGAGTACCCGGGGACACGTGCTCGTCGTCGGACCTAATCCCCCGAAAGAGACGATCCCGGAAACGCTCGAACCCGAACACGTCGTCGAAATCGCCCACGATCGGGGTTGTGCGGCGATCATCGCTCATCCCTATCGTGGTAGTACCGTCCGGGAAGTCGAGGCCCCCTACGACGCGATCGAGGTCAACGGCAAACACCCTCGTACCCGTGAATGGGCGACGAGACTCGCCCGCGAGCACGACCTTCCGGTGACCGGCGGCTCCGACGCGCACTACCCGATCGAGGTCGGCCGTGCGTACACCGCCGTTGACGTCGATTCGCCGACCCCGCGAAACGTAGTCGAAGCGATCCGCGAGGGACGGATCACCCCCCGTATCGATACCAGGCTCACCGACCGACTGCTCGGCCGACTCTACCGGCAGGTCCACCGCGGTAAAGACCATCTCGACCGACCCGACTGGGCGACTCCTGGCGTCGGCACGCCGCCCGGCGAGGAGTGAGAGCGAGACTCCGATCGAGAGCAGCTCGCGCTCGTCGCTGCCCTATCGCGAGCCCGTTTTGGGTCCTCGAAGCGAACCGGCTCACCCCAACTGTTCGTCGAGGATCAGCCTCGTTTCCGTGCTCAGGACCTCCTCCGTCTCCCGGGCCCGGCTGATGAGGTCGTTCACCCCCTGGGTGTCGGCGGCGTCGACGACGAGCACGACGTCCTCCGCCCCCGAGACCTGCCAGACGAAGTCGACTTCGGGCCATTCGGCCATCCGGGCGGCGACCACCGACGTGTCGACCGCGACGTCCACGCTCACCTCGATCATCGCTTTGATATTACCGGTTCGCGTCGCGATCGTAAAGCGCTCGATGGCTCCCTCCTCGGTCATCCGATCGACTCGATTGCGGACCGTACCCTCGGAGGTCCCTACCTGTGAGGCGATCTCGGTATACGGCGTCCGAGCGTCCCGGCGGAGCACGTCCAGGATGGCGCGATCGAGGTCGTCCATGGCTGTAGCGGTTCCCGGGTACGTCCGCTCGCGGCTTGGCCCTTGCGGCATGATTACGAATTTCGTAGCTCCGCTTCGAAAGCAACGTTTATACTGGGTGGGACTGTACGCCTTTCGTAATGACAGAGGCCTATGTGGCCGTCGAGGGAGAGCGAGTCATCGAAGGGCGCTCGCGGGCTCCGGGTCGCACCCGCGGGGAAGCGGTCTTTACCACCGCCTACACCGGGTACGAGGAGAGCCTTACCGATCCGTCCTACGCCGAGCAGGTGCTTGCCTTTTCCTATCCGCTCATCGGCAACTACGGGGTTCGTCCCGAGCGCTTCGAATCGGAGGGAATCCAGCCCCGCGGGGCCATCGCCCGCGAACTCACCGACGATGTCGCGGCGTGGCTCGCCGAGGAAGGCGTCCCGGCCGTCGATCACCTCGACACCCGTGATCTGGTGACCGCCATTCGGGAAGAGGGCGCGATGCGCTGTGGGATCGCCGCCGGACCCGACGCCAGCCCCGAGGCCGCACTCGTCGAACTCGATCGGTGTCGGCCGATGGGCGAACACACCGACATCGGGGCGGAAGTCTCGGTGGCCGATTCACGTACACTGAATCCCGAGGGAACGGGTCCCCGGGTCGCGTTGCTCGATTGTGGCGCGAAACGCTCGATCCTCGATTCGCTGTGCGACCGCGACGCGGTCGTCACCGTTCTTCCCTACGACGCGACGCCCGCCGACGTTTCTACGACGGACCCGGACGTCCTGTTCGTCTCGAACGGGCCGGGTGACCCCGAGACCTACGACGCCGCGAAGCGAGTCGTCGAGGAGTTCGCCGGTGAGCTACCGATCGCGGGTATCTGTCTCGGCCAGCAGGTCGTTGCGAGCGCGCTCGGGGGGAGCACCGAGAAGATGCGCTTCGGTCACCGGGGGGTCAACCAGCCGGTGCGCGACCTCGAGGCTGACACCGTAGTGATGACGACGCAGAACCACGGCTACAGCGTCGCCGACTCGGGCGACCTCGCCGTCACCCAAATCAATGTCAACGACGACACCGCAGAAGGCCTCGCGAGCGACGAACTCGGGGTTCTCACTCGCCAGTACCACCCCGAGGCCCACCCTGGCCCGCACGATTCGCTCGACTTTTTCGACGACGTGCTCGCGATGAGCGCGACGCGGTCGGCCCCGACAGCCGACTGACGATCGGCTTCCGGGTTCGCTCGTACGGACGTGTAACCGGACTCCGGGCGTTCGATCGATCTGACGAGCTTACGAGCGTTGGACCGAAGCTTATGGGGGTATGAACCGATCGTTGTGTCAGCCCATGCACACTGCCGAAGTCTTGAGTGCGACCGATCTCCAGTACCGGCCTACCGACAGGACACGTACCGGAACGGATTCGATACCGGACGTCACCGTCTTAGACCGACTCGGGGTCGTGACTCGGGACCCGTTCGACGCTATCGGTGCGGCCACCTTCGTCCTCTCCTGTGTCACGGACTTTTACGACGCCTACCGCGCGGCAGCCGACGACTTCTACGCGTATCCCGACTACTTCACCTTCCAGTCAGACGGTCGTCCCGTCGATTACCGCTGGTTCGATATCTGGCCCGATCACAAGAACGTCGAGACGGACCCGGACGCCGAGTCGGTGCTCCGTGCGGTCAACGATCGAGCCATCGACGTTCTTCTGGTCCCCGACGGACCGACGAACGACCCCGATCTCGAAGCGGTGACCCGTGAGGCCTTCGAGCGGCGCATCGACGAGTGTTACCTCTACGCCCCCGATGGACGGCTCGACGAGTCCTCGTTCTCGATCAGTCTGCCGCGCGATCCCGTCCGGAAGTGGGTCGCCGAAGACGCGCTCCGATACCTCCCTCACGACGCGTAGTTCGACAGCGTGCCGATTGCGATCGTGTTTCGGCTCCTCGAGACGGAGCCAGCCCCCGTCGCTCGAAGGGCTGACTCTCCATCCCCCTCTACTGTCGCCAGTAGCTCTCCGATCGCTTGCTATCGGGACATCGAAGCGAGCACGGCCCCCGGAGTTCACTCGGATCGGCGACCGGCGTGACCGGGGTAATCGCGCTCGAAACGCGCTTCGATTTCCCCGCGACCGAACTCGATCACGACCGGCCGGCCGTGCGGGCAGGCATACGGGTTCTCACACGCGTCGAGTGCTTCGAGCAGGTCGATCATCGACCCTGCCGACAGCGACGTGCCCGCCGTGATCGACGGGTAGCACGCGAGATCGGCGAGCAGCGCGTCGGCCGCGGCGTCGATCGTCGCTTCGGGACGCTCCGCCGAGACGAACCCCGAGAGAACGTCACGCAGTAGTGCGGGATCACACCCGGAAATCGCCGCCGGCACCGTCCGTACCTGTACCCTCCGGCGGCCGTTCGTCCCGTTTCCGTTCTCAGCCGATCTCGTTTCGCCGTCTGCCGTTCCGTCGTGCTCGGCTCCCGCTTCCCGTCGGTTCCTTCCTTCTCCGGTCCCGATCGTCCGCCCATCGGTTTCGGCTTCATCTCCATCAGCCTCGGCCCACGAGGCGTAAAATCCCAGTCCCGCGAGGGTATCGATGGCGGACTCGAACAGCGCGGCCTCGCCCGCGGTGAGTTCGAGTTCGACCGGTTCGGCGAGGGTCTGAGCCTCGCCGCGGGGCAGGCGCTCGCGGAGGCGTTCGTAGGTGACCCGCTCGTCGGCGGCGTGCTGATCGAGTAGTACCAAGCCCTCGGCGGTCTCGGCGACGACGTAGGTCTCGTCGAACTGTCCGAGCACGCGCAGTGAGGGCAACCGCTCGAAGTCACGACGATCCTCCACCACGTCGCCCGAGAGCGCCCGCTGTTCGCTCGCCGAGAACCGCGAGGCTGAAGACCGATCCGCGGTCGAGGACCGATCCGAGGCTGAAGGTCGAGCGTCGCCCCCGTCGATATGTGCATGCGGGTCGATCGCTCCTTCGAGATCGACCGCCGTCCTCGCCTCGCTCTCCGGCGACGGTCCGATCGGTTCGGCCGATTCGACCGACCCGTTTTCGTCATCCGAACTCCCGCTTCCGGCCGCTCGGTGCTCGGTTCCTCGCTCCGGCTCGCCTCCGCGTTCTCCCTCTCCGAGGGAGCCGCCTCCGACGCCACCGGACGCTCGTTCGCCCTCACCTTCGGAATCCTCGTCCTCGTGATTCTCGGTCGGACCGCCACCTACCGCCCCGCTCGCCGACGCTTCGTGGCTTCCCGGTGCGTCGTCGGTTTCGGCGTCCGTTCCCGCCGATGGGCTCTCACTCGTACTTTCGTCTCCGACTCTGATTTCCGCTCCACTTTCGCGCTTTCCCTCGTCGTTCGGGATCGTCCCTGTCGGTTCGTGCTCCCTCGCTTCGGGCTCTTCCGGCTCCATACCCCCTGTTTCGGGCTCGATCCGAGTCTGTGTCGGTGCCGACCGCCCGCGCGGCGCTCCCGATCGGATCAGTCCTTCGTCCAGCAGCGCCCGCTCGACGTGCTCTCCGATCGCTTCTTTGACCGCTCGCTCGTCCTCGAAGCGCACCTCTAATTTCCGGGGGTGAACGTTCGCGTCTATCGCTTCGGGGGACACCTCGATATCGACGACGGCGAATGGATACCGGTCGGGCGCGAGCTGATCGCCATACGCGTCGAGGATCGCCTCCCGGATCGCCGTCGCCGTGACGTACCGGCCGTTCACGATCGTCGTTACGTAGGAGGCGTTCGCCCGGGTCGTCTCCGGCGAGACGGAACGGTTCGCCGAGGAGATCGGATTCGGTTACACTGAGAAGGCAACCGCCCTCGAAACGTATCTTGAGAGCCTCGCGTGGTCCGAACAGGAGTCGTGGACCGACGAGATCGTCGAGATCACTGAGGGAACGGCCGACGTGTACGACATCTCCGTGCGGGAGACACACCGGTACGCCGCCGCCGGGCTGATCAACCACAACTCGAAGTGGGAGTCGCTGATGATGGCCGGCGAGAACTTCGCCGACGACGACGAGTTTCTCACCTACGCCGATCACATGGCACAGGTGCTTGGCTCGGAGGGGCTGAACCCGTACAGTCTGGGCTTGCAGCTGTGGCAGTACATCGAGAACCGGACCAACAGGCGCCACGTCGTGGAGCTGCTCCTCCGGGTCGAGGGAGTCACCTGGCGGAACTTCCACGACGAGGTCGATTTCGACCGGGTGTTAGAGCTGCTCGAGCCCGACG
>PXQR01000134.1 GCA_003021235.1 Halobacteriales archaeon QH_6_64_20 | reverse complement strand
ACCGTCCAACCGATAGACGAGGAGGACGCGGAGGCCGGAGTCGTTCCGCAGTGGCGCGGCGCTGGTGGGACCGTAGTGGCCGACGGTACCGGAACAGCCGCCGACGCGACAGCGAACGACGGGCCGAGGGCGAACGGCGGTCGAATGATACCCGACGGCCGGGTAGCGGACGACGCGCGCGAGTCGAACGACGGGATCGGCTGTCTGATCGCGGTTCCCGCGTACAACGAGGCGGAGACGATCGCCGACGTCGTTGCACGAGCCGACCCGCACGCCGACGAAGTACTCGTCATCGACGACGGAAGCACCGACGACACGGCCGCTCGTGCGCGCGACGCCGACGCGACCGTCGTCCGCCACGAGCGAAACAGGGGGTACGGCGCGGCCATCAGACGGGCTTTTCGCGAGGCCGACCGGCGTGAAGCGACGGCCCTCGTCGTCGTCGACGGGGACGGTCAACACGACCCGGCCGATATCCCCCGGTTGCTCGACCGACAGAGCGAGGACCACCCGCGGATCGTGATCGGGAGCCGGTTCGTTGACGATGCGAGAAGCGATATTCCGGTGTACCGCCGCGTCGGTCTGTGGGTGGTCAACGCGGTGACGAACCTCAGTATGGGCACCGTCGGGTCGGAACGTCGGGTAAGTGATACCCAGAGCGGCTTTCGCGCGTACAACGCCGACGCGATCGGGTCGCTCGCGGGCGACGGCACGATCGGTGCCGGAATGGGCGCGAGCACGGACGTTCTCCACCACGCGCGCCAGCACGACTTCGACATCGAGGAGGTCGGCACGGAAATCGAGTACGACGTCGATCACGCTAGCAGTCACAACCCGATCGTCCACGGTCTCGTGCTCGTCAGTAACCTGCTTCGGACCATCGAGCGCGATCACCCGATCGCCCTGCTCGGCGTGCCCGGGTTTTGCAGTTCGTTCGTCGGCCTCGGGTTCGGCTACTGGATGCTCACGAACTACGTTACGACCGGCACGTTTCCGATGGGACTAGCCGTTTCGGCCGGCTTCTTCGCGTTGATCGGCGTGTTCGCGTGTTTTACCGCCATCATCCTGCACTCGCTCAATCGGTACTTCGATTCCGGTGCGCCCGTCGCCTGACGATGACGACGGTGGACGCCCCGTTTCTCCTCACGTGGTCAAGCGTCGTCCTGCCGCCCCGAGTTCCACTGCCACCGCGGGGTTCGCATTGGCTGGAGTGTGTCATTACGATAGGTATAGCTGTCGATGCCGTTTCCGGTCGTCTCGACGTCGTCGTCTCCGTAACTACCGGCCGATCCAGGCCGACCGCGAGGCCGACCGCGAGAAATGACTGTACGGGGTGATCGAACCGATCGACCGGTCCGTGGACGCTGTCCGTGATTCCGAAGTCGATGCGTCGTTCGGCCGACCGCACGTCCGAGGTGACTCGGTCCGCCAGTTCGAGCCCTTCGGTGATTCCGTCGGCGAGCTGTGTCGCTAACTCGCCCGGGGAGTCGCTCAAATCATTGCCGAGCATCGATTCGAACTCGCCGAACAGGCGACCGCCGCTCGGTAGCAAGGACAGTCCTCGGCGTTGCTCGACGTCCGAAGCGACGAGCAGCGACTGCAGTTCGTCGGCAGGGACCTCGTATTCGGCGTGGCGCGGCACGAACAGTCGCACCGGGGAGTCCCCCTCGGCGTCCCGTATTTCAGCGTCCTGCACGGGGACGTATATCCGCGCGTCGTGTAACCCGTACGCTTCGACGAGCGCTGCTTCGTTCGCCGCGAGGTCAGTGTAGACGTGTTCGCTAACCGCCGCGCGAACCCGTCGCTCCGGCGTGAGGAATCGAAGCAGTGCGGCAGCGCGAGTTCCACTGCCACCGCGGGGTTCGCATTGGCTGGAGTGTGTCATTACGATAGGTATAGCTGTCGATGCCGTTTCCGGTCGTCTCGACGTCGTCGTCGGGGTACGGTCCGACCTATCAATGACCGATCGCGCGCCGATTTCGAGCGGACCTGTGACGCTCCCCTCGCAACCGAGGTCGACGCCAACAGTTTGAAGCGGTAGTTCGACCCACGACTCGATAATGGACAGACGGTTTCGTTTCGTCTTCGCACAGAGTGCCTGGATGGTCCTCGTCGCGCTCGCGCTCACATTGTTCGGATCGCTGACGCCGTCGCTTTACTTCATCGCGTCGTATATCGGTCTGCTCGTCCTCATCGAACTCACCGCACCGTTCGCGGTCGCGCCGGCGTGGCGGCTCCGGCTTCGATGGCTCGTCCTGCTCGGCCTCTCGGTCTTCGGCTACCTCGCGGTCCGTCGAGTTCTCGACATTCTCCCGCCGGGCGCGTTCTGAACGGATGCGAACCGACACACGCAGACGATTACCGTCCGCACGAAGGCGTACGGCGAACCGAGACGCCGACGGCCCTCGACAGTACTCCCGGAGCGCTCGATCGCTCCGTGGGTGATCGACGCCGGGAGGCCGTCGAGGCTACCGGACCGATCGAGTTGCACGCTACGGCACGGTTATCGACCGGTTTATGCGTTCCCGGCCGAAAACGGGCGTTCGATGGACGACGACGATCGGCGTCGACGGTCGATCGCCGAACGGATCCGGGCGTTGCCGATCGACCTCGTAGTGGTGCTCGCGTCGGTGGTACTCGTCGACCTCCTCGTTCTGACTCCTGTCGGAGCCGGAACCGTCCTCCGAACGCTTCTCGGTCTCCCGCTGGTGTTGTTTCTGCCCGGCTACGCGTTCGTCGCGGCGCTGTTTCCCGAGACGGGGCAGGCACGCGACGGGTCGCCACCCGACGGCGCGCGAGACACGCTACCTCGTCGTATCGACGGCCCCGAGCGACTGACGCTCTCGGTCGGAGCGAGCGTCGCGATCGCACCGCTGATCGGCCTCGTGTTGAACTACACACCCTGGGGACTCACCCTCCCGTCCGTTACGCTCTCGTTGAGCGCGTTTACCGCGCTCGCCGCCTCCGTCGGGATCGTTCGCCGGCAGGCACTGCCCGAACAGGAGCGTTTCGCGCTTTTCGAACGACGGCATGCCCGTACCGAGTCGGCGACGGCCACGGTCGGGACACGAACCCGAACCGATCTCGTTTTGAACGTCGCGGTCGCGCTCGCCGCACTGCTCGTTATCAGCAGCGTCGTCTACGCCGTCGCCGCGCCGCGAGGGGGGGAGGCGATCACCGAGTTCTACCTGTTGACCGAAAACGAGACCAGTGACGAACTCGTCGCCGACGAATACCCGACGGAGTTCGTTCGCGGCGAGTCGAAGCCGCTCGTCGTCGGTATCGAGAACCACGAACGCCGGCCAGTGAACTACACCGTCGTCGTTGCGCTCCAGCGGATCGACGACCGGAACAGCTCGGCAACCGTCGTCGAACAGCGCCGAGTGGGTCGGTTTCAGGTCCGCGTCGGCGCGAACGAGTCCCGACTGCGCCGTCACACCGTTGCGCCGCCGATGACCGGCGAGCGACTCCGGCTGGCGTACCTCCTCTATCGGGGTCCAGTTCCCCGAAATCCCACCGTCGAGAATGCCTACCGGGAGGTTCATCTCTGGGTCAACGTATCGGCCACGGGAACGAATCGATCGAGCACGACCCGCTCGACGCTCTCGACGAGCGGATACGCCCTCGCCGATAGTACTACTGACTCTCCGATACGCGTTTAGCGCTCAGCCGAGCTACAGGGCCTGCAAGGCCGATCTCGATCGGTCGAGGCGGATACAGTCGGAGAACGGGACGCCTAATTACCCTCTGGTGTGGCTCATCTCCTGCAGACGTTCTACCGTCTCTTCGTCGACATTTGGTATGGGAAACTCGATCGAACGACGAGTTCAGTAGTTCTGCGTTCAGAGTTGGTACGTAAGATATAATAGATAGTGTAACCTCGGGTGACAGTGAGTAACCATGGCAAATGTTATCCTGATTACGGTTGATTCGCTGCGAGCCGACGCCGTCCTCCACGAC
>PXQR01000133.1 GCA_003021235.1 Halobacteriales archaeon QH_6_64_20 | reverse complement strand
GACTCATGAAGAGCGGCCCGATCACGGCCATCACCGGAACCGAATCCATCTCACTGCTCATCGGTCCGCCGGTCAGATGCAGTTGAATCACACTGATGATACCCACGAGCAGAATGCCAATAACGACGATACCGACACTAATGTCGGCCTGCTTCCGGTCCATAACAGTTCCTCTTACTGTTTGAGCCACGGCACTACGTGTTATTTGTTGGGTTCGACAACCAGAAGACGGGATCACAAGTTAATTCGCCAGATAGCGCGGAGATTGAACGGATATTTTGAAACGGTGTAACGGAATCCCAGCGAGTCCACTTCTGCCTTATCCAGGGTTCTTAGGCTTTTCAGGCCTTTGACCGCCCGCTAAGTATGGCATTGTAGAACTCCCGTAGAATTCGTTACGATTCGTGTCGGGGGTCATCGCTGGCCTGGATTCGCGGTCCACGACTCGGTGGCGGATGAGGTAATCAAATCGGTCATTGATATCAATACGACCCTCTCACGGCATCCTACACATCACCGGTACGCTGTTCGTCCATACGGGCTGGTCCGTTGTCGAGGTTCTAGTAAATACGTACGGATATCTTATAATTGGTTCAGCCTGCGGAACACTCCTGGAGGTACGTTTATCCGTTCTGCCACGCAATTAGTTACCATGGATCAAACTCGGTTCACTCCCGATCTGGACCTGGATGGACTCTCGCCAAGTGAGGCCTTTGCCATTTTAGGAAATGAAATCCGGTTAGAGATCATCCGGGTGCTCTGGCGTGCAGACGCTGCTCACGAATACGATGACGGCTCTGATACTGCTAATACGATGTCGTATTCCGGGTTGCAAAATGAAGTTGATATAGACGATAACGGGAAGTTCAATTACCACCTCTCACAACTCGCCCCTTATTTCATCCGCCGCACTAACGATGGATACCGCTTGAGCGGTGCGGGCAAACAAATTGCCAGAACGGTAATAGCTGTTTCCGGAACGGACCGACTCGACTTCTCTACGGAGATGGAAGACGATTGTCCGTTATGTGGAGCACACGTAGAGGCCACTTATGAGGACCAGTGGCTTCGGATCAGGTGTACTGAGTGCGATGGATTGTTCGGGGACCAGGCACCGACAGGGACGCTCTTCCTCACGAGTTATCCGGCCGCTGGAATGACGACCCGCAACCCTGACCAAGCACTCGCAACCGGCCTCTACCGGTGTGCGCTGGATATTACCTATATGATGTACGGTATCTGTCGGGAGTGTGCGGGTCACATCTCCTCGTCAGTAACGGTCTGTGATGGTCACGAAAGTCAGGGGGGCCAGCCCTGCGCCACCTGCGGGACGCCGTTTCCGGTGTGGGCAGACATGCGGTGTGATACCTGCGGGTTCGCCAAGCGGTTGCCGGTCGAAATGTTTGCCACCGGTTTGGCCATGGCGACGGGATTGATAGACAATCAAGAACTGGATATCCACTCCCCCTCCTTCGAGGAGGCCGTCACCTTGCTTCAAAGCAGCGTCGAGACCGCTGTTTCGAAGGGTCCGCTTCGTGTCTCGATCACTATCGAGGGCGAGACGAGTACGTTCACTATCACGCTGGACGACGACATGAACGTCCTCGATCTCGACCGAAGGCTTCGATCTGAAACCGCTACCTCGTAACCCCGATTTGCCTCGGTTCGATAAGAGAAATATTATTCTCCTAACACATAAGTCCACTCTCGCATCTAGTATCGTCTGCCAGTAGCGGAGCAAGACCCGAGCGACGTGGCGTCCGTCTCGTGGAAGGACCGAAAAGAAATATCGAAACCTCGGTTGGATGCCACAGGAGGCAGCCAATGACACCACCAAACAACACGAACCTGCACATCAACCGTTT
Organism: Halobacteriales archaeon QH_6_64_20; assembly: GCA_003021235.1. GTDB lineage: Archaea > Halobacteriota > Halobacteria > Halobacteriales > Halococcaceae > PXQR01. The sequence continues at coordinate 40,617 of PXQR01000133.1, read as the reverse complement.
CTGGTTGGGGCGACAGCATGACGGCCACTGAGCAAAGCAGGCAGGATCGTATTCTCGATTGGGGAGATTTCCCTGGACGGTGGGAAATCACAAGATCGACTGAGGAGACGGACGGCGAGCTGTTGGAAACGCGATTCGAGATCGAATCCGTCCCCGAGGACGGCCCGTTTGTTCACACTCACCCAAACGCCGAGGAGAGCTACGAAGTGCTCTCGGGTGTTCTGGAAGTGTACGAAGACGGAGAGTGGATAGATGTTCCCGCTGGCGAAAAACACACCGTCCCTCCAGGGACGCCGCATACGTTCAGGAACAAGACGCCCGTCGAGATCATCAATATCCACGAGCCCGCGCTACAGCACGAGGAGTTCTTCCGCAGGTTTCATCAGCTCGTAGCGGAGCGAGGAGTGACATTGCCTCCAGGGGGCTTCAGTGATATCGTATTGATAGCGATGCTGACGACAGAACATGAAGAGGATATCCACGCAGTAAGCCCACCGCAATGGGTTTTTAGAATCCTGGCTGGCATCGGCCGCGTACTAAGATACGACATACCAGACTAATCGGCGACGTTGAGTTACGGGAAGCGGATCTCTTCACAACTCCGAATATCACCTGTGCTCTCCGTCTCACATGCAAACACGGTCAGTTTTTGAGAGTTTCAAAAGTGCCAGTGGCGTCTGTGATATCATTGTGACCGACTACTCACCAACCCCCGGACGGCGCGGGGATTAAACGGATTCTTTAAACAGTGTACCGGAATCTCGACGAGTCCACTGCACCTTTTTCCTGGCGTCCTCGCTCGCTCCTTCCAGTCGCTCACTGCGGGGCCAGCAAAAATCTGCATCAAAAACGCTCGCTCACTCCGTTCGCTCGCGCGAGCTACAGGGACAGCGACCGCACTCACTGAGGGTCTGTATTTCGGATCGTGAGAGAGGGTTCGCCCCTCTTAGATCATGATTTAGAACACCTCGAGATATTTTTCGACGTTCTTACACTCCTCCTCGTCAGCAAGGTCGAACAGATCGTAGGCAGCTCGATCTATCCGAATTTCAAGTATAGAAAGCCCCGTTCACCAGTACGCTTAATATTCGACCGCAGTGGTGATGCAGGGACCGGACGGCCGCCGTGAGGCGGTGACCCACGCGGCGTTCAACGAGCGGGCCGACCGGGTCGCCAACGGTCTCCGGGAGCAGGGACTCGAAGAGGGCGAGAAGATCGCCGTCTACATGCAGAACAACGTGGCGACGCTCGAAACGTACGTCGGCGCGATGAAACTCGGCGTCCTACCGGTGCCGGTCAACCACCGGTTCAAAGCCGAGGAAGTCGGGTACGTCCTGGCGGATTCGGACGCCGAAGCGCTGGTGTTCGACGCTGACGCCGCCGATGTCGTCGACACCCTCCACGACGAGGCGACGACACCCGATCGGTACTTCTACGTTGGCGAGAGGACGCCGGAGTATGCAAACCCCTACGCCGATTTCGTCGCCTCGGCTGCCGGCGACTCGGTCGATATCGTGCCGACGCGTCTCGACGAGGCCATGCTGATGTACACCTCGGGAACCACGGGCGACCCGAAAGGGTGTGTCCTCACCCACGACAACGTCCTCCAGCGGGTGACGAACGGTGCCGTCGGCTCGGCGACCGAGGGCAAGCGCGAGAGAGTCGACGGTCGTTCGCTGATCGTGACGCCGCTGTTTCATATCGCCGCCGTCGGGATGTTCCTCAACGGCTTATATCTCTCCGCGACCACCGTCCTGATGGACGACTTCGTCCCCCAGCGGGTCATGGAGGTGCTCGAAGCGGAGGCGATCACGGGCGGTTTCTTCGTCCCGATGATGGCCCGCGCGTTACTGAACGCCCCCGACTTCGAGGAGTACGACCTCTCCGCGTTCGAGACCTTCGGCATCGGCGCTGCTCCGTCCGGTCGCGAACTGAAGGCAACCATTCGAGAACGGTTCGGCACGGACCTCTCGGAGGCGTTCGGCCAGACCGAAATGTCCCCGACGACCACGACCCTCCAGCCGAGCGACGTCCTCGAGAAACCCGACTCCATCGGCCGGCCGGTCCTCAACGTGATGGTGAAGGTCGTCGACCCGGAGACCGGTAAAGAAGTCGAACGGGGCGAGATCGGACAGGTCTGCTACAAGGGGCCGACCCAGTTCGCGGGCTATTACAATATGCCGGAAAGAACCGAGGACGTCATCGACGAGGACGGCTGGTTTCGCTCGGGCGACCTCGTCCGCCGGGACGAAGACGGGTTCGTCTACTTCGTGGGGCGCGTCGACGACATGATCGTCTCGGGCGGGGAGAACGTCTACCCCGCGGAGATCGAGGAAGCCCTCCACGAACACGAGGCCATCGACGAGGCCGCCGTCGTCGGCGTCCCGGACGAGACCTGGGGCGAGCGCGTCAAAGCCGCAGTCGTCCTCGGCGACCGGGCCGACCTGACCGCCGAGGAAGTTCAGGCGTACGTCGGCTCCCGCCTCGCCGACTTCAAGAAACCCCGCGAGATCCTCCTTCTCGACGCGCTCCCGCGCAATCCGACCGGCAAGGTGCTCAAAGCCGATCTCGAGGAGGCCGACGGCGAACCTCTCGACGCTTAGTGGGTCCGTCTCCGACCGAAGAAATCGAAACTTCGACTGGCCGTTCTCCTCTTCAGAAATCGACGCACAGCTACAGATCTCCAGTCGAAATCATTGGGACCGCTATAGAACACCCTACAGTGATCGCCACTCGAACTGTGGGTTCGGCTCACATCGGAAACGGCGCGAAACGCTGTCGATCTCCAGTCGAAAGCCTTGGGATCGATAGGTTCGGCTCCCGAGCGGTATCCATCGCTACCGTGTCGATCAATACGATTGCCAACACGACGAAGAGTATCACGAGCCACTTGGCGATCCGCATCGACAGCCCGGCGACGCCCTGCTGGCCGACGACGCCCGCGATGACCGCGAGCACGAAGAAGGCGACCGCGAGTTCGAGCACCATCTCAGTGACTCCCTCTGAGTGACGGCGGTCGTGATTCCGCGGCTCCGATTCGGGGACTGTTGCTCTCGATGCAACCGTGCATGTCACGACATGAGCGTACCTAGCAACAAAGACTTCTTGCTTACCGATGCAAGCCTAGTTCGCTGTGACACGCTCGTAACCACCTGCGGCCCGGACTGACGGCACCGCCTACGTGCTCTCGTCTTCGACTCCGTGCTCGTTCTCCTCGGCGTCGGCGTCGTCGCTCTCGCTTTCGTCCTCCTCGATCACTTCGAGTCCGCGGCTGTTCACGTCGTGGGGGTTCAACCCGACTTCGTTCAGGAACTGGCTGTACTCGCGTTCGGCCTGTTCGGCGTCTTTTTGCTTGTCCGAGGCCCGGTCGCAGAGTTCCAGCAGGTTCTCGGGCACGTCGTTCTCGTAGACGATCCAGTGGTTCACGAGATCCGATAAGCGACGGATCGGGCTGGTGAAATGCCCATAAATTTCGAAGTTGAGCGCGTGATGCCCGCCGAAGGGATCGTTCATGTATCGGGCCCGTGGCATGACCTTCATTACGGCGCGCTGGATCTTGTCGAGCTGACGTCCCGGCGCTTCCTCGATCGCGGCGTTCACCGCCTTCCGGGGGTCGTCCCACGCACTCCCGGGGATCGACACGCTGTCTAACTCCTGAACCTCTCTGAGGGCCTCGTTCCATTCGTCGGGCGTCGGCTGGGGGTGGACCCGGTACATCGCTTCCACTCCTCGGGACCACATCAGTTCGTGGGTGACGGCCTTGTTCGCTTTCAGCATCGATTCCTCGATAATGGTGTGCGCGCGGTCGCGTGAGGGATTGAGCACGAGCGAGCCGTCTTCCTTTCGCTGTTCGTGCAGGCGATCGGTGAGTTCGAAGGCGAGCGCGTTCTCGGCGTGGAGGGGAGCGTCCGGGTCGTCGATCCGTGTCTCGGCCTGGCTATACGTGAGGCGTTCGTCGCTTTCGATAACCGACTTGTAGATCTCGATGTCGTCGTACGAGAGGGTCTCGCGATCGAGGTGCATCTCGACGGTGTGTGCCAAGCGATCCTCGTTCGGGACGAGCGAGCAGACGGTTTCGGCGAGGACGGGGGGAAGCATGTGGACGGTATACGCGGGCAGATAGACCGTGTTCGCCCGCCTGACGGCTTCGGCCCACATCTCGCTTTCGGGGGGGACGTAGTGGGTGACGTCCGCGATGTGGACGTGAAGTACGTATTCTTCCTCGCGTTTCTCGATCGAGATGGCGTCGTCGAAGTCCTGGGCGTCGACGGGGTCGGTCGTCCAGGTCGTCAGCCCCCGAAGGTCCCGTCGCTCTTCCAGTTCGCGCTCGATCTCGGCGTGAACCCCGTCGGTGCGCGCCTCGGCCTCGTCGAGTACTTCCTCGGGGAACTCGTCGGGCATCTCTAGCTTCTCGAACAGTTCGTCGCGCTTGTTCGCCAGGTGCCGAGCCAGCTCCTCGTCGATCTCGACTGGACCTTGGGCTTCTGCGGTGCCGGCTGCAGCTTGATCGCTCATACCGCACCTACGAACGTGAGTGGGTTAGTCGTATCGTCCTCCCGGCACACCGGTCCTCGCTTCGAACCGTCGCCGTTCCTCGCCGGTTCGGTTCCGGGCTCGCTCGTGCGCTATCGATCGAGTCGCTCGCAGTGAGACGCTCGCCGGACCGATCGTAACCGACGGCGACGTGCAGGCGGACGACTCCGCCGTTCGACTACGAACGCCGATCCGCCACGGATCGACGTTCCCTCACTCGCCGCGAGCAGTACGACTGTTGGGGTTCTCCGGGCCGTCGCCGGTCGTTGGGGGAGGAGACGAGATCGGAAGCGAGGTCCGAAACGAGATACAGCGTAACGTAGTGTTAACCCGGAGGGAACGAACGCGAGAGCGGCCGGTTCGTTAACCCGGCGGGGCGCGCGACGTTGCTTTGACGCCGTTCCGTTATCGCTCGCGTTCTTCGGGCGCGCCGTAGCGCTCCTCGACCAGTTCTCCGTAGCGCGCGAGGAACTCCTCCTGGGTTCCTTCGCCGGCGAGACTCTCGGTGAGTAGTGCCTCTAATCCCTCGCGCGGCTGGTGACAGAGTTCGCGAAAGCACTCCTTACAGAGGAACTCGAAGTCCTTGCCCTCGCGCTCCCAGCGGTCGCCGAGTTTGTCGTACTCGCGGGCGTCCGATCGGGAAATCGAGTCGCCACAGGCGATACAGGTAACCGTTCGTTTCTCCCGGGTGCGCCGGGGTCCCCACATCGGTCTCCCTTCCGTCCCGGCGCACTTATCGCTTGTCACCCTATCCCGGTCACGCTCGATTTATACCCGACGAACCACCACGAGGGACATGAACGTCAAATCCCGCCATCACCTCCGCAGCGACGCGGTTACCCGCCTCGAACGCACGCTCGCCGATCGCTTCGGGATCGATATCGACGCCGCAAGCTACGAGCGCGTCGTCCTCGTCGACGCACCCTACGAAGTCGTCTTGGCGGACGGCGACCCTGCCGTGTTCTCGATCGACGAGGAGTTCGCCCCCACGGTGCGAGGCGCGAACGCCTACCCTCCCGAACGACGGGTCGTCGTGGTCGACGCCGGCGCGATCTCGTTCGTGAGCGACGGCGCGAACGTAATGCGTCCGGGGATCGTGGAGGCTGACCCGGATATCGAAGCGGGCGACGTCGTCACCGTCCAGGAGGAAACCCACGGCAAGACCCTCGCGATCGGGCGTGCAGCGGTCGAGGGCAGGGCGATGGTCGGCGAGAGCGGGATGGTGGTCGAATCGATCCACCACGTCGGCGACGACCTCTACGCGTTCGCTCCGTGAACGTACCGCCTCGCGGACGGTTTCGACCCTCAGCCGCTCCACCCGGCCCGGCACGGTCGGCCGACCGCCGGTGTGACCGTCGATCTCGACGCCGCGGTCTCGACAGCGAGGGAATTCGCCGTAGCCGACCGATCGGCGCTTAGCCGAGCAACCGGCGGGCCTGCTGAACGAGCACGGCGACCCCGAACAGGACGAGCAGAACCGAGAGCGTGTTGTCCCGGCTGAGGTAGTCGTACGCCCAGTAGACCGTCAGGCCAGCGAAGAGCGCGATCTGTACCCGTGGACCGAAGGGCCGATCGGCGAACACCCCGACGACGAGGACGACGCTCACGTAGACGAACAACAGGGCGACCGACAGCGTCGTGACATCGCCGCCGCCACTACCGGTGGCCGCGATAGCGAGGTTGAGGAGACTGATCGCGAGCAACGCGGCGACGAACCCCTTGGCGAGACCGGTGATCTGCTCGTCGCTGAGGAGCCCGCTTTCGCTCATCGATCCGTATCCGTCCGCGCCCCCGCTTCCGTCCGCGCCCCCGTTCGTGCTCGCGTCCGTCGTCCGTCCGCCGTGTGACCCCGATAGTGGCCGCTCCGACGGACTACGCGCCACATGGGCTAACGAGCGCCGACCGAGGACTTGTATCTTCGGGGCGGATCGACGACGAGCGTCGCCGGGCCTCCCGCTCGCTTACTCGCTCACTCGTCCGATCGCCCTTCGAAGCCCTCCTCCCACCGGAAGTAGCCGTGCCGCTGGAGGGCCTCACCGTCGACGAGGAGCTCGGAGTCGCCGCGCATGTCGGTAACCAGATCGACGTGGACGGCGCTGTCGGTACCCGTTTCGCTGTCCGGGAGACAGGCGTCGTACGCCCGGCCGAGCGCGAGGTGGATCGTTCTCGATAGCTTCTCGTCGAACAGAACGTTGTCAGTGAGCTGTGTAATCCCGCGATTCATGCCGATCCCGAGTTCGCCGAGTCGGCGCGCTCCCGCGTCGGTCTCGATTACCTCCCGCAGAACTCTTTCGCCCGCCCTCGCCTCCCAGTCGACGACCTCGCCGTCCTCGAACTCCAACCGGGCGTCCCTGACTCGGCGACCGCGGATCGTCATCGGCAGGTCGAAGCGGACTCGTCCCTCGGTCGCGGCGGGCGCGGTGAACACCTCGCCGCTCGGGAGGTTGTGCGAATCGTAGGCGACCGACGCCGCGCTGTTCACTGCCCGTCGATCCGCAATCGAGATCGTGAGATCCGTCCCTTCATTCGTGATCCGTACTTGGGATCCGTCATCGAGCACCTGTTTGACTCGGGCCATCTCTTCCGCTAATTCCTCCCAGTCTCGCAGTACGGCGTCGTAGACGAACTCCTGATAGGCCTCGTAGCTCATGCCGGCCTGCTGGGCGAGCGCGCGGGTGGGATGCACGGTCGAAACCCAATCGGTCGCCATCCGTGCCTCGCGCACGCCCGTTCGCGCTCGGCTCGCTGCCTGGCGCGTCGCCGCGGGGACGTCCGCCAGCGCCGCGCTGTTTCGCCCGCCGCCCAGGACGAGCACGCTATCGGCGTTCCGATACAGCGCTAGCTCGTGAGCCGGGTCCTCGGCGAACTCGACGTCCTCGGCGGCACCGTCGCCCTCGTTTTCGTCGCTTCGGTCGCTTTCGTCGTTCTCGTCGATGCCGGCATGCTCGCCGTACCCTAAGAGGTGAGCTCGTTCGATCTCCGCCGACCCCGAGAGCGTCACGAGGTTCGCGCCGCGTTCCCCGACCGCGCGCGCGACCGCGACCGCCAGGTCATGTGTCCCCTCGCTCGCAACGCAGACGACGTTCTCGCCGTCCTCGATCCGTGCGCTCCAGTCGACGAGTACCTCGGCGTGTTCCCTGACCCGATCGTCCATGGGTTCGCTCGGACGCCGGCGTCCATAACGGTTGCATCCGTCCCGTCGAAGTCGGTGCCGTCCCGCGGCCGATGGCCGAACTCCCGCCGGTGGTGAGGGCCGTCCTGTCGTCGAAGCCCCCGGCGCGATGGGGTCTCGTGTGCCGGACGAGCCGCTCCGGAGTCTCCGGGTGACCGACTCCGGAGAACGACCGAGAACAGCCGATACCGAGCGTGCCTGTGACGGCCAACGGCGTCCAGCGACGAACGCCGAACCCGTAGATCACCGAACCCATAGCGCCCCGAATCCGTAGCGCAACGGCGAGCGTTCGGCCGGCGAGTATCAGACGCCGTGGGGGTGGATCGTCGCGCGGTACGCGTCGCCCTTTCCCTGGGCCTCGTAGGCGCTTTCGACCTCGTCGAAGGTCGCTCGGTGATCGAACAGTTCCGTGAACGGGACCTCCTCGTGTAGCTGGTCGATGAGCGTAATGGCGGACTCGAACTGGCTCGGCGGGTACGCGAGGCTACCGTGGATGGTGAGTTCCTTCTGGACGATGCGCGTCGGGTTGATCTCGACCTCGCCGTTGTACGCGAAGTGACCGACCTCGACGAACGTCCCGCCGTCGTGCGGGAGTTCGATCCCCTGTTTGACGGCGGCGGGCACGCCCGCGGCACCGATGACCACGTCGGGGCCCACGCCGCCGTTCGTCAATCCCTTTACCGCGTCGACGAGGTCGTTTTCCTCGTGTGCGGTGAGGTCGACGGTGTCGGTGGCACCGAACTCGGTAGCGAGATCGAGTCGCTTCCCGATGCCATCGATGGCGATGATCTGGCCGGCTCCGGCCGCCTTCGCCGCGCTCATAGCGAACAGTCCGATAGGACCGGCACCTTGCACGGCGACGCTCCGGCCGACGCCGAACCCCTCGCGGATGTGTGGGAGCCCGGGCTGAAGCGAGCGCTCGAAGGCGTGCATCCCGACCGACACGGGTTCGACCAGCGCGCCGAGTTCGGTATCCATATCCTCCGGAAGCCGGTAGTAGGAGGCTTCCGGCGGGAGGACGACGTACTCGCTCATTCCCCCGGCGAACCGGTCGTCGACGTTGTTGAACCCGTATCGGTTGGAGTTCTGGCTGAGTCGCGGCCGGCCGGGCATGTTCCGTGAGTACCAATCGCTTCCCGCGTCGAGCAACGCCGGGAGACGACCGGGAAGTCCAGATCCATCCCGCCGTTGTGCATGTGGACATCGGTTCCACAGATGCCGGTGAGTGCAACGCGCAACAGTACGTCGTCCGGGCCGGGGTCCGGGAGGGTTATCTCGCGTTCCCCGACGGTCCCTGGCTTTTCCATGACGATTGCGTTCGATTTCATGAGGGTTTCACTCGTGTTGACCCATCCCATGAATTAAATCTATTACATTATTTCGGGGTTTTATATATGAATTATTACATCGGTCAGATATCGCCAGGATTTATTGTAACGTACAAGTGATATAGCTTCGCATGCCAAGCAGAGAGCGTTCACGACGACGGTTCCTGAAAGCGACTGGAGCGATGGGCACGGTCGGTCTCACTGGATTGGCCGGTTGCACCGGCGGCAGTGGCGGTGGCGGGGGCGGAGCTGGTGGTGGCGGCAATAACAGCAGTGGGAGTGGCGGCGAAGCCGAACAGGAGATAACGATCGCCACGTCGTACAAGATCGGCGATACGAAGTGGTATCCGCTCGTCCAGCGGTCGGTCAAGGAGAACATCGAAACGGAGACCGACGGGCGCATCAGCGTAACCCTCGCTCCCGGTGGTCAACTCGGCGTTGGCACGGAGATCGTAAAGAAGGTTCAGAACGGGACCGTCGAGATGGGCCAGCATTCGATTTCGAACATGACGCCGTACGCCTCGGCGGTCGAGGCGCTGAACTTCCCGTACTTGGCGGGAGGATACAGCTTCAAGGAGACGAACCAACGGTTCGTCAACCTCGTTACCAGCGACACGTGGGCGGAGGAGGTCGAACAGAACATAATCGGCGACGGTGGGCTACGGCCGCTGTTTTACTTCCTGGTCGATCCGCGAACCATCGGCGTCAGGAAGGGCCAGGACCCGGTGTTCGTCCCGGACGATATGGGGAACCTGAAACACCGATCGGGACCGACCGACATCCTGCTGAAGACGTGGCGGACCATCGGTAGCAGTCCGAACACCATCGCCTGGGGTGAGACGCCCACCGCACTGGACGAGGGAGCAGCCGATTCGGCGTACGTCGCCATCCAGGCGTGGCGCGTCTTCGGGTTCGACGACATCATCTCACACGTCTCGTTCATCAACATGGTCGAGGACGCACAGATGTACTCGATAAACGAACAATGGTTCCAGTCGCTATCAACGGACCTCCAGGAGGCAGTAATGCGGGCGGGCCAGCAGTCGCTGAAGGACAACCTGGACGCGCTAATGGCTTCGCGAAAGAACTCCGTCGACAGACTCAGGGAGGCGGGCGTAACCTTCCACGAACTGAGCAAGTCCGAGCAGGACGAGTGGACGAATCAGGTCGGGTACGAGAACACGGAGCTATGGCGATCGGAGATAGAGAAGTTCGTCGGGGGGATGGACCGGTTCGAGCGACTCGCAAAGGCGGCGCGCGAATCCAGTGATATAGAAGTCCCGACCCACCCCACGCAGGCCTACGAGTTCGGTGTGCGCGAAGAGGGCGACCCACAGAACCCACAGGCATAGCTCCACGAAATCGGGGGCGATCGCTGTCCCGAGCTACGCCACAATCGTTCGACGGCCAGTACGTAACGTTAAATAACGGACGTGAGACGGTACCCAAGAAGGTATAACTACACATGTCAAGGACGGACTTCGACGGCGGTAGCGTGCGAACGGTGCTCGGCTGGTTGAACGAGAACGGCGAGCGAGTCGCGATGTACACGCTCTATACGTATATCATCTTCATCATCGGCATGGAGGTCGTCAGGCGGTTCGGGCTCTCGATTCCCAGCCGGTGGGGCGAAGAGACGGCACGACTACTGTACGTCTATCTGACATGGATCGGGGCGAGTTGGGGAATCAGAAAGCGCGCACACATCCGTATCGACTTCGTTTACGAGTACCTCTCCGAGCGTGCGAAGGGCGGTCTGTACGTGTTGAGCGACCTTCTCTTCGTCGTCTTCGCGGTGTTCATGATTCGCTGGAGTGTTCCACAGTTACAGACGCTACTCGAGTTCGGAGCACGGACGCAGGCCGGGACGGCCCCACGCGTCTTCTTCTTCTTCGCTATTCCGCTCGGCGGCGGGTTGATGATACTCCGTGCGCTCCAGATGACGTATCTCGATGTAACCGCGCTCCGCCGGGGCGCACCGGTGTACGAGGGCGCGCCCATCTTCGGGAGTGACTGACCGTGGCGTACGAGATCGCCCTCTCGGTGCTCCTCATCGTCGTGCTTTTGCTCTTAGGTATTCCCGTGTTCGTCGCCTTCGGTCTCGGGACGCTCCTGATGGCCGAGACCACGAACGCGTTGCCGATGCAGATATTCAGCGTCACCCTCTTCGAGTCGCTCAACACGTTTGCGCTCATCGCCGTTCCGCTGTTCATCCTCACCGGCGACATCGTCGTCGAGTCCGGTTTCTCTAAGCGATTGCTCGACTTCGTCGAATCGCTCGTCGGCGGCTTGAGGACCGGTCTCGGCACCGCGACCATCGGCGGGTGTGGTCTGTTCGCCACGATCAGTGGGTCGAACGCTGCCGACGCCGCGGCGCTCGGTCGCATCATGATCAACCGGCTCGACGACATCGGCTACCCCCGATCGTACGCCGCCTCGATGATCGCCAGCGGCGCGTCGACGGGTATCCTCATTCCGCCGAGTATTTCTTACATCCTCGTCGGCATCGTCCTCGGTATCTCCTCGGCGACGCTGTTCAAGGCCGCGTTCGTACCTGGTGTGCTCATCATCGTCGGGCTCGCCGTCGTCAACGTAGCGCTCAACTGGTCCCACGGGTACGAGACGAACCGGGGACGGGCGTTCTCGATTAGAGGGGTTCTCACGGAGGCGTGGGACGCGAAGTTCGGGCTGATGATCCCGTTCATCATCCTCGGTGGTATCTACGCCGGCGTGTTCACCCCGACGGAAGCGGCGGCCGTTGCGGTCATCGCTACCGTGTTGCTCGGCATTCCGGCGGGCGAACTCGAACTCGCGGATTTCCCAGGGATGTTCGAGCGGAGCACGCTGGTCAACGGTTACGTCGCCCCCATCCTCGCGGTGGCAACCGTCCTGAGCCGGATCCTCACTATCGAGGGGATACCACAGCAGATCGTCACCCAGGTAACGAGCATCTCGTCGAACTTCTACGTCATTACCCTCATCATCATGGGCATTCTCCTCGTCGCCGGGGCGGTGATGGAGACGACGCCGAACATCGTTATCCTCGCGCCGCTCCTCCTGCCGGTCGGCCAGGAGATCGGGATGGATCCGATTCACTTCACTGTCTACTTCATTACCTGTCTCGGAATCGGTTTCATCACGCCGCCGATCGGGCTCAACCTCTACGTCCTCTCGGGAGTAAGCGGCGAGCCAGTGACGAAGATCGCCCGCGCGGGCGCGCTCTTTCTCGTCTCGATGATCCTCGTTGCCCTTCTCATCGGATGGATACCGGCGATCACGATGTGGTCTATTAGCGGCTGATCTCACGATAGTCCCGTCCTTGCCGTGTGTTCTCGCACGATTTTCACTTCGGCTAAAACGAAATAATACGCAAGGTATAGATGCACGATTGCCAAACAAGGGATATGGTACAGCTGACTGCGACGAAGGTGTTCAGGGGGTTAGCCGGCCTGTGTCTCGTGATATACTTAGCCAATCTCATCGACGTGAAATTGAGCCTCGCTATGTCGGGAATACTCACCAACCTCCAGCAGTTCGTTCTCCTCTTGTTGATGTCGCTGTTCTTCGCGGCGAGCCTCGTGACGGCTCTCTCGCCGGCCGAGCGGCGGGCGTTCGGGGACGAGGACGAAGACGAAGAAGGAGAGGTCGACCCCGCCTGAGAAGCTCGGAAGTAATCCCGAAGTCGTCTCCCTCACCGGCGCTTGCTATCCACGGGTAGCCTGCTGTACTCGACCGATCACGCGAACCGGAGAAGCCGGAGCTAATAGCCTGGTGGAGACGACCCCGACGCGAGTCGAGAAGAGCCGTAAGGGGTGAGGGATGGTTGCCGGCCGGTACGAACGTCCGAGATTCGGATACCCGTCTCAGACGTCGAGCCGCATCGCGAGATCGGAGATATCGTCGGCGACGACGTCGTACGCCGATTCGTCCGGTTTCTCGGCGTTATCGTCGACCCTCTCGGGTCCCCATTCCGAGGGGCGATGGACGTACGCGGTGTGAAGCCCCGCGTCGCGGCTCGCGTCGAGGTCTCCCTCGTGGGCGGCGACCATCGCGACTCGGTCGGGCGGGAGATCGAGCAGGTCCACCGCGGTCAAATACGCCTCCTCGTCGGGCTTGTAGTGGCCGGCGAGTTCGGCCGAGAGGATCAGGTCCCACGGTAGCCCGGCTCGCTTCGCCATGTCCGCGAGCAGTCGTACGTGACCGTTCGAGAGCGGCGCGATCAGGTAGTGCGGACGAAGCCGGCGCAGGCCGGGAATCGAGTCGGGCCACGGGTCGAGGCGATGCCAGACGCGATTCAAGTACTCCGCTTCCTCGGCGGTGAGACCCTCGACGTCGAAGCGATCGAGGAGCGTTTCGAGCGAGTCGCGGTGCAGTGCATCGAGGTTCTGCCAGGGGATCTCGCCGCGGCGCACGCGATCCATCGAGGGCCGGTACTCCTCGCGCCAGGCGTCGGCGAAGGCGGGCCAGTCCACGTCCAACTGCTTCCCCTCGGCGAGGCGCTCGCCGTCGCGGATCACGCCGCTTCGCCAGTCGACGACTGTGCCGAACACGTCGAACAGAAGGGCATCCACGTCCAGTGGCGTCATCGTGATCCTCCCCAAGTGACTTTGAAGTCGAGACCGGGGCCGATCTCGACTCGGCTCGCCCCCGGTACCCGCTCGTCGATCCGAGACATAGCGGATCGCGGACGCACAGACGCTTTATTCTTCGGTCGGGTCTGCGGCAGTGTTGACTCAGGGATATAGGATAGGACAACGGGTCAGGCTGACCGGTTTGAAATCCCCCGCCGCGTCGGCGAACCCCGGCGATGTAAGCACTGGAACGATCGAACGGAGTGAGAGAGCGAAGTCGTTCGAGAGAGCGAAGCTCTCTCGTGATGACGAGACGGCTCCGCCGTCTCGAACCACGCATAGCGAGCCGCGGGAACCGACCGCGCCGGCCCCTTTCAGTCCCGCCCTACCGCTCGCGGTGGTTGTTTGGCGGGTAATTGAGTAAGTTGACGGTGCCGGTCGCGTTTTCGTTCATGCCTTGGCCGGTCAAGTTCGGGGACGTCGCTATCGTCGTCACAGTCCGGGCGTCGTCACCGACGAAGGTCGTCCGGCCCGGTTCGTGGGTTTATATGCTGTGCGCTCGGCAGTGAGGGCGAGAGCACTTATGCAATCGGCAGACATCGAGACGACGGCCGTGATCGGGGCCGGCGAGATGGGCCGTGGTATCGCCGCCGTCGCCGCGCTCGCGGGCTACGAGGCGATGATCTGTGACGTCGATCCCGACCAGCTCGACGCCGCGCGCGAACATGTCGAGTGGAGCTACGGGAAGTCGGTCGAGCGCGGCGCGATCGGTGAGTCGGACGCCGAGGCGGCGCTCGATCGGATCGAGACGATGACCGACCTCCCGGAGGCCGTGAGCGAGGCGGACTTTATTACTGAGGCCGCGGTCGAACAACAGGCGGTCAAGGAGGACATCTTTTCCGACCTAGACGACCACGCCCCCGAGGAGGCGATCCTCGCAACGAACACTTCAGGGCTCAATATCACCCGGCTCGCCGAAGCCACCGACCGGCCGGGCCGGGTCGTCGGCACCCACTGGTTCAACCCACCGATGCTCATGGACCTCGTCGAGGTCATCGAGACCGAACACATCGACGACGGGGTCGCCGATACCTGCGAGGACCTCGTCGGCTCGTTCGGGAAGACGCCGATCCGCTGTCGGCGCGACATACCTTCGTTCATCGTCAACCGGCTCATGCGTCCCTACGGCGAGAGCGCGGCATGGCTCGTCTACTACGAGGAGGCCGAAATCGAGGCAATCGACTCGGCGATGAAGTACAAAGAAGGGTTCCCGATGGGACCGTTCGAACTCGCCGACTTTACCGGCGGGATCCAGATCCGCGTCGAAGGTGAAGGGGATCACCTGGAGGACGACCGCCCGCTGTCGTACGACACGCAGGTATGTCCGCTACTGCACGATCTCTACGAGCAGTCAACGAGGCGGCGAAGATGGTACAATACGACGTCGCGAGCGCAGAAGACGTCGATACCGGCGCACGTCTCGGCGGGAACTGGCCGGTCGGCCCGCTCGGGAAGGCCGACGAGATCGGCGCGGAGGCGGTCGTCCGCACGTGTATCGAGACCGCCGCGCTCCACGAGCCGATCAACAAGGTCGCCGAAACGCTTCCATGTAAGCTGTTGATCGAGAAGGCGAAAACCGGCGAGACGTTTCATTAGCGTCTTTCGTTCCCGCACCTGTTCTATTCGTTCACGAAGGATCGCTCGCGAGCGCGAACACCGACGGAATCGGTAGCATCGGCGGAGTCGGTGACTTCGCCGACAGGTATAGGCCGGTCGCGTCGGAGGCTCGCGCATGGTCGAAGCCGAGATCTACGTCGTCGATCGCGGACACGTCAGAACCGACGTTAACCGCGTCATTGAAGGGTACAGGCGGGCGACCGCCAGCGAACCCGAGCCCGAACTGCTCGTCGGCGACGGACCGGTCTACAACCTACTGATCGACCATCCCGACGGGGTGATCCTCTGGGACACCGGCTCCCATCCCGAAGCCGGGAGCGGCCACTGGCCCGCCGACCTCTACGACGCGTTCGAACACTACGACGCCGAGGAGTACCCGCTCGACGACTCGCTCGAAGCGGTCGGCTATGGAGTCGAAGACGTCGACTACGTACTTCAGACCCATCTGCACCTCGATCACGCCGGCGGATTGGAGCACTTCGCGGGGACCGACGTCCCGATCTTCGTCCACGAGGCAGAGCTGAAACACGCCTACTACAGTACGATTCACTCGAATGGAAGCGACGCCTACGTACTGGAGGACTTCGATCACGACTTGAATTGGCGAGTGATCCACCGCGAGCGCGAACGGATTTTCACAGATCTCGACTTCCTGCACCTGCCGGGCCACACACCCGGCGTTCTCGGGGTGCTGGCTTTCCTCGACGAACGAACCGTGTTGCTCACGAGCGACGAGGCGTACGTCCGGGCCAACTACAACTACGACTACGAGCTCCCCCTCGGCGGGGAACTGCTCTGGAGCAAACCGCACTGGCGGCGCAGTCTCCGATGGCTCAAGGACCTCGAACGACGTCACGACGCGCTGGTGGTCTGTGGCCACGACGCAGAGGACGTCGAGCGGCTCCGCGGGACGTTCGACTGACTCGACGGACTCGGGTGATCGTCGATCGACCCGCCCTCGCGATCGACCGCTCGGCTCGTACTCACGATTTCCGGTATCGGTCGAGTCCCTCGAAGCGAAGTCCATGGCCCGGTTCGTCGGGCGGCCGGAAGCTCCCGGCTTCCTCGTAAACTGTGAGCGGTTCGTCCAACACCGAGTCGAGCACCGTCGAGTGGCGTTCGATGTACGGGACGTGTGCGAACGCGCTGGCGAGGTGGACGTGCAACGGCTCGACGTAGTGTGGAACCACCGGCAGACCGCGGCCCCGCGCCGCCTCGGCGACCGCTACCCAACCGCTGATCCCGCCGACGCGACAGACGTCGGGCTGGACGACGTCTATCGCACCGGCCGCCATCGCCTGCTCGAACTGCGTTTGGTTGTAATAGTTCTCCCCGAGAGCGATCGGGACGTCGATCCGCTCGCGGAGATCGGCGTGCCCGTGGTAATCACCCTTCGCCAGCGGTTCTTCGAGCCAGGCTACGGGGACGTCCGTTAGCCGGCCGGCGAGCCGTCGCGCCTCGGGGCGGGTGTACGCACAGTTGCCGTCGAGCATCAGATCGACGTCCGGCGGGAGGGCGTCGCGCACGGCGCGTACCCGCGACTCGTCCTCGGCGTGCGACCGGCCGACTTTCATCTTCATCCCGGTGAACCCTCTTTCAGCCACGTCCTCGGCGTTCGAGACGAGCGTCGCCTCGTCGTACTGGAGCCACCCGCCGTCGGTCAGGTAAGCCGGTATCGTTCGTCGCGTGCCACCCAACAGTTCGAACAGGGGCGCGCCGACCCGTCGTCCGAGCGCGTCCCAGAGCGCGATGTCGACGGCCGAGATCGCGAGTTCGGAGATCCCCTCGCGGCCGACGAACGTGGTCGCCGCCCGTAGGCGATCGCGTGCCGCACGTGGGGCCGCCGACTCGCCGTCGAGACCCGGCGCGAGGACCTCTTCGACGAACGCCCGGATCGCGTCGCCGCCCTCGCCGATCGTGTAGGTGAACCCGAGGCCCCCCGTTCCCCCGTCCGTTTCGACCCGAACGACCACGAGTTCGAGCTCGTCGAAGGACTGTGTCGCGCCCACCGGCTTCGACACGCCGTCTCATCAATCCGTGCGTCGACAACACGGACACAGTGTCGATCGCTGGATCGCGACCGCGCTTTCGAGCCCCAACGCTCGTTCATACGACCGGTATCCGGTCCCGAGTTCGCCCCTCTCGAACCGGCACCTGCTCCCGAACTCCGCTCGCCTATACGACCCTAGCGTCGTCTGCGACCGATCGTATGTCCGATAACTTACGATTACTAACGCTTTCGAAGCGGCTAAGATGCCCGTACTGGTCTGTGTGCTGAGTGGTGACGGCCACCACTCGTCGAAGAACGGAGACCCAACCATGGACCGAAGACCGAACGTGGACGACGCCGACAGCAGTGACATCGATAGCAACGATACCGAACACCCCGACAGCACCGATGCCACCAGGTATGTCGACGGTATCGGCGATACCGACGGCATCGATGACTCCGACGCCGACGGCATCGACAAAGCGTTAGCCGGATACGACAGACGAAGCTTCCTCCGGGGATCGAGCGCCGTCGCCGCACTAGTAGCGGCCGGGATGAGTCCCGAAGCGATCGCAGCCGCCCAACCGGACGTTCCCGAGGGGGATATCGAAGAACTCCTCGAGGACCTGCCGGACAACTGGGGGAAGTGGGGCGACGACGACGAACTCGGCGCGCTCAACTACCTCGGGAGCGAACAGATGTACGACGGGATGCACGCAGCGATGCGGAAGGGACGCGAAAACGTCGCGGGCTTTACCCTCCAGGTCCCGATGACGGGCTTCGAGAACCCTGACGGCGAAATCCAGGACCCGCTCTTTCCCGGCCGGGTCGTCGGACGGCGCGATAACGTCGCGGACGCGACGAACGTCGAACCGGCGACCGGCGGGATGAAGTTCGCCGACGACAAGTTCGTCACGACCCTGTTCCTCCAGGGTACGACGCATCTGGACGCGCTTGCACACCCCTGGTACGGCGACCACCTGTACAACGGGTTCGATGCGAGCACGACCCACACCGAGCGCGAGTACGCCGAGACGGAGATGCCGACGTTCGACGGGCTGGGTGGCGTCCCGATCATCGGCTGTGAGAGCGACGAGCCGGTCGAGGAGACCTTCGGGCTCGGGAAGGCGGACATCTCGGGTCCGGCTGAACAGGGCGTCATGGGTCGCGGAGTGTTGCTCGACGTCGGGCGGGCAATGGGCGGCAACGAGGAGGATATCTACGACGACCGTCTCGCCCCGGAGACGTGTATCTCCCTCGAGGACATGCACGAAACCGCCGAGGAGCAGGGCGTCGAGATCGAAGAACGGGATATCCTCCTCATCCGCACGGGGTCGATTCCTCGAGCGTACGAACCGCCCGAAGAGCAGGACGCCCCGTGGAATCCGCTCGTCGAGCCGGGGATCTGCTTCAGCGAGGAGCTCGTGAGGTGGGTCGACGACATGGAGATTCCCTTCATCGGTGCGGACAACATCGCGCTGGAGAAGTTGAACCAGGTAGTCGAACAGAACGGCGAGGACGTGTTGATCACGAACCCGTTACACGGGGCGTTCCTACGTGATCTCGGGGTTTATATCAGCGAGATCCTCTGGCTCGAGGAACTGGGCGCACAGTGTGCGGCGGACGGAATCTACGACTTCCTCTTTACGGCCGCGCCGCTGTACGCCGAGATGTCGACTGGAGCACCGATCAACCCGACCATCGTAAAGGCATCCGACGTGGATTCCGAAGACGGCGACGAGGGCGAGCGGACGAGCAGAACGGACGTCTGAACTCGAACTCAGTCGGCCGATCCGTCCCGTTCGCGAGGGGCCGTAGAACACCTACTAACCGATGACGGAGCGCTCGACCGATCTCGTCGCCGCGTAGCGTCGGTCGGAGATTCCGCACTTGGAGAGTCCCCTTTATGCCGAAAGCGAAAGAACGGTATGACCGGGGTGAGTACGGCGCGACGCTATGGCAGAGACGTATTCGAACTACGTGGACGGCGAGTGGCGCGAATCGGCGACCGGCGAGACCGTCGAGGTGTACAACCCGGCGAACACCGACGACGTGACGGGCAACTACCAGCGATCGAGCGCCGACGACGCCGCGGGCGCGATCGAAGCCGCCGCGGCCGCCGCCGACGAATGGGCGAACACGCCCGGCACCGAACGCAGCGCGATTTTGCGCGGGGCCGCCCGCCGGCTCGACGACCGGTCCGAGGAAGCTACCGAACTGATGATCCGCGAGGAGGGAAAAGCCCGCCCCGAGGCGAGCGGCGAGGTGGGTCGTGCGGTGAACGTTTTCTACTACTACGCCGAGAAGGCCCGCGACATCGGCGGCGAGAGCAAGCAGGCCAGCGCCACGGACGCGAACCTCTACACCGTTCGCGAGCCGATGGGCGTCGCTGGCCTCGTCGCGCCCTGGAACTACCCCATCGCGATCCCCGCCTGGAAGGCCGCGCCGGCGCTCGCGAGCGGCAACTCGATCGTACTCAAGCCGGCAGGGATCGCGCCGGGTACCGCCAGGATCATCTTCGAATGTCTCGACGACGCCGGAATTCCGGCAGGGGTCGCGAACTTCGTCACCGGGCCCGGTAGCGAGGTCGGCACCGAGGTCGTCACGAACGACGCCGTCGATTGCGTCTCGTTTACCGGGAGCCGGAGCGTCGGAGAGACCGTGTACGACCAGGCTACCGACGGCGGCAAGCGTATCCAGACCGAACTCGGTTCGAAGAACCTCTCGGTAGTGATGCCAAGCGCCGACGTAGAGGAGGCGGTCGAGACAGTAGCCGGTGGTGCGTTCGGCGTCACCGGCCAGGCGTGTACCTCGACGGACCGAGCGATCGTCCACGAGTCGGTCGCCGAGGAATTCACCGAGAAGTTGGTGGCGTACGCCGAGGACGTCGACGTCGGCCCCGGGTTAGAGGGTCACGAGATGGGTCCCCAGGCGTCGCGCGACGAGTTGGAGGGCACGCTCGAATACGTCGAGATCGGCCGGAACGAGGGCGCGACCCTCGAAACTGGAGGTACTGAACTCGACGGTGAACCCTACGATAACGGTCATTTCGTCGACCCGGCCGTCTTTTCGGGCGTCGAATCGGACATGCGTATCGCCCAGGAGGAGGTCTTCGGCCCGTTCGTTGGCGTCATTTCGGTGAGCGACTTCGACGAGGCGATCGAGGTGACCAACGACGTCGAGTTCGGCCTGTCGGCGGGGATCTGCACGCACGACCACACCGAGGCCAATCGCTTCATCGACGAGGCCGATTTCGGCGTCATCAAGGTCAACGAAGCTACCACTGGACTGGACCTACACGTTCCCTTCGGCGGGATGAACGCCTCCTCGAGCGAGACCTACCGCGAACAGGGCGACGCCGGCATCGACTTCTTTACCATTACCAAGACCGTCTACGAGAACTACTGAACCCTCGCCCTCGCGCGCGCTCGTCCCGTATTCGCTTTTCGCTTCTCGCTTCGTCTTCCGTCCATGCCTCTGCGGGTGGGCAGGTCTTGCATCGTCCGGCGTAGCTCGGACGAACCGACGCCGCGCTCGTGAACACCGAGGACGATCGCTCCTCGGAAAACGACCTCGACACCGATACGGTCTCCCGTCGTCCCGCACCGCTTATCGGTTCCACACGCCGATAGAAGTACGAAGCAGCCGACGTCGCCGTCGATGATCGGAGAAGAGGCCGTCGTTGGTGCTCGTACTCGACGGCTCCGTGCGGACCGACGTCGCCAACGAACGGACCGACCTCCCGATCCCTGTTCGGAACGGACGATGGCTATCGTTCCCTCACAGCGCTCCGACCCCGAACCCGTAGCGACCCACCAGCGTCCCGACGACGATCAGGGTAGCGAGCGCGAGCGCGATCCAGTCCCGTCCGGCGAGGGGTCGCTTTCCGTGAAACGTCCGCTCGCCGCGGGTATCGAACCCGCGGGCTTCGAGCGCCATCGACTGATCGTTCACTTGGCGAACGGCGTTGACGAACACCGGCACAAGCAAGGGCACGTACCCCCGGACGCGCTCGATCGGGTTCCCGGCCGAGAGATCGAGTCCGCGGGCTTCCTGGGCCTGGCGAACCGTATCGGCCGCGCTCAGAAACGTCGGGAACAATCGTAGAGCAGTGCCGACGGCGAAACAGAAGGCGTAGGGTAATCCGATCGAGCGCAGTCCGCGGACGATCCCCTCGTTCGAGGTAGCGGAAACGAACGCGAGCCCGATGATAATGAACGAAACGATGCGGAAGCTACGCCCGAGCGCGAAGCGCAGTTCGTAGCTCGACAGCGAGCCGAGCGGCGTGGCGAGCACCGTTGGCCCGCGCGCCGGGGTAAAGGCCGGCCAGACGACGAAGCCGACGACGAACAGCGCGACGACGATGAACCACACGCGACGGAGATTGCGAAGTCCGCCGGCCCACGCGAGCGCGCCGAACGCGACGGCGAGGACGATCCCCACGGCGATCGGCGTCGTGAAGACGAACGCCGCGATCGACAGCGCCGTCGCAAGGCCGATCTTCGAGCGGGCGGTGAGCCGGTGTACCGGCGTGTCGGCACTGACGTACAGCGATCGCGTGCTCATGCGTCCTCACCCTTCGACGCCGGTTCGACGGATCGCTCGTCTCGATCTCCTCCGTACGCGCCGGGCCCGCCGAGACCCGTAACCAGCTCCTCGACCGAGAGCGCGGGCAACCCCTCGTCTTCGGAGTCGTCGGTCAGTTCGTTCGCGGTCTCGACGACGTGGGGTGCCCGGAGGCCGTACGCGTCGAGTCGACCCGGATCGGCGAAGAGGTCGCGCGTCGGCCCGTCGTAGGCCTTCCGCCCGTTCTCCAGGACGACCGTCCGGGGCGCGTACCGAGCGATCGTTTCCATGTCGTGGGTGACCATCACGACCGTCAGTCGCTCATCGCGATTGAGCCGGGCGATGAGATCGAGGAACTGCTCCTGTTGGGCGGCGTCGAGACCCGTCGTCGGCTCGTCGAAGACGATGGTCTCGGGATCGGTCGCAAGCACGCCGGCGAGCGCGACGCGCTGGCGCTGGCCCTTCGAGAGCGTGAACGGATCGCGGTCGACGAGGTCGTCGATCTCGACGGTCTCGATGGCTTCGCGGACGCGCCGGTCGAGGTCCTCGCCCGAGAGCCCGAAGTTCTCGGGTCCGAAGGCGACCTCCTCGCGGACGGTTTCGGCGAACAGCTGGTGATCGGGGTTCTGGAAGACGTAACCGACGCCGCGGCCGATTTCGGCCATCGAGAGGCCCGAGACCGGGCGGCCGTGCCACGCGACCGATCCCGCGTCCGGCTCGTGAAGCCCATTGAGGTGTTTCGCGAGCGTGGTCTTCCCGCTCCCGTTTCCCCCGACGATCCCGACCGTCTCGCCCTCGCGGATCGTCAGATCGACGCCGTCGACCGCCCGGATCGGCCCCCGGTCGGTCTGGTACTCGAAGCCGACGCCCTCTAACTCGAAGACGGTCTCGCCGAGCTCGCGACCGGTGCCGGCGGGCGCACCGGGGCCATCGGGCTCTCCGAGTTCTCCGGTCGCGCCAGTCGACTCGGTTGTTCCGGTTCCGTTACCCGAGTCCCTGAAGGCCTCGTTCCGTCGAGCGGGCGGCGTCCATTCGAGGGCGCTCTCGTGCACTCGATGGGCGGCCTCGGCGGGCAGTAGTGGAAGGTCGTCGGCCGGCCAGCCGAGGCGATCGAAGGCCGCGACCAGCGGCGGCACCGCTACCCGCGAGTCTTCGAGGGAGTCGACGTCGGTGAAGACCGCTCGAACCGGCCCCTCACGGAAGACCCGTCCGTCCCGGAGGAGCACGGCGCGGTCGGCGAGCAGCGCCTCTTCGACCTTGTGCGTGACCATCACCGCCGAATCGGGTGCCCACTCCGGCGCGCCCGAAGCCCGCTTGCCCGACGTGCCGTCGTTCGTCGCCTCGCCATCGGCCGCGACGGCACGCATGACGTCGACGAGTTCGTGGGTGCCCCGCGGGTCGAGGTCGCTCGTCGGTTCGTCGAGGACGAGCAGGTCGGGATACATCGCGAGGACGCTCGCGAGAACGAGGCGTTGTTTCTGCCCGCCGGAGAGCCCGGCGGGTTCGGAAGCGCGATCCAGGTCCTCCAATCCGACGAGCCCGAGCGTACGGTCGATCCGCTCGTCGATCTCGGCGGGCGGGACGGCCAGGTTCTCGGGGCCGAAGGCGACCTCGGCTGGCACGCTGGTTCGAAAGAGCTGGGTCTCGTAGTCCTGAAAGACCATCCCGACGACTTCCGCCATCTCGCTCACGCGCGAGGCCGCTGCGTCCCGGCCCAGGACTTCGATTTCGCCGTCGAACGATCCCCTGATGAAATCCGGGATAACGGCGTTGAAGGTGCGCAACAGGGTCGACTTCCCGCCGCCGCTCGCGCCCATCACGACCGTAAAGCCACCCTCCGGGATCGTTAGCTCCACGCCCCGGAGCACCGGCCCGCCGCGCTCGTCGGGGTCGGTCGATCGAGATGCGGTCGCCTCCCCGTCGAGGTCTTCGGCCGCCGGGAGTTCGTCGTACGGATCGTACGAAAAGACCACCTCGCGGAGCCGGGCGGCGACGGCCTCCGCCACCGACGTTTCGTCGTCGTCGCCGTCGCTTTCGCTTTCGTCCATCCCCTGATTGCCGCCCATCGGGTGAACGGCATTCGTCGAGTCGGCTTATCGGTTTCGACCCGCCGGCCTGGCCCCCGCCCGTTCGAGGATCGCCGAGAGCCGCTCGGCTCCGATGATAGCGAACGCGAGCACTAAGACGAACCCGACGAGACCGACGAGACCCACGGTGAGGGTCCCGGGTGCCGCGCCGGTTCCGACGAGGAGGCCGACGCCGAGCCAGACGAGCGAGACGACGAGCAAGCCATACGCGGCGACGTACCGCCGGGAGGCACCGGCCGCCGAGAGTTCCTCGTCGGCGAGCAGTTCGGGATAGAGAAAGCCGATGTCCTTGATCCGCGGGTAGGTCAGATAGAGCAACGGCGGCCCGAGAACCGCAGCGGCCAGCGTGTTGTTCACCATGATGATCGGCGCGAGCACCGAGAACGGTACGAGTCCCAGGAGGTCGGCCACCCACGCGATGATGACCGCACACATCGCCGAGGACGCGACCGCGATGAGGACGTACTCGACGACCTGGCGGATCGATCGCATGTTCGGCTCCTCACCGCTCGATAGCGGGCCGAGGTTGCCCCAGAGCTTGTAGCCGACGAACCCGAAGAAGAAGTTCCCGACGAAGCCGCCGAGGCTCCCGGGACCGAAGGTCCCGCCGAAGATGTCGGCGATCAGGTTCCCGATCGCCGACCCCCACGCGGCCGCCGGCCCGAACATCAGGCCGAACACGACCGGAAAGGCGTTCGCGGGCCGAACGCTCGTGAGTCCCGGCAGGATAGTAAACACCTTGAACGGGAGCAAAATCGCCGCGTAGACGGCCGCGACCACCGCGACGAGCAAAATCATCCGCGTGTCGCGCCACATCGTGAACACCTCGCGCATACCCAGCGGACAGACCCGCTCGGCATAAGTATGTATGGTAGCCACTCTGTTGCCTGTTCGATAACTTACACTTCAAGGTTTCCGAACCGACGCACCGTATTCGAGGAAAGAGGATCGGTAAAACCGGATCGAGAGGGGAGTTCGTCTCTCGGCTCGATAGCCGAGGGTTCGACAGCCGCATCCGCTCGATCGAAGAACGGACGATCGTCCGGTCGAAGTTGCTCGTATGAACGTCGAGGTTCGCGAAGCGACACCCGCCGACGCGCTCGCCATTCGTGACGTCCACCTCGCGTCCATCGAGGGGTTGGGGTCGAGCGCCTATGGCGCGGAGCAGGTGGCCGCCTGGGCACACGACCGCGACCCCGAAGAATACCCGATCGACGCCGAGGACACGTACTTCATCGTCGCCGAACGGGAGACAATCGTCGGATTCGGGTGGCTCGCGTTCGAATCCGGCGCGCACCTCGTTTCGGAAGTCGACGCCGAGGTCGTCGCGGTCTACGTGCATCCGGCCGTGGCCCGCCAGGGAGTCGGCTCGGCTCTGCTCGCCGAGCTGGAGGCGGCGGCGCGCGAACGGGACGTCGAAACGCTTGGACTGTGGGCGTCACTTCCGGCTCTTTGCTTTTATTTGTCTCACGGATACGAGCGCGTCGCCGAGCACACCCACGAGTTCGCTCCGGGTACCAAGGGGCGCGTCGTCGAGATGGAGCGGACTTTCGGTAGCAGTCGCCGGTGAGTTCATCGGGGACGGACTTTTGTGTTCTGCGTGAGTCGAACGTTTCGTAAGCCGCGGTTCGAACCCGATACGGTCGGTAGGGTTCCGGCTCGGTCCGTGCTCGTCCGTTCGAAATCGAGAGACAAGGCCCGATCGGGTCACTCCGAACGCTCCGGACGATCACGCGAACGCCGCGGGCGGCGAGACGCCGTCTGCGAGCACCGTTGAGGTGAGGTAGTCGAACAGCCGTTCACGAACCTTCTCGCCTACGTCGGTCATGCCGAGCGCCATCACCGCGCCGGTGGTGCCGTCGGCGGTCATGAGGAGATACGCCGCCGTCGCCTCCGGGTCGACATCGCGGAACGCGCCCGATTCGATTCCGAGGGAGACGATTGCGGCGAGTTCATCGATCACCGAGCGCTTGTACGCCGAAAGTCGGTCGTGAAACGCCTCGTCGTGCGGCGCGTGCGAGAGCAGTTCCATCATCGCGACGTTGATGCCACGGTCGTCTTCGTCCTCGTAGTCGCCCACGAGAACGTCACAGGCGACGAACAGGCGGGTAACGGGGTCGTCGGAGTCGATCGCGGCGAGACGTTCGGCTGAACGCTCCGTAGCCCAGTCGAGAAACGCCACCACGAGGTCGTCTTTGGTATCGTAGTGATAGAAGAAGAAGGCCTCGCTCTTCTCGGATTCGGCGGCGACCTTCTTCGTCGTGAGCCTGGCGTAGCCGTGTTTCGCCAATGCGCGTCTGACCGCACCGACGATTTCCGCGCGCGCTACGTCCGGGACCGCGTCGCTCATGTGCGTGAGTGGACGCTCAGGCGGTTTAGCCGTTCGCCTTCCTCTACTTCGCTGATACGATCTGACTAAGTACTTACTCAACACATTTAACTTGTCCCGATACATCCCTTGGAGTAGAGAAGCTCATGTGTACCCCACACAGCGGATCGAACCTGACTGTCGACGGCCGTGACGGGAGTCGGGAGAACTCCCCGCTGGAAACGCTCACCACAGGCGTCGTCATGTTAGTCGTAATGGGAGTCGCGTTCGGAGCGCTCGCGCTCGGCAATCCCTGGTTCTGGATCGCCTTTCCGATCGGATTCGGTGGATTGCTTCCGCTGTCGTTGGAGTTCGTCCGACGATGGGAACCGCGCGGGGAGAACAGGACAAGGAGGATCATCCGAACCGACTCGGACGGGAGCGCACTCTCGGTGTTGCGGGACCGCTATGTTCGGGGCCACATCGACGAACGGGAGTTCGAGACACGAGTAGAGGTGCTACTCGAAACGGAGTCGGCTACGAGCGCGAACGCGTCCATCGATCGAAGTAGTCCGGAGACACAGCGGTGACGAGAGGGTTCAGGACGGACGAACGTCGAGCGGGTGATCACCCGTGCTAAAACGAAAGCGACTATCGTGAGCGTTGTCTCCGCCACGGGCTATGCGAGCGTTCCCGAAGCCGTCAGGGAACTTCGAGACCGCAACGGCTTCCTGTTCGCGGTCGCCGCGATCAATCTGAGCCTGTTCGTAGGCATGGCCGCGATCGCGCCGTTCGACGGGCGCTCGGTCCTGGGGTTGAATCCCTGGTTCAAGCCGATGAAGTTCGCGCTCTCGATCGCGATCTACACCGCGACCGTCGGTTGGGTCGTCGGCTATCTCCGCCTCAATGAACGGATCGAGCGGCGGATCACGTGGGGTATCGGCACCGCGATGCTCGTCGAGATCGCGATTATCTCCTTCCAGGGAGCGCGGGCCGTCGAGTCACACTTCAACGATTCTACGCTTTTCGATATGGCGCTCGCCGGGGTCATGCTCGCGGCGATCCTGCTCAACACGGCGCTCGTCGCGTACCTCCTCGTCCGGTTCTGGCGGACCGAACCGTCGCTGGCACCGGCCTACTGCTGGGGGATCCGCCTCGGCTTCGCCGTATTCGTGTTCGCGAGCCTCGAAGGGTTCGCGATGATCGGCAACTTCGGCCACGCCGTCGGCGTGCCGGACGGCGGGCCGGGGCTCCCGTTCGTGAACTGGAGCACTCGAGCCGGGGACCTGCGGGTCGCACACTTCGTCGGCTTGCACGGACTACAGGTGATCCCGCTGGTCGGCTTCGTGGTCGCTTCGCTCGCCGAACGACAACGGATCTCCCGTTCGGTCGCGCTGGTGTGGGCGTTCGCGGTCGGCTACGGTGGTGTAGCGCTCGTACTCTTTCTCGCAGCGCTCGCGGGACAACCGCTGATCCGTCTCTGAGCGGCGACGGTCGGAACGGGGACACCGCGAGCGATACCTCACCTCGCGTACGGATCGCCGACGGTGAGCGCACCGAGATGACAGTCGTCGCTCTACCCGCCTTCGGCGGGCAGGCCGAACCGCTCGCGCAGGACGCGGTACTTGAGCAGGACGAACCCGGCGAAGATGACGAGGAAGCCGAGGACAGTCGTCGTGGAGATTCCTTCGCCGAGGAGCACCCATCCGGCGAGGGTCGCGACGATCGGGATCGCGTAGTTGATCAGGTTCGCCTGGATCGGGCCGGTTTCCGCGAGCAACGCGAAATAGGCGGTGTACGCGAGCGCGCCCGAGAAGACGGCGACGTAGACGAGCGAAACGATCGCCGTTCCCGTCCACTCGACGGCGGCGAACGATTCCCCGAAGGCGACGCTCGCGACGTGGAGGGTCGCCGCGCCGAAGGGCAGTCCCCAGGCGGTTTCGACGGTGCTCGACAGCGACGCATCGACGCGCTGGATGAGGACGCTTCCCAGCGCGGCGCTCGCCGCCCCGCACAGCAGGATCAGTTGGCCGGTGGGGTCGCCGGTGAACAGTGTCCCTGGATCGACGTCGATCACGATCACCACGCCACACAGCCCGAGCAGGAGGCCGAGCGCCCCGCGCGTCGAGATCCGCTCGTCGGCGAGGACGAAGAAGGCAAAGACCGGCGTCAGGACGGGCGCGAGGCTGAAGATCACCGAGGCGATGGCGCTCGTCGTGAACTGCTGGCCGGTGAACAAAAGAGCATTACTCAATCCGAGCGCCGGGATACCCGTGACGAGAACGCCGGCGACGTCCCGCCGAGTTCGGGGTCGCCAGTCCTCGCGCGTGAGCGCGACGTACGAGAGGAGGACGACGGCGGCGAGATCGAAGCGCAACGCGACGTACAGAAGCGGCGGGAAGTACGGCAATCCGGCCCGCGCGGCGACGAACGTGCCTCCGAGCAGGGTCGCGGCGACGACGAACAACCCGAGACGGCGAGCGGACGGGTTCACTTGCTGTTCCTGTGAGCCTGAGACGGATAATCGCCGCGACCCGCTACGTTCCGTTCCGGTTTCGAGCCGAAACCGGCGGCGGGGAATCGAGCGCAACGATCCGCCGTCCGCCCGACACGACGGCGTCCGAGACCGCGGCGGCGTCGATGGCCGCGATTTCGGCTCCGTCGGTGAGTCGGCGATCGACATGTCACCGAAGAACCAACACGATTGATAACGATTCCCTGGTAACTCGTTCTACGATGGCGACACACAACCTGACGGACTACGAGCAGGCGAGAACGGACTTCAGCTGGGACGACATCTACGCCGAAGCCGACTGGAATGCTCCCGAGGAGATGAACATCGGTCACGAAGTCTGTGACCGCCACGCCGAGGCGACGCCCGGGAAGATAGCGCTTCAGTATGCGGGGAGCGAGGCGCAAAGCGTCTCGAACGAGCCGAGCGGAAAGCAAAGCGACCTGCGAGGCGGAGAGCACGAAGCGATGACCTTCGCCGACCTCGCCGAGCGATCGAACCGCTTTGCGAGCCTTCTCGAAGAGCACGACATCGAGCGCGGCGATCGCGTGTTCACCTATATGCCACGGGTTCCGGCACACTACGTTGCACTCGTCGGGACGCTCAAGCACGGCGCGGTCTTCGGCGGGATCAACGAGCGCTTCGGTCCCGACGGGATCTCCTATCGCCTCGCCGACTGCGACGCGAGAGCGATCCTCACGACTGCCGACAATCGGGACACCGTTTCCCGGGCCCTCGAAGACGCCCCGACAGTCGAGACGGTGATCGTCGTCGATCGCGGTGGTGGCGACGGCGGCGGTGGAGACGACAGCACCGGCGGCGAAACGGGACGCGACCGATCGGGGGATATCGATTACGACGAGGCGATGGCGGCGGCGAGCGACGAATACGAGACCGCCCGGACGAGCGGCGAGGACGACGCACTGTTGTATTACACCTCGGGGACCACCGGACTCGCGAAAGGCATACTCCACAAGCACCGCTGGGTCGCCGGCGTCGCGGCCACTCAACGCTACGCGGTCGACCTCGCCGAGGACGATCTCTACTGGTCGACCGCCGACCTGGGCTGGCTCACCGGGCCGATCAACGCGCTGGGAGCCTGGTTCTGGGGGATAAGTCAGTTTACCTACGAGGGAGAGTTCGACCCCGAGGCGTGGGCGGGCCTGCTCGATGAGTTCCCGATCACGGTACTGTTTTCGGTGCCGACCGCCTACCGAATGCTTCGCGAACACGAATCGGTTCTAAAGGAGGTCGACCTCGATCTGCGCCACGCCCTCTCTATCGGCGAACCCCTCTCCGCGGGCGTGGTCGAGTGGGGTGAAGACGCGCTGGGCGTGACGATCCTCGATACCTACGGGCAGACCGAGACTGGCAACATGATCATCAACAACTACCCGTCGATGGCCGTGCGGCCAGGTAGCATGGGCAAACCCCTTCCGGGCATCGAGGCGACGGTCGTCGATCCCGAGACCGGCGAACCCCTACAAGCGGGCGAAACCGGCGAGATCGCCCAGCGCGGCGACTACCCGTGTTTCTTCGCAGGCTACTGGGAACAGCCCGAGAAGACCGCCGATAGCTTCGTCAACGACTGGTACCTATCGGGTGATCTCGGCCATCTCGATTCGGACGGCTATTTCTGGTTCGAGGGGCGGGCGGACGACGTGATCCTTTCGTCGGGCTATCGGATCGGGCCCTTCGAGGTCGAGTCCTCCCTCGGCGAACACCCCGCAGTGGCCGAAGCCGCCGTCGTGCCCAAACCCGACGACCAGCGGGGCAATATCGTCAAGGCCTATGTCGTGCTGAGCGGCGGCTACGAGGGCTCTGCGGACCTCGCCGAGGAGATCAAGACCCACGTTCGCGAGGAACTCGCGGCCCACGAGTACCCCCGGGAGGTCGAGTTCGTCGACGAACTGCCCAAAACCGTGACCGGAAAGATCCGACGGACGGAACTGAGGGACCGAACCGAGAGCGCAGCCGACTGAGGGACCCATCGGTTCGGCTTTCGATCGCGTCGTCTCCCGAGCGATTAGTGTCACCGTCGGTCGAAGCAATTGGAGGGCAAGTCCCTTGCTGGTCCTCGCCCGAACCTGGGGTATGAAAAAGACTGCCCTGGCACAGCAACTCGCCGTCGTCGCCGGGTTCGAGAGTCCGCAGGCGGGCCTCGAACAGTACCCGACGCCGCCGGAACTCGCCGCCCACCTGATCCACGTCGCCGATCTATTGGGAGATGTCGAAGACCGAACGGTGATCGATCTCGGGACCGGCACCGGCATGCTCGCGCTCGGGGCCGCCCTCCGGGGGCCGGCCGAGGTCGTGGGCATCGATCTCGACGGCGGAGCGCTCCGGATCGCTCGGGAGAACAGGCGTCGAGTCGGAACGACGACGCCGATCTCCTGGGTCCGTGGGGACGTGGCCCGCCCACCGCTCGATGCGCGGACCGACGACGACCGCGGTGGCGACGCGAGCGACGAACGCCAGCCTACAGCGGATCGGTCCACGGCGGGTCAGCCCACGACGGATCGATCGGCGGTAGGTCGATCGATGACGGATCGGTCGGTGACGGTCGTAATGAACCCGCCCTTCGGCGCACAGAACACTAATGAACACGCCGACAGGGCGTTTCTCGAAACGACGTCACGGGTCGCGGACGTCTCCTATTCGGTGCACAACCGCGGGAGCCGCGAGTTCGTCGAGGCGTTCGTCGCGGACGGCGGCGGAGAGGTCACACAGGGCTTTCGCGCCGAGATCTCCCTTCCCCGGCAGTTCGACTTCCACGGCGAGGAGACGAAGGAACTCGACGTCGAGGTCTTCCGAATCGCCTGGTCGGATTGAGCCCTCACGCCCGACGGGCGGACGACACCGTAATCGGGTGTACGGTATAGCGTCCGGTACGGTCATCAGGCCCGTCGTCGCAACACTCGTGCGGTTGCCCGGTCGAACAGTCCCGACGAACCGTCCCGTTGCTCCCCGCGTTCGATCGACGGATCGGTCGCCGAGAGATCGAGCATATCGGCGCTTACTTCCCAGAGTTCTCGCCCGAGATGCGGGTCGTACGACTGCGGTGCGGACAGTACTGGCTCCCGGTCCTCGAAGTACTGTCCCGAGACGTACTCGACGTCGCGGTCGCTCGCCAGGTAGATCGGCGTTCGTGCGCCGCCCTTGATCGTCCCTATCGGACCGGGGAGCGCTCCCAGCAGAGCATCGGGCAGGTAGCCGATCGCGCCCGTCGCTAGCCGAAACCGCCGGAAGGCCCCGCGGCTGAGCTGGGTCCCCGGCACGAAGCCCGGCCCGAACGCGTTCGCCGTGATCGACGCCGGATCACACCGGCGAGAAAGTTCGTAAGTGAAGAGCACGTTCGCCAGCTTCGAGCGGCCGTACGCCTCCAACCCGTTGTACTCCTCGTTTCCCTCCGTCCCGAAGTCGTCGACATCGATCGTCGCCCGTCGGTGGACGCCCGAGGAGGTCGTGATCACCCGGGCGTGATCGCTCGCTTCGAGCAACGAAAACAGGTGGTGGGTGAGTTCGAATGGCGCGAGGTGGTTGATCGCGAAGGTACGCTCGATGCCGGCATCGGTCTCGCCGTACTGTTCGAAGGTCGCGCCCGCGTTGTGGATCAGGACGTCGAGGCGGTCGTACCGGTCGCGGATTGCTTTTGCGAAGTCCCGGATCGCCTCCCGGTCGCCGAAATCAGCGAGCAACAGTACCGCAGAGCCGTCGGTCTCGCGTTCGATCCGATCGACGACGGCTTTCCCCTTCTCGCGGTCGCGACCGTGTACTAGCACGGTCGCGCCTTCGCGTGCGAGCCCGAGCGCGGTCTCCCGGCCAATGCCCTCGGTCGAACCGGTCACGAGCGCGATCGAACCGTTCGCTTGCGTCGTGGAGTCATCCATACGCGTTCGGTTCGTGGCGGAGACGGTTAGGTATCCGTCCTGCACTTTCCGGCCACCGACGGGTTCGAAGGCGACACGATCGAGAGGTCATGCTTCCGCCGGACGCATTTTTTATACGCCGACGTGTACCTCACTGTATGGGCGACTCGGGCGAGACGGTGATCGAGGACGGCGGCGGGTACGGGCTCCCGGCGGGCGAGGACTTCCCGCGACCGTTGGACGAGGCGAGCTGGTGGCCCGTCGTCGCCGCGGGCGGGGCGGCGATCCTATACGTAGGAGTGGGCATCTTCCTGGTCAGCCGCGGTCCAAACGCGATCGCACCGGCCTTCCTGGGGCCGATCGTGATCGTCGGCGGGGTGGTTGGCCTGCTCGCCGGAGCCTTTGGCTGGCTCTATCACGGCTTCGTCGCCGATTACTGGTCCCGCGAGACCCAGGAGCACGGCTCGCGGTCGATGGAGTTCGCAATGGTGTTGTTCCTCGTCTCGGACATCGCGACCTTTAGTGCTGGATTCGTCTACTACGCCTTCATCAGGGCGGGCGCGTGGCCGCCCACCGAACTCCCCGAACTGCTGAGCTGGGTGCTCCCGATCAACACGCTCTTACTGGGTGTGAGTTCGATCACCCTTCATATTGCCCACGTCGGCCTCACGAACGGGAATCGGGAGCGTTTCTCCCGGTGGCTCGGCGCGACGATCCTCCTCGGAGCGCTGTTCGTCGCCGGCCAGATCTACGAGTACTACGAGTTGATCCTCGTCGAGGGCTTTTCGGCGACGAGCGGGATCTTCGGCAGCGCCTTCTTCGGGCTCACCGCGCTACACGGCTTGCACGTCGCTTTCGGCGTCGTTCTCCTGGGGATCGTCTTCGCTCGGGGCCGGGTCGGCCAGTACGCTCCCGAGCGCGATACCTCCGTCGTGACCGTCTCGATGTATTGGCACCTGGTAGACGGCGTCTGGTTCGTGATCGTGATCTCGCTGTACCTGAGCGCGACGATCGCCTGATCGGTCGGCTAACGTACAACGCCAACGGCCGGCATCGGGAAGGTCGCGGCCAACTCGACGGTCATATCGGTTCGGAGCGCCGTATAAAATCCGCCATAGATATATCAATAGTAACAGTACAATATAGTGCAAACGATGACGATCGCTCTACTCAGCACTGTCGCCCGAGCAAGTGAGAACGAAGGAGGTCCCAGGCAGCGACCACGGGAAAGCAACTGTCAATGAGCGTAGCTCACCACGAGTCGGTTCGCGTGCTCCACGCCGATAGCGAGCCGGACTTC
Source organism: Halobacteriales archaeon QH_6_64_20 (assembly GCA_003021235.1). Lineage (GTDB taxonomy): Archaea > Halobacteriota > Halobacteria > Halobacteriales > Halococcaceae > PXQR01. Next base: position 6,704 of record PXQR01000133.1, on the reverse strand, counting down.
GCCGACCTTGCGGCGATGCATCTCGAACGCGAGCGCGAGGCGTTCGACGTCTGTACGGCAACGAGCGCTACCGAAGGTCTCGACCGTCTCGCCAGGGAGGATGTCGACTGTATCGTCAGCGACTACGACATGCCAGGGATGGATGGCCTGGACTTTCTCGAAGCCGTCCGCGAGGAGTATCCCGATCTCCCGTTTATCCTTTTCACCGGGCGAGGCAGCGAGGAGATCGCGAGCGAGGCCATCTCCGCCGGCGTCACCGAGTATCTGAACAAAGGGACGGGCACCGACCAGTACACGGTGCTGGCCAATCGCATCGACAACGCCGTCGAGGAATATCGCGCCGAGCGGGAGTTGATCGAGACGGATCAGGTAGTGCGAACGATCCTCGACAGTTTACCTCTCGTGCTCTATACGCTCGACGAAGAGGGACGGTTCACGCGATCACGGGGGAAAGCGCTCGAAACGATCGGGCTCGAACCCGGCGAAGTCGTCGGACGATCGGTGCACGAGGTGTTCGGAGACTTCCCCGAAATCATCGAGCATTGCGAGCGCGCGTTCGACGGCGAACTCGTCGAGGAGGTCGTCGAGGTCGGCGATACCGTGTTTCGGTCGTGGTATCAGCCACTCCGGGACGAGGACGGCGACGTCGTCGGGGTCGTCGGCCTATCGACCGATGTTACTGAACGCGAACGACGCGAGGACGAACTGGAGTGGAAAACCGCTGCGCTGGACAACGCACCCATTGGGATTACCATGACGGACCCGGCGCAGGAGGATAACCCGCTCGTCTTCGTCAACGAGCATTTCTGCGCGCAAACCGGCTACACGGAAGAGGAAGTCCTCGGACGCAACTGTCGATTGCTTCAAGGGGAGGAGACCGATCCGGAGCCGGTTGCACGACTCCGAGAGGGGATCGAGGCCAAAGAACCCGTAACGACTGAACTCCGCAACTATCGCAAGGACGGGACGGCCTTCTGGAACGAGTTGTTGATAGCGCCCATCAGCCTCGGCGATGGGAGGGGCGAGCGCTACGTCGGCTTCCAGCGGGACGTCACCGAGCGGGTGAACCGGAAGCGGGAGCTAAAACGACAGAACCAGCGTCTCGACGAGTTCGCTAGTATCGTCGCCCACGATCTCCGAAACCCGCTGAGCGTCGCTCGAGGTCGTCTCGAAATGGGCCGTGAGACCGGTGACGACGAGCACTTCGAGGCGATCGCCGGGGCGCACGATCGCATGAACCAGCTGATCGAGGACATCCTCACGCTGGCACAGGAGGGCCGGACAGTGATCGAAGCCGACGAGTGCTTGCTCGCGGCAGTGGCCGGGCGAGCCTGGAGTCTCGTCGAGACCGGCGACGCCACGCTCGAATTTGAGGGTGTGACGAGGATCACGGCCTCCGAGGGACGTCTCTGTGAACTCTTCGAGAACCTCTTTCGGAACGCGATCGAACACGGCGGCGAGGACGTGAGCGTCCGCGTGGGTCCCCTTGACGATAGCGGGTTTTACGTCGCGGACGACGGATTAGGAATTCCTCCCGACGATCGTGAGGAGGTGTTCGAGACGGACTACACGACTGCCGATGAGGGAACCGGGTTCGGGCTGGCGATCGTCACACAGATCGCCGACGCTCACGACTGGGAGACGCGGGTCACCGAAAGCGACGAGGGCGGCGCACGGTTCGAATTCGCGACGCCCGGACCCTCCTGATCGGTTATCCGTCTCATCGCGCACCCGCCCCACCGAGCACGGACCGAGCTACCGGGATCCCGAGCCTAGTCGGTCCTATCTACCCGACAACGCGAATTTATATACGTCGGCAGTCGTGATTATATTATACGTTTATGGCATCCACCGATCAAACTCGCGTTCTGCTCGCCGACGATCAGGCCGAAATCAGACTGATGCTCGAAGCCAAGTTCCGTCAAGAAGGCTACGAGATCACCGCGGTCGAAGACGGGAGGGAGTGTCTCGATGTCCTGACCGACGAGAACACCGAGCTGCCGGATCTCGTGATTCTCGACGTCATGATGCCGCGTGTCGATGGGTTCCGTGCGCTCCGGGAGATCAGGGAGACACACGAGTTGTCGATACCGGTCGTCATGCTTACTTCGCGTGATCAAGAGGAGGATACTGTTCGCGCCTTAGATGCCGGCGTGACCGAGTACGTCACGAAACCCTTCAGCCCGCGGGAACTCATTGCCCGCCTCGACCGGCACCTCTGAGCTAATGACCTCACCGGTACCGGCGGGAGTGCTGCGCGCCGCGCTCCTGTGGATCGCTCTCGGGCTGCTCGTGGCGCTCGTCGTGACTGCCGGGGCAACGATCGGTCGCTCCGTTCGAGGGTCGATCGCCGACCGGCGTCGGGAAGCAGCTACCGAACGTATCCAGCCGGCCCTGTTCGAACGGCTCGCGCGTCACGATCCCGACTGGACGGCGTGGCTCGCGGAGTGCTCGCCGACCGAACGGCGGGTGCTCGAATCCGAGGTAGACCGTCTGCTACGATCGTTCACTGGGACCGATAGGGATCAAGTCCGTGCGCTCGCGAAACAGCTCGAACTCGGCCGGCGGGCCGAACAGCCCTTTGACGTAGGCGATCGCATTCGACGGCTCGAAGCGCTGTCCTGGCTCGCATTGCTCGACTATCCGATCAATATCGATCGGCTTCGCAAGCGTTGCTCGAGCGATCCGGACGAGCGCGCGGCGGTAGCCAGGGTGTTTTACGAGCACGACGTGCCCGACGCGAGCGCTGTTGGCACGCGGTTATTGCTGCGGACGGACGATCCGCTCCCGCTATTCGGGCGCGATACGCTCTATCGGCTCAACGAGACCGACCCGACAGCGTTGCTCGAAACGGGCACGTCTCAGTGGACGGACTGGTCCGACGCGGTGCTTGCTCAGGCGCTCGAGACGTTGCAGTACTGCGATCCGGCCGACACCGACGCGCCGCTCGAATGGGTGTTCTCGTGTCTCTCACACGAGACGCCGACGGTTCGTGCAGCGGCGATCGGTGCTCTCGGAACGTACGCCTGGCACCCTGACATCCAGTCGCGCTTAGACATCGTGTGGCTGGTGGCTGATCCTGATCCACGGGTACGCAGGGCTACGTACCGGCACCTTTCGGAGTGGGGCGACGCGGACGACGTGCGGACTATTGTGAATACAGCAGCAGCCGAATCGGACGACCGGGCGCTGTTGATCGTCGCCGACGAACTGACCGAACGACTCCAAGCCGACGATCGAGACCTCCCTCCGCGGCTACGCCAGTGTCTCGACTGGGTAGTAGCCGATCAGCCACGAACCGGATGATCCGCGACGTCCTCGTCGTTTTACTCACAACAGCGAGTTGGCTCATTCTGGTGTTCTATGTACTCGTGAATATCGTTTACGTTCTGGTCTATGTCTCCGGACTACTGGAACTGCGCCACCGCGTTCGCGAGAGTCGCTGGACGGCCGCGTTCAATCGCTTCGGGAGTCCCTCCTTCCCGACAGTCGCTGTTATCGTCCCGGCGTACAACGAAGCACCGACGATCGTCGATAGCGTCCAGGCACTCACTGACCTGAAATACGGGGCGAAGGAACTCGTCGTCGTCAACGACGGTTCGACCGACGCGACCCTCGAACGACTCGTTGACGCGTTCGATCTCCGGGAAATCGACGCCGAACTGCCCCTCGATATCGATTCCGCACCGGTCCAGGGAATCTATCGGTCGGCGATCATAGACGAACTGATCGTCATCGACAAGGACAACGGGGGGAAAGGCGACGCGCTGAACGCCGGGATTTGGTTTACCGACGCGTCGCTTTTCTGTGCGCTCGATGCGGACTCGCTTATCGACCGTGACGGGCTGCTCGGAGCCATCGAACCGTTTCTCAGACGACCGGACGAGATGGTTGCTACGGGAGGTTCCGTTCGCGCCGCCAACGGTTGTGACGTCGAGTATGGTCAAGTGAACGCGGTCGAGACCTCCGATTCGTTCATCTCCGGTCTCCAAGAGATGGAGTACCTTCGGGCGTTTTACGCCGGTCGCCTGGGTTATAGCCGGTTACAAGGCCTTCTCATCATTTCCGGCGCGTTCGGGCTCTTTCGAACCGATCTCGTCCGCGAGATCGGCGGGTACAACCCCGATTCGGTCACCGAGGACTTCGATCTCGTCGTCCGGTTGCACCGCTTTCTAACTGAAAAGGGCCGCGACTACCGCGTCGAGTTCGTCCCCGAGCCGGTCGTCTGGACGCAAGTGCCGAACGACTGGCCGACGCTGGGCCGGCAGCGGCGGCGCTGGTATCGCGGTCTGGTTGATACATTAATACGTGAGCGCGGCATGGTCGGCAATCCACGCTACGGGCGCATCGGACTGTTCGTGATGCCCGCCTACGCGCTGACGGAAGGGCTAGGCCCCCTCGTCGAGGGAGTCGGATACGTGCTCGTCCCGCTGTCGATCGCTCTCGGGATCGTCGAGCCGACCTTGTTCGTTCTCTTTCTGACTGTGACGAGTGGGGTAGGAATCCTCTTCTCGTGGTTTGGCATCTTGAGTGAGGTGTATAGTTTTCGCCGGTACGACAATCCCGCCGACGTCCTCGTTCTGATGGGCCACGGCGTTCTCGAGAACGTCGGCTATCGGCAGTGGAAAGCACTGATCGCGTGGCGCGCGCTCTTCGAGTACTGTCGGGGCGATCGATCGTGGGGCGAGATGGATCGACAGCGCTTCGTTGGCTCCGAGGATACTGACTAAACCACCGATAAAAGGTCATTAACTCCTTGGTAGTCATCCAGACTCCTGCAGCCGGGTCCGATCGATCTAACAACCGACGGGTCGGTCGTCGGTCGTGGGGGTCACCGGTTCGGCAGCGACCCGTAGTGGTGGAGTGCGACCCCGAGGTAACCAGGCGAGGGCGGGGTTCGTTCGATCGCGGCGGCTGTCTGTTCGGTGTTCGATAGTCCTCCCATAGCGGAGTGCATGGGTTACCCCAGCACCGCCAGTGGTTATGTAAGGGTTGGATCGCGAGCGCGTAGAGCGTGCCGGTGTCCTTGACGACCCTTGCGAGCCGACGCCTGATCTCCGGCATGGTGTCACCGTGGGCCATCACGACGACGTACTCGAACGCGTCGTGCTCGACGAGCCGGCGGGTCCGTTCGGGCGCGGGTATGGTACCGTCAGTTCCCGAGAAATCACTCTCGCCGCTGCCGTCTACAACGTCGAACAAACCATTAAACAATGAATTCCGTAGCCTTTTGTGAATTCAATAAAGTCGTGACGAATAGAAATTTATACCCGAAATCGTCATCAACAGCTACGTCGCTGGAGGCGACGCAGCGGTTCCTTCGATCAGAACGGATCACATAGGATGATTTTCGGAGGCAATATCAGCGCTAATGCTCACGGTACTCCCAGCACTCACATTCGTCCTCGTGCTCACGTTCGTGCTGTTCGTCATGGTTGCGTTTAGTTCTTCGTCTGAACTGGCATGGGAGTGAGGTTCTCCCTCAGCCGTGTCCTGATCAATGTCTACATCTCCAAATCTGACTGAAACGTTGTTATTGTCGCCATCGACATCGACGATATCGGTGTCCCCAACGCCGCCGACTGGGTTCCCGGTACTGTTAATGTTGCCGACGGCAACTGAGACTTCATTGTTATCGCCGTCGATATCAATCAGGTCAGCGTCTCGCTTGGCTGCTGGAGTAGACTCGGTAGTGTCACTATCGTTCGCGACAGCAGCCGCGGTTGAACTACATGACTTCGTCACTGCTTCATCTCGCATTGACGCATCTGATGAATGGTTCGCAGCAGCGGGTGCCTCCGGCATAGACGACTGTCCGCCTCCTGCTCCCTCTTCTATTCCTGCCGTTCCCGAATCCAGTGTTTGAGGAAGGTCGTTAGCCATCCCGCCAGCTCCCAACGCGACTGCGGCGGCGAGAACTGCGAGAGCGATTCCGATCGCAATCGTCACAGTACTAGTCCGCTCATATCTAAGGCTCATCTACGAGAATAATAGAAGTGCGAGTGCTTAGTCTTAATGAATCATTATGAGGGCTTCCAGGTAGAGTGTATAGACAAGAATTTCCTCGCAGGGAGTCACCGGAGGCGATAAATTTTGCAGAGTTCGAATTGGTCTCCCCTTGGGCCAGAACGGGAGGGTCAGGGAGAAACAGATAGCAACACTCGATTCGAGATGCTATCTCGGACTCTGCATCGAAGACACCGAACCGTCCGTCGATCGCACGAGTCACCGATTCAACAACGATCCGTAATGGTGGAGCGCGACTCCGAGATAGCCGGGCGACGGTGGATCCCGTTCGACCGCGGCGACTGTGCGCTCGACCTTCGGTAATCGCCCTGTCTCAGAGCGCGCGGGTATCTTAGCACTGTCGGCGACCGTTCGGGGTTCGACCGCGAGCACGTAGAGCGCGCTCGTGTCCGCAACGACCATCGAGAGGTAGCGCCTGATCTCCGGCGTGGTGTCACCGTAGGCCATCACGACGACGTACTCGAGTGCGTCGTGCTCGACGATCCGGCGAGTCCGTTCGGGCGCTCGATCGGCCAACGCCCACCACCACCCGACCGCCGCCGAGAGCGATAGTCCTTGAGAGGCGACCGACTCGCCCGCGGCCGCGATCTCGGGCACGTCCGCGAGCGCTCCCTCGTAGGCGTCGAGAAAGGGGCCGGGTGTATTCCCACGGGGTTCAACGTCGAGGTGGATTCCGT
>PXQR01000132.1:3467-16678 GCA_003021235.1 Halobacteriales archaeon QH_6_64_20 | reverse complement strand
CGTAAACCTGTCTGAGGTCGAAGGAGAGGTTTCGGTCCTGGCAGAACGCATAGGTCGCCGACAGCGCGTCGCGGTCGGGAAAGAGTACTCTAAACGCCCATCGGTTCTCGAACCCGGTGAGACTGAGGACGGTGGGTTACCCTCGGTCAACACGTAAATCAGGATACGGGTGTGGCCCACCCATTCCATGCGGAACAGCCGCGCGTCGTCCTGTTCGGTGAGGGCTTCGACGTCCTCGACGCTCGGATCGGCGTCGAGCGCTCGTTCCACTTCGTCGAGGTCGTCGGCCGTTGCCCACACGAACGGGAGCACGCGATCGCTCCCGTGAGCCGCGACGCGTTCGACCTCGAACTCCGCGTCGGGAACCGCCTCCAAGGTCTCGCGTAAGGCGAACTCGTCGGCCGGGACGTGGACTTCGGCGATATTGCTCATCGTTGCCCTATAGACCGACCGACGGTTGTAAACCCCCGGAACATGCATGCTCAAAACCGCTGTGCTATCGCCGTACGAACTCCGACGATGGCAGACAGAACGTCGAGCGAAAACGAAATCAGCCGCGGGGAATTCGCGTCGAGGCTCCACGGTATCGCCGACGCCTTCGAGGACGGCGAGGCGGTCGACGTAGACGTCGAAAACAAGACGATAAGCCTTCGACCCTCGGATACGTTCGAACACGAGATCGCCGTCGGCGAGGACTCCTCGATGATGGGGAGCGATTCGGAACGCATCACGATCGAGGCGAGCTGGCCGCGCCAGGAGTGATCGCGGACTCGAACGGGACTGGCGAACCGAACGGACGGTAGCCGGCCCGGCGACTGATCGGCGCGTTAGCGTGCGAGTGCCGGCACTACGTCTTTGGCCGATCTGGGTCGACTCTCCGGCCACGAGGGGATGCCGGACGCGGCTTAGGTGGGACCGGCGCAGCGACGATCCGCGTCGGAAGCGAGGACGTTGCGCTTCACCCGCCTGACGAGGGAATCGCCTACGACGTCACGATCCCGGAGCGTTCGACGAACGACGACGGAACGAACGGAGCTACGGGAACGGATAGGGCCGGTGGAGCGAACGATGGAACCCAGGATGACGGTCACGGGGACGGAACGAGCGAAACCGAGGAAGGGTTCGTTCTCGAAGCACGCTAGGGCTCCACCGGCGAGTGGGTCTCGGTTGCGGCTCGAAGCAGTGAACGGGCCAGGGAATCGATGTTGATCGGGACCGAGCGGATGCCGAACGCGGCTTGGGCGGGTCGTCACCGCGCTCCTGCTTCGATCCCGGTCGGCTTCGGTCCGATCCTGACCCGACTCCGGTCGCGTTCTCAGTCGTGGACCAACACGTCGAGCACGTCCGGTCCGTCAGTGTCGAGCGCGGATTCGAGCGTCGGGACGATCTCCTCGCGTTCTTCGATCAGGTGGCCGCGTGCGCCGTGACTTTCGGCGTTCTTCGGGATGTCCACGGCAGGATCGAAGTCCATCCCAACGAAGTCGTGATCCGCCTCCTCGCCGCCGAACATGCCCAGGAAGTTGTCCTTGAGGATGCGGTAGTTGCGATTGTCCGAGACGACGACCGTGAGATCGAGATCATAGCGTGCGGCGGTGTAGAGCGTGTGTGGGTAGTACAGATACGAGCCGTCGCCGATGAAGCCGAGCACCGGCCGCGATCGGTCGTCCTCGCCCGCCTGTGATTCGGCGATGGCCGCCCCGACGGTCGCCGGAAGCCCGTATCCGAGGCCACCGCCCTTGTGCCCGATGAAGCCCGCCGCTTGGAGTGGCCACCGCGAGAGCAACGGGTACCGGGAGGTGATCGACTCGTCAACGACGAGCGCGTCGGGCGCGGCCTCGTACATGGCGTCGACCAGTTCGGCCTTCGAGGCGCGCGACTCCTCCGCATCGCCGGACAGGGACGCCTCGACCCTCGCTTCGACCGACTCCTTCATTTCCCGAACCCTCTCTAATCGATCGACCCGCTCGCCCTCGTCGAGCCGGTCGGCGACGCGGGTCGCGAGCGTGTCCATGAGGTGGCCGGGATCGCCGAGGACGACGCTGTCGGTGCGGTAGTGTTTGCCGAGTTCGGCGGGATCGTCGCCGAGGTGAATACAGGTCGTTTCCGTCCCTACCAGCGGCGCTTCGTGGTCGGTGATCGTCGTGTGTGTCGAACAGCCGACGAAGGCCAGCGTATCGGCGTCCATAAGCGAGCGTGCAATCGATTCGTTCGGCGGGACGTGTGAGACCCACTGGTCGTGGCTGGCCGGGAAGTTCACTTCGGCCGAGAGGATCTCGCCGTGGACGCGCGCGCCGGCAGCCTCGGCGAGCGAGACTGCTTCGTCCACGGCACTCGCTCGGGCGACGCCGTCGCCGACGATCAGGACCGCTTCCCCGTCGCTCGCGAGCAGGTCCGCCGCCCGATCCAGTTCGTCGGGATCGCCGCGTCCAGCGTCCGGGATCGGACCGAGCGGCTCGACGCCGGAACCGATCCCGGCACCGATTCCGGTTCCCGTCTCGGTATCGGTCTCGATTCCGGTTCCGGCCTCAGCCCCCGTCTCGATGTCGATCTCGGCGAGGGTCACGTCGAGCGGCAAGGAGAGGAAGACCGGGCCGGTCGGCGGGGTAAGCGCCGTCCTGACGGCGCGACGAAGCACGTTCGGGAGGGCGCTCACATCTAAGACTTCGGTACTCCACTTGGTGAACTCCTCGGCGATCGTCACGAGATCGCCGGATAAAAGCGGTTCTTCGTGACGGAAACCCGTACTGTGATCGCCGGCGGTCACGAGAAGCGGTGCGCCAGACGCCTTCGCGTCATACAAGTTCCCGAGCCCGTGGGCGAGCCCTGGCGTGACGTGGAGGTTCGCGACCCCGAGCGGGCAGATCGAAGGGTCCTCGTGGGCGTGATAGCGCCGGTCGCGGGCGTACCCCGAGGCCATGCCGACCGCGATGTCCTCGTGCAGTGCAAGCACGTATTCGAGGTCGCTACCGGCGAGCGCACGCATAACCGGGAGTTCGGTGGTCCCGGGATTGCCGAAGACGTGGGTCACGCCGTAGGATTCGAGCGCGTTGACGAACAGATCCGCGCCGGTGTAGCTGTCGGCCATACACGGGGTCGTTCGTCCGCTCGCATAAACGATCGGCCGCGGCGAACCGGAGTCGCGACGACCCGCGGCCGTGTCTGTCTCCGTCCGGACCGCTGAAGAGTGTGGTGGGTGCACTGGGACGCTCGAAGGGGGTTACTTCGCGACCCGTACCGGCGACCCACCGCGTTCGCGGGCGGCCAGTTCGACGAGTACCTTGAGGGTGCCAACGATCACCGGGCCGAAAAAGAGGCCCATGAAACCGAAGACGATCAACCCTCCGAAGACCCCGAGGACGAACAGCGCGGGATTCAGGTTCGCCTCCCGGCCGCCGACCATCGGCCGGAGGTAGTTATCCGAGAGGCTCACGACGAGCGCGCCGTAGGCGAACAACAGCGCGGCGGCGACCGGCCGGCCGACGAAGAATAAGTAACCCGATGCAGGGAGCCAGATCACCGACGCGCCGATGAGCGGGAGTAACGCGAGGACGACCGTCACGACCGTCCAGAACACGGCATTGTTGATACCGAGCGCCGCGAATCCGATCCCGGTGAGCACGCCTTGTACTACTGCGACGGCGACGTTCCCGACGAGGACGGCCCACATGAGCCGGTCGACCTGCCTCACCAACGCGCTCCAGGTGTCGGCCGAGAGCGGCGTGACGGACCGGAGCCAGCCAAGCAGTGACGCGCCGCTGACGAGGAAGTAATAGAGCAAAAATAACAGAACGGTGAGGCCGATAAGCGCCGTCGAGACGCCGCCGAGCACACCGGAAAGCGCGTCGAGCAACGCCATTCCGCTTTCACGGTCGAACAGCGAGAGCACCTCCTGGGGGTCGACTCCGGCGCTCGTGATCGCATTGTTGAGATCGACGGCGAAGCCGGTCCGCGCGCGGACGAACGACTCGATCTCGTTGAGGCCCAACTCGCCCTCGACGAGCGCCGTGACGAGGGCGAGCGCCTGACGGACCGCGACGCCGAGCAACGCGCCGAGGGGAACGAGTACGACGAGCGTCGTGAGACAAATAAGTACCGCCGCCGCTGGGCGCGCGCCGACCTGCGGGGCGAGACGTTCCTGAAGCGGGTACAACAGATAGGAAAGCAATATCGCGAGCAGGACGTACTGTGTGTACGGAAGCACGAACAGCGCCGACACCGCCGCGAACGCGAGCACGAGCGCGACGAGGAAGGACCGTTCGGCGTCCATAGCCCGAGCAATCGGCGGCGGTATATAAACGGCGTCGACTCGCCCTCGAAGCAGGCGAACGAACGAGGGACGGCGAACGACGGACAACGGGCGAGGAGCGGCGAGAAGCGACGAGCGAGGGGTGATGGACGGCGATCGAGGAACGGTCGATGGACGACGAGGAATAGAGACCGGGCAACGCCCACGCTCGCCATCACAGTTCGGGGGCGAGCCATCCGACGAGAGTCCCCAGGAGTCCGACCGCGACCGCACAGCCCAGTACCGTCGTGTAGGTTCCGGTGAAATCGACGAGCGCGCCGGTCACTGCGGGGGCGACGAACTGGCCGACCCAGCCGACGACGGAGACGAGCGCAACGGCGGTACCGACCGTCTCCCCGGTAACGAAGTCCTGGACGTAGGTATAAAGCACCCCGATCTGGAGCTGGATCGCGAATCCCGCAACGATCAGCCCGAGGAGAAAGACTACTGGGGTACTGATCCCGACGAGAACCGCGACGACGAGCGTCGTCGCGCCGAAGGAACACAGTACGACGGGTCGTTTTCGCCGGCCGAACACCCGGTCGGAAACGATCCCGCCGCCGGTCCGGGCGACGATCCCGACCGCGGGAAAGACGGCGACGAACAGCCCGCTTTCGGCCAGCGACAGGCCCAACCGCCGTGTGAGGTACGTCGGCATCCAGCTATTGAAGATCATATAGAGCGCATAGACGGTAAACGAGACGAGACAGACGATCCACACGTTTCGGTTCGTCGCCACGCTCGCTACGCCGCGGGCCGTCGATCCCCGATCCGTCGAGGTCCGACCCGCCGGTTCCCGGACGACCCGGCGACCGGCAATGTAACACAGCGGAAGTACGACGAGCACGAGCGTTCCGAAGACCGGGAAGGTAGCCGGCCAGCCCAGTCGCGCCGTGATAAGCGGGGCACCGAACTGTCCGAGCGCGTAGCCGGCCGGGTAGCCCGTGGTGTAGGCCGCGACGACGGTCGTCCGGTAGCGATCGGAAAAAGCGGCGCTGAGGAGGTTCGTGCCGGCGACCCAGACGGTGACGAGTGCCGCACCCCCGAGAAGTCGCGAAGCGAGAAGCGGCCAGTACGCGCTATCGACGGCCGCGACCCACCCAGAGAGTCCGGCGACGAACAGACACAGACCGGCGAGAACGGTCGCACGGACGTTGTTCACCCGGTCGAGCGCGATCCCGGCCGGAAGCCCGACGATCGCCGCGCCGACCTGCGGGGCAGTGACGATCCAGGAGGCCGCGGCGGGGCCGACGACCAACTCCTCGGTGACGACCGGGAGCACGCTCGCCGGCACGATCGCGTACGCGCCGATAAACAGCCACAGCAACCACAGCCCGGCCAACAGTCCCCAGGGCTCTCCGCGTCGCCTGAGGGCCCTATCGAGGAGGTCGATCACGTCACCCCGACCGAACGGGCCGGCGGTCCTAACCGTATCGAAACGATCGGCTGACGAACCGGACGGGGCGGGCGATCGTCGTCGGCGTCGTGTCCGTGCGCGGACGGTGCTCGGAACCGCAGCACCGGCGGACGCAGAGCTATAGCACCGGAGCACGGACGACGACCGTTCGGCCGCTGGATCGGCTACTCGGTCCGGTCGGCGTGGCGGGCGACGGACGACCGGGGCGGTAAACCCGAACAGCGTCGGGACCACGCCGGAACGAACCACCGTGTCGCGCTACGTCACGTTCGTGAACTCCCGGAGTTCCCGGTTGAACCGTTCGGAATCCTCCCAGAACGTGTTGTGTCCGACATCGGGATAGAAGGAGGTCTCGGCGTCGGGGATCGTCTCGGCATATTCCTCGGCGGCGGCGGGGAGCACGATCGAATCCGCCTCGCCGTGGGTGATCAATACTGGCACGTCGACCTCGCTCAGGAGGTCGTCGTGGCTCACCTCGCGCGAATGGAGGCCCGTCCGGACGTACGGCGGGACGATCGCGTTGAACCCCAGGAAGTAATAGAGGTCCTGCGAGGAGGGGTCTCCGTGCGTACAGCGGCGGATGAACGTTTCGAGCGTGCGGACGCTCTCTTCGCTGTCGGTCGCCTCGAACCCGGGGACGAGCGAGGTGAAGTCCTCGCCGATAACGGCCATCGCGTCGTCGGTGCCGATCTTCGAGATCGCGCCGACGAGGTTCAGACCCGAAACGTGCTCGGTACCGTACTCCTCGAGGTAGTCCGAGATGATCAACCCGCCGTACGACCACCCACAGAGCACGGGCTCGTCGAGGTCGAGCGCCTCGATCACCGCCTGAACGTCGTCGGCCCAGAGAGCCGAATCCCCATAGGCGTCCTCGGGTTTGTCGGACAAGCCGTGGCCGCGGTCGTCCATCGCGACGAGGCGGAACTCGTCGGCGAGGTCCGAGTCCATCTGTTCGTCCCAGGCGAGGCGGCTCTGGGTGTACCCGTGGATGAACAGTATCGGATCGCCGCGTTCGTCGCCGGTCTCCTCGACGTGCAGCGAAACGCCATCGCCGCCCTCAACGGTGTGTTGAGTCATACCACCACCTGTGTCGGGTTTACCATATACGTTCGGGGGAGTCGTCGAACGGAAGCGAAACCGGACGGAGTTCGCGGAGCGAGGCGTCGATCGAGTGCCCGACGTACAAGCGTCCGGTACGGGCGGGAGGCGTCCGTCCGATCGGTTCTGAACGCTTATCGGTACGCGGTCGCTTCGCTTCGGTAGATGGACGACGGAGCCGACCCCGCGACGGTAGCCGACCGACCGGAGCCGCTCGACACTCCTATCGAAGACGTTCACCGGATCGAGTTTTCCGTCGAGTGGCCGCCCGGCCACGTCGCGGCTTACCTCCTCGATGGACCGGAACCGCTATTGATCGACGCCGGGATGACCGGCGAGCAAGCGTACGATGAACTGGAAGAGGGCCTCGCCCGTGCCGGCTACGACACGGCCGACGTGGCGCACCTCGTCGTTACCCACCCACACGTCGATCACATCGGGCAGGTCCCCGCGGTGATCGAGGCGGCCGATCCCCTGGTGTATGCGCCGGCGGGCGTCCGCGATCGGCTTGCGCGCGACGCCGAGGCCCTCGCAAGCGCGGTCGAACGGAACGCGACGGCCGCCGGCATAGTGGGGGAGAGACGCGAGCGATCGGTCGAGATGGCCGTTCGATCGTTAGAGCGCAACCGGGACCTCCTCGCGCCCTCGAACGTCGATTGCTGGATCGGCGACGGAAACGGACGGGGAGCGAACGGAACGGAGGAACGCCAGGAGAGTCAGAAGGGCAAGAAGAGCGCGAAGCACGAGAGGGACGAGAGGAGCGGGAAGGACGAGGAAAGCGAACCCGACGCGATCACCGTCGGGGGCGTTCCGTTCGAGGCGATAGCGACGCCGGGCCACCAGGCCGATCACCTCTGTTTCGAGACGGCGATGGACGGCGAGCGGGTGCTGTTCGCCGGCGACACCGCGCTCGCGCCGTTTCGGCCCGTCCTCTTACAGGTCGGTCTCGACGAGGGCGTCGAACGGGGACTTCCGGCGTTCAAAGGAAGTCTGGACCGGCTCTCGGCGCGCTCGATCGATCGGGTGCTCCCGGGTCACGGCCCGGTTCACGACGACTTTCACGACACGCTCGATCGGGATCGCCGGAGCCTGCGCCGACTCGTCGAGGGCGTCGCGCGCGAACTCGATGGGGGAGTCGAGACGGGAACGACGGCCGCCGAAATCGCAAACGAGCGCGCCGGTGGGGAGCGCGACTTCGCGTACCTGCTCCCCGAAGTCGTCTCGGCGCTCGCCCGCCTCGACGCGACCGGTCGCGCTCGGGCCACGACCGACGAGGCAGGCGTCCGTCACTACCGACAGGTCTGATCGGTTGATCACCGTTCGTCATCCATTTTCCACGTATTGTCTGACGCATATTTATTAGTCGATAGCAGTGAACGAAACCGTGACCGATCGCGGCGAACACGGAGAGCGCCACCGACACTGGTTGCTCGCAGTAGCGTTGCTCGCCGGCGGAACGGGGATCGGCCTCGGGAGTGTAGCCGCCGCGCTGTTGTCCGGAACGGGGCTCTCGCCGCTGGTGTGGGTAACGGCCGTCGGCCGCCTCATCACCACGGCTGGGATCGTCCTCGCGTGGTCGAGCCTCGAAGCGCGCCCGATGGCGATCAGGCTGTTCCGACGACAGGTGAATCGCTTGGCTGACGCCGACGTGCTTCGACGGGTCGGTTTCGGACACCGAACGGAACGGGCGGGACGGACGGAACGGACGGAACGAACGGGAGGAGTGAAACGGAAACGACGGCAGCGCACTCGACATCGTTCCCGACCCGTCGTCAGGCCATCGGTACAGCACCGGCGAACGAGTCGCCGGCGACCGGGAACTCGATCGTCGGTGAGCGGACGCGTCCGGGCGTTGATGAAAACGCCTGTAGGCAGAGCCCTGAGCAGCGGAGCGCGAGGGACGTGCCGGCTGTTTCGAGGCCGGCTTCGGTTTCCGTTCGAGCCGCGTTCCCGACCGCGCTCGCAAGTGCGATCCCGGGTGCGATCGCAATGGTCGCCGGTGTTCGAGCGGGTGGGAACGTTCTTATCGCGGGCGTTAGTACGACGGGCATGATCGACGACGCCGAGGCCGTCTTCTTCGATATCGGCGGCGTACTGGTCGATCTCGCGTCGGTGCGCAAGGGGCACCGTCGGTTCGTCGCCGAACTCGCGGGCGAGCACGACCTCGACGAACGGGACGTGCTCGATACCTGGCGCGAGGTCCTAGGGAACTATTTCAGCGAGCGCCGGGGAACCGAGTTCCGGTCGGCCGCCGAGGGCTACCGTCGAGCGGTCGACGCGGCCGTCGGTACCGAAGTCCCCGAAAGCGAGTGGCGTCCGACCTTCGAGCGGGCGTCGAACGAGACCATCCGACCGGTCGACGGCGCGCGCGAGACGATCGACCGTCTGTCCGGCGAGGTCTATCTGGGCGTGATCAGCGATATCGACACCCGAGAGGCAGAACGCATCCTGGAGCGATTCGAGGTAACCGACCGCTTCGACGCAGTGACTACCTCGGAGACGGTCGGGCGGACGAAACCCGATCCCGCGATGTTCGCCGCGGCCATCGGCGAGGCCGGGGTCAGTCCATCGAGGTCGGCCATGATCGGCGATCGATACCACAACGACATGCGTGGCGGTTCGTGGGCCGGACTCCACACTATCGCCTTCGGTGGGAGCGCGGCGAACGGGCCCGAGAGCGATCGGAACGACCCCGAGGCTGGGGTCGGTGACGCCGATAGGGACGGGCGCGATCCGGACGGCGTCGTCGACTACCGGGTCACCGACCTCCGGGACGTCCCGGCGATCGTCGGCCTCGATGGACCGGAGTGACGAACCCGAAACGAGAGGTCGGCTCCGCGGGTTGAACGACGAATGGACGAGAGGAGCGGCGGGAGCGACGATCATCACGATTCGATCATCAGGTCGTGGCGGCTCACAGCAACAGCGCGAACACGGCGTAGGAGCCGATCGTCGAGACCGTCGGGGTGAGTAACCAGAAGAACACGACGCGGCCGGTGGCGGCGCGATCGAACAGTTCGGGGGCCTCGGCGATCGTCCCGGGATCGGTCCCACCGATCGGCCGGACGTGCGGGGGTTCGGTTCCGGTGGCCCGTGTCCCGGTCGATCCGTGTGCGAGTGTCTCGCCGGCAGCCACCTCGCCGATCGTCGCGCTGTGAGCGGGGCCCCCGTCGCTCGTGCGACCGGCCAGTAGCGCGCCGGCCGAGAGGTCGGGGCCGCCCTCGCCGTCGACCGCGGCCTCGGCGGCTTCGACGATCGTCACTGCCCGCGAGGCCCGGCCCCATCCGAGCCCGATGATACAGGAGGTCATGCTCACTGCGAGGCTCGCCGGGATCCCGAGCCCCGAGAGGATCGTGATGATCGTCGCGCCGATGAGCGAGACGACGATCGCCGCCAGGATCGGCAGGTCGGTGAGTCCCTCGCCGACGGTATCGAGCGTGCGCCGAGCGATCGTAAACGCTCCGACCCCGATCGCCCCGATCGCGAGCAGTACGCCCTGGCTCGCGGAAAGCGACCCGCTACCGACCAGCGGCGCAACCGCGTTCGCGGCGCTCGACGCGCCCGCCGAGAAGGCGTTGTAACACGCGACCGTCAGGACGACCACTGCGCCGAGGACGTCTCGAAGCTGATCCGGGCGTCGAGACGGGGGTTAGAGATACCGGCCGACGAGCACGCCGACCCAGAAGGCCGAAAGCGGGGCGACGATCCACGCCGAGACGACGACCATATCGGGGGGTTGGGTCGCTACGGCCTCATATCTGCTGTGATCTCACCCGGCCGACGCGGACCGCTGTCGGCGGCGCAGCGGGCACCCACCGGGAAAACGATCGCGCTCGAACCGGTCAGTTGCCTTCGGCCACGGGGGCGAGCGCTTCGAGCGTCGTTTCGGCGAGGTCGTCGGCTGCCTGTTGGGGAACGATCACCAGCGGGTAGTCGACGATCGTAGTCTCCACGAGGTCCGTGAGTTGCGAACGTGTTTCCTCGGGCGTGCCATGGATTCCGAGGGCCGCGACCATCTCCTCGGTTACCGCGTCGGTGGCTTCCCTCCGGTCGCCGCGCTGCCAGGCGTCCGCGATCCGCTCGGCTTCGTCGGGAAAGCGCGCGCCGACGGCCTTGCGGTAGCCCTCGCCGCTCCCGACGTAGTACGCGACGTGGCCGCGGATCGCCGCCTCCGCCTCGTCGGGGTCCTCGGCCACCGCGGCGGGGACGTACGGTGCGACGGTGATCTCTCCGGGATCGCGTCCGGCCTCCTCGGCGGCGCTCGCGACCTCCCCGAAGGCACTCTCCAGGTCGGGAAACGGGACGTTGTGTGGAAGCCAGCCGTCACACAGGCGGCCGACGACGCGCCTGTTCGCCGGTCCGAGCGCGGCGTGATAGACCGGTACGTCGGCGTCGAGCGCCGGGAAGTCCGCGGTACGGAAGAGTTCGCCGTGGTAGTTCACCGGCTCGTCCGCGCCGCTCGTGAAGTTCTTGACGAGCGAGATCGCCTCGTGGGCTCGCCTGACCGGTCGGGAAAAGCGCATGCCGTGGAGGTCCTCGACGGCCTTCGGGGTGCTCGTCCCGACGCCGAGGGTAAATCGTCCATCCGAAACGTCATCGAGGGTGGCAGCGGTCATCGCGAGGGTGGCCGGCGAGCGCGAGAAGACGTTCGCGATGGCGGTGCCGACCTCGACCTCGTCGGTACGGCAGGCGATCTCGGTGAGCGTGACGACCGCGCTTCGACCCCATAGCTCGCCGAGCCAGACCGAGTCGTAGCCCCACTCCTCGGCGCGGATCGCCAGTTCCGTCGGATCGAGACCGCCGAGGTGTGGGAGCAGTGCTCCGAGACGCATAGCCTCCGTGCATCCGGTCGGGCTATAAAATCACCCCTCGACCTGATACCGGACCCGGAGGATCGAGCGACGAACTGCGGAACGAAAGACCGCAAAGCGGATAATCGCACCCCGACCTTCGATCGCGGCGAGTCGTCCGAACGACCAACGGGGCGGCGCTCGTGGACGGAGCGGAGCACGGGACCGTCCGCTACCGGAGCGTTCAAACGTGAGCCGTGCCTCCGAAGGGACAGCAACGAAACCGTGAACCTTCCGTTCACGGTGGTTTCATGCGGGGAGGACGGAAACGAACGTGAATTCTAGTCGAGCGATCGAAACGGTCGCCGAGGGGCGACACGTAGCGGGCGAAAACGGTAGCGAGGAGCCGTGAATGTCGGGGAGCGACGATCCGAACACGGCTGAGGACGACTCGGCGTTCGACTTCGGCGACTCGAACGAAGAGACGGACCCCAGCACCGACGGTGGCGATGACGGTAGGGACGGCGGCGACGGCGGAAACGACGAGTTCGGCGGCGAGGGGAGCCGGGGGCGTTTCGACTATCAGGCGGTCATCGATCGGGTCGACGAGTGGATCACCGAGCGCCCGCGGACGATAATTCTCGTTTTCCTGGTCGTCACGGTACTGTTCGGCGTGGGACTCGGCAACATCTCGACGTCGGCCGGAACGCAGCAGTTCACCGAGGACAGCCCGGCCCAGGAGGCCCTGGATCGGGTCAACGAGGAGTTCTCCCCGGCGTTCGAGACCACGAACGGCACCACTCAGCTCATCCAGCGGGGTCGGAACGTCCTCTCGAAGGAGGAGCTGCTCGCGATGTTAGAAGCTCAGGAGCGGCTCACCGAGACCGACTCGCTCAGGGTGACCTCGACGTCCGGCGCGGCGCGGATCGTCGCCCGGACCATCGAGCCGAACGCGACCACGCTCGACGCCCAGATCGACGCGATCGAGGGCGCGACCGATTCGGAGGTCGAAGCCGCCGTCCGGCAAGCGGCCGAAAGCGAGGGCTTTCGCGAACTCGTGAGCGAGGACTTCAACCGCGAGGCCGCCTCGGCGTCGGCGACCATCGCCGTCGTCGAACACGACGTCCTAGGAGGGGTCTCGTCGTCGGCGGGTATGGGCGGAACGAGCCCGCTGACGCCGATCCAACAGCGCGCGCAGTTCATTGTCGGTTCGGTGAACTCGGACATCACGGTCTTCGGGTCGGGGATCACCGCCGTGGAGTTCGGCAGCGTCATCACCGACTCGATCCTCATCGTCACGCCCGCCGCCGTTTTGTTGATCCTCGTCTTCCTCGTGCTCTCCTATCGCGACCCGCTCGACCTGCTGTTGGGCGTTATCGCGCTCGGCATGGCGATAATCTGGACCTTTGGCTTCCTCGGCATCGCCGGTATCGCCTTCTCACAGCTGTTGGTCGCCGTGCCACCCTTACTGCTCGCGGTGGGGATCGACTTCGGCATCCACGCGATCAATCGCTACCGCGAGGAACACGTCGAGGGAAAGGACGTAAAGACCTCGATGCGGATCGCGACCGACCAACTGCTCGTCGCCTTCTTCATCGTGACCGGCACCACGGTGCTCGGC
>PXQR01000132.1:0-3369 GCA_003021235.1 Halobacteriales archaeon QH_6_64_20 | reverse complement strand
GTGGTGATCGCGCGGAAGGCACCCTATGTATTCCTGATCGGGATCGTCTTACTTACCGTCGGGTCGTCGTACTACGCGACCGGCGTGGGCACCTCCTTTTCCCAGGAGGACTTCCTGCCGCCCGCCGAGGTCTCCGATACCCTCCAGTCGCTGCCCGAACCGTTCGCCCCGAGCGAGTATACGGTCACCGAGACGACGAACTTCTTAGAGGACAACTTCGCGTCCGCGGAGGACGATACGGTCACGATATACGCTAGGGGACCGATCGACGCCGACTACGCGCTCGAATCGATTCAAACCGCGAACCGCAACCCGCCGGACTCCTTCGTCTCCTCGAACCGGCGCGCCGACACCCAGAGCATCATCACCGTGATCGACGACTACGCCGCCGCCTCGCCCGAGTTCCGTCGGCTCGTCGATCGCAACGACGTCGACGACGACGGCGTACCCGACGATAACCTGAAGCAAATCTACGACGCGTTGCTCTCCTCGCCGTATCGCGCACAGGCGCTCGAATACATCACCGAGGACTACACGAGCACGCAGGTCGTCTATACGGTGGAGGCGGACGCCGACCAGGGCGAGATCACCGCCGACGCCCGCGACGTGGCCGAGCGCTACCGACTGACGGCGACGGCAACCGGAAGCACAGTCGTCTTCCAGCAGATCTCCGATACGATCCTAGCCTCGGCGATCCAGAGCCTGATCGTCGCGCTCGTGGCGACGGCGCTATTCCTCCTGCTCGTCTACTACGTCCTCGAAGGTCGGGCCTCGTTGGGACTGGTGAACCTCGCCCCGATCGTCGTCTCGGTAGCGTTGCTCGCTGGGTCGATGCGCCTCTTCGGCATTCCCTTCAATTCACTGACGGCGACGATCCTCGCCATCGCGCTCGGGCTCGGGATCGACTACTCGGTACATATCGTTCACCGCTTCACCGACGAGTACGCGCTTACCGGCGACGTCTTCAGGGCGCTCGATCGCACGGTGATCGGTACCGGCGGCGCGCTCACCGGCAGTATGCTCACGACCGCCTCGGGCATCGGCGTGCTCGTACTGGCGATCTTCCCCGTGCTCGGGCAGTTCGGCGTGTTGATCGCGCTGACCGTCGTCTACTCCTACGTCACGTCGCTGATCGTCACTCCGTCGGTCGTCGTGCTCTGGGAACGGCTGGCCGTCGATACGAGCGCGACGACTACCGGGACGGCGACGGCGAACGGAGACGACTGAACTGCCGGTCGTCCACCTGACGCTGATTCCGGGACGCCACCGGCAGTAAGGAGACGGGTCGATCAGCCGTCGAGTTCCCCGACGGCCCGCTCGACTTCCTCGCGAGGGACCGGCGAGATCCAGTCCTCGGCGACCCAGTCGTAGGTGATCTCGCCCGCGTCGTCGAGTACGAGGATCGCCCGTCGAGCGGTTCGGGTTCCGGCCATACCTCTCCGTTCGGCCAGCAGGTCGTAGCTCGCGGCGAGTTCGCCATCGACGTCGCTGAAGAAGCGAAACGGGCTGTCGATACGTCGTAGAAAGGCGTTCTGCGAGTAGGGGCCGTCCCGGCTGATCCCCACTACGGGAACGCCGAAGCCGTCCCAGCCGGCCCGGTCGTAGCGCTTCCACCAGTTCTCGGAGATCGCACTCCCGGTGAAGCCGAAGAAGACCAGCACACAGCCGCGCTCGCCGTCGAGAAGACGGGAGAGGGAAACCGGGCGGAAGGTCTCGCCGTTGCACAACAGTGCCTCGAAGTCGGGGGCGGCGTCGCCCGTGGCCGGTGGCGTAGTCGGTGACATAGCGTGAGATGAGCGGGCGAGGACAAAAGTCCGGCCGTCGGATCGGAAGAACGGCGAGGGCTTCCCGAACCGCGGCGACGCGGGACACGCTTTTGACACTGGCCGCCGTGAATAGCGATATGGGCATTACGCTCTACGAACTCGAAGGCTGTCCGTTCTGTGAACGCGTCCACGAGCGCATGCAGGAACTCGACATCGACTACGAAAGCGTCTGGGTCGAGGGTCTGCACTCCGAACGCGACGAGGTAAAGCGGGTTTCGGGTCAGCGCGGCGTTCCGGTGCTGATTGACGACGATCGAGGCATCACGATGGCCGAGTCAGAGCGCATCCTGGAACACTTGAACGCCACGTACGCCGGCGGCGAGGCGAAGGCGGTCGAGGCCGGAGCGGACTAAATCGGTCGGCAACCGGACTCCCGGCATCTAACGGTATTCCGTCGTCAGGAGCCGGGCGGGTTAGCGAAGTACACGGGGCCAGCGTTCCGTACACCATGTCGCGGCCTGCTGTACCGCGTCGGTTCGCTCGCCCGACCCGAACTCACTCCCGTGGAGCCGATCCCCAGTCCGATACCCCCAGCACGGCTTCACACTCCGGGCACGTCCAGACCTTCGGCGTGCTCGGCGGATGGGTCATCGCTTCGATCCGTCGTGCCCAGTCGGTAACATCGGCCTCACAGTAGCCACATCGTACCATGTTACCGTGTACCGAGTAACGACACTTGTAGTTTCCGCTGGTTTCGACGGCAGTGTTGTCTTAGTGGTATGGGGGAGGGCAACGAGTCGTGTCGAACGGTTCGAAAGCCCCCGACACGCTCGGCTCCTGCTCGCGGGCCACAGTCCCGCTCACGGGTCGCTTCGCTCCCCGTTGGCCTTTCCGGGGCGCTCGCTTTGTTCGCGCCCCGCTCCGCTCGCACGGTCCGCGGGACCGAAGATTCCTCGTGGTTCACGAGAGCGAAGTGGTTCGAAAGACGCCGAAGACGTTTTTCGTCATGCCGAGAGACGCTTCGCGTCTCTCGTAGCACTCTCTTGTCATCTGCTCACGGGCCTCGCGAGGCGGTGATAGTGATCGA
Organism: Halobacteriales archaeon QH_6_64_20; assembly: GCA_003021235.1. Taxonomy (GTDB): domain Archaea; phylum Halobacteriota; class Halobacteria; order Halobacteriales; family Halococcaceae; genus PXQR01. The sequence goes on along the minus strand of PXQR01000132.1, from coordinate 516 downwards.
CCCAACCTTTGAGTACGGTCTCCAGCTGCTGATTGTCGTCTCAGTATGTCTCGCGTCTGAGCCACTCTCAGCAGCACCCACAGGTTGCGACTAGTACTAAAACCGCCTCGACCTCGCGGCGCGTGGCGCCGCGCACTGCCCGTTCGCAAGTCCGTGGGACTCGGCGAGTCCCACGCTTATCACGAAACGGCGGGCCGTTTCGAACGACTTCGCTCGTTCAATCACGAGGAACCGCTCGCTCGCGGATATGACGCACGACGCTACCGACCGCTCTCCGCTTGGCCTTTTGATCGCTGTTTCTGTCCCTGCGCTCGTGACTTATCCTCGCTCGAGTACGTTGGAAGAGGACGTGCAGTTGAGTGTGGACGGCCGAGCGAATCATCGTACGAGAAGGCGATCGAGAGGACACTGATCGGCAGGCCCGGTACGTTCATACTGCTCCCCTACGCGCAGGCGGATATGGTCGGGAGAACTACCTACGATTTCGAGGGTGAGTCGGCGCTCGTGACGGGATCG
>PXQR01000131.1 GCA_003021235.1 Halobacteriales archaeon QH_6_64_20 | reverse complement strand
GTCAGCGATTATCGAGGCAGTTCAGGAGCACGACACGGTCTGTGTGGGGCTGTCCGAAAAGGGTGACCTCTCACGGACGATGTTTGGTTCTCTTGCCGAGCGAATCAGTCGAGAAACATCCGGTAACGTCGGTATCGTCCGAAGTGCTGAAGCTATCAACTACTCGACTGATAAAAAATGACCGATCGAGTATCTCGCGTGTCCCCAAGTTGGGGAACGCGAATCATAGCCACCGATGACCCCCGACACAGTTCGTAACGGATTCTCCCCGGTTCCAGTAATGCTATACTCAGGTAGCGGTAGTGAGCCTGAAATCCCCGAAAATGACGGATAAGGGGGGGGGAGTTGACTCGCCGAGATTCCGTTACACCGTTTCAAAATATCCGTTTAATCCCCGCGCTGTCCTGCGGTTAGTGTAACGACTGGTTTACCGCGTGTCGGGCTCTCCGAGACGAGCAGAGTCGTCCTTCCCTTCAACATGCTCCTCGATCAGTACCCGTCGGAGAATTTTTCCAGAGGGCGACTTTGGAATCTCGTCGATGGTCTCTATCTCTCGTATTTTCTTCTGTGGGGCCACGTGCTCGGCGACAGATGATTTGACTGCATCCGTGTCGATGTCGCCATCCGGCACTACGAACGCCTTCGGTATCTCGCCGGTCTCCCTGTCGGGTTTGGGCACAACAGCCGCGTCGGCGACGGCCGGTTCCTCCATGAGGAGTCCCTCCAGTTCCGCCGGCGCAATCTGGTGTCCTTTGTACTTGATGAGTTCTTTCACGCGGTCAACCACCCGGAGATAGCCATCCTCGTCAACGACGCCAAGGTCACCCGTTCGCAACCAGTCATCCTCGAACGCGTTCGCCGTGGCGTCCGGGCGGTTGTGGTATCCTCGCATTACCTGCGGACCACGGACTAGTATTTCGCCCTCCTCACCGGGCTCCAAGTCCTCGCCCGTTTCGACATCGATGACGCGACACTCCGTGTTCGGCAGTGGCGGACCGACGGTTCCTCGCCTGACCCGGTCGGGGTCACGCGGAGTGAAATGGGTCGTCGGACTCGCCTCGGTCAGACCGTATCCCTGTTTCACCAGGCAGTCGAGTCGGCTGGCGCAGGCTGTTGCCACCTCCTCGGGCAATGGCGCAGCTCCCGAACCGATCAATGACAGCGCCGACAGATCGTACTCCTCAACGACGGGTTCCTGAGCGAGCCTGAGGACGATCGGCGGGACGAGATACGCCACCGTCACGCTGTGTTCCTCAAGCGTCTCCAAGAAGGGTTCGAGCTCGAAGTTGGGTACGGTCACGACCGTCACGCCTTCCCTGATATGCCAGTTCATCACGACGTTCATCCCGTAGATATGGTAGAACGGCAGCACGCCGATTGAGACATCGTGGGCGTCGAATTCCGGTAGTTCGACACCTGACATCTGACAGAGGTTTGCAACGAGGTTGCGGTGCGTGAGTTCGACGCCTTTCGGCAGGCCGGTCGTCCCACTGGAATAGGGCAACACTGCGAGGTCATCCGGTTCGACAACAACGTCAGGCGGATCGACCTCGGTATCGAAAAGTGCCGGAAACGGCGTCCCGATCTCGGATTCCCCAAGGACGAACACCTCCTCGATAGCCGTCGCGTCAGCAGCCTCGGCGGCCTTGTCGGCGAAAGGGGGAACTGTTAGCAGGCACGTGGCTCCTGTGTCATCGAGCTGTCGAGTGAGTTCTTCGACGGTGGATAGCGGGTTGACTGTCGTCACGACGCCACCGAGGGCGGTTACGCCATGGAACGCGACTGGATATTCCGGCAGGTTGGGCGCGTAGATGGCGAAGACATCTCCGTGTTCGAACCCCCGCGTGGAGAGGCCGGCGGCCAGCGCGTCTACCCGTGTGCGAAGTTCTGCAAACGTCACCCTGCGGCCGGTGTCAGCACCGATGAACGCTGGCGTATCGCCACGGTCCGGTACGCCGTCAAGGACGAACTCCGGGAGCGACTTGTCAGGGATAGATACGTCGGGGAACGGACTCTCAACGGTAATTGATGTCCTCCGCGTGCGTGACGCCGAGTTGTTCACGGTGTTCCTGTCGATCGAGGTATTCTCGGTGTTGTTCGATTTTGGCGTCCTCAACGAGGAACTTCGCTATGGGTCGAAAATCAGCCCCAACATCTGTCGGTGGGACGCTAGTAAATTCGCTCCCGTGGCCCATCGTATCGGTCGTCTCCGGGGCCACCTTGTTCTCGCTTGCGAGTAGGTCGGTGATTTCTATATGAAAGTCGGGAAAGCCAGACGTGAACTCGTGCATCGCTCTTTCACATTCGTCGTGTCCCTAGACCATCCCCTTCACCTGTAGGGCTGACAGGGGCTGGTATGCAACAACATACATGTATCAAATCTGCCTCGCGGACGGGGCTTGATCGTCTGTGAACTCCGTGCCAGTGAGTCGGTCGGCCTTTGCTCTGTGCTCCTCAACAAACTCATGCGCCCACTCCAGTACCGGTTCGCTCTCCGTTTCAATCAGGACACATCCCTCACCATCAGGAGGGGTTTCGCCGAGAAGTACCGTCTCATCGAGAATGAATACGTTGCACGAAATGTCCCCATCGTACCGATACACGTTAGCACCGCTTTGCGTGAGTCCCTTCCATGTTTGCGCTCTTTCGGGGTATTGACAGTTATACCGGAATAGTCGATCCGTGAGGACGTGTTCACTTTGGAGAACGCCGTCAGCAACCCTCTCACGCATGGCTTTTTCTAGCGCCAATGGGGCTGCTAAGTCCACGGCACAGCGCAATTCAGCCGTCTCCCGTATCGAAGTCGTAAAATACGCACCCGGGGCGTTCGGATCGTTTGGTGCTGGTCGAATGACAGTTGCATCCCTGAAGTGCTGTATGCCGATCGAGAGGGACTCGGTCGGAAGCGCGGCTGCCGCCTCACCCAACTCACCGATGGTCGCCATCGATTCGACGAACGGCACTAATTCGTTCACTACGTTGTAAGGTGGACCGGGATGCGCCGGTCAGTTCCGCCAGTTCACGGGGTGATATCGGATTCCTGGCTACTGCCCCGAGAATTTGCACCCGATTCCTCGACCGGGTCAGGTACGATACGTCCTGCAGGGCGTCTTCGGAGAGGTCCTTCGTCTCGGGAAACATATTATACGGTACCGTGCTAATTGGTATCAATGTTTGCCCCGGGAGTCGTCATCTTACACCGTGGGACATCGTCCCACGGGGTAGCTAAAAATCACTCACACATCGTAGTATTCACACAGCGAACCGGGTGCAACACCAATGGCGATAGAACACATCGAACAAACGACCGTCGAGAACTTTGCCGAGCAAGTGAACGGACAGGTCCTACAGCCAGGTGACGACGGGTACGACGAGGCACGGACGGTGTGGAACGCGATGATCGACAGAAAGCCGGCCGCTATCGTCCGATGTACCGGCGCTGCAGATGTGATGGCTGCCGTTGACTTCGCTCGTGACCTGGACCTGCTGCTTTCCGTGAAGGGCGGTGGCCACAACGTTGCGGGAAGAGCCGTGTGTGATAACGGCCTCATGATTGACCTCGGGGAGATGAACGGGGTTCGCGTCGATCCAAAAACACAGACCGCCAGGGTCGGTGCTGGTGCCACATGGGGTGACTTCGATCATGAGGCTCAGACGTTCGGACTAGCGACGACGGGTGGAATCGTCTCGATGACCGGCGTCGCCGGTCTCACCCTCGGTGGCGGCTTGGGCCATCTCCACCGGAAATACGGTCTCGCTTCGGACAACCTGCGATCGATCGACGTCGTCACCGCTGATGGCGAGCTCGTCCATGCCAGCGAGGACGAGAACCCGGATCTGTTTTGGGGGATGCGCGGTGGGGGCGGTAACTTCGGAATCGCTACGTCGTTCGAATTCGATCTCCACGAGGTCGGTCCCGAGGTCCTCGCTGGCCGACTCCTCTATCCGTACGAGGCCGCTGCCGAGGTCCTTCGGTTTAACCGCGAATTCATGGCCGACGCTCCGAACGAGGTTATGTGCTACCCGGCATTCGTTCAGGGTAATCCGGGGGCAGGACATCCCGAGCCATTGCACGGGGAGACGCTCCTCGTACTGCTCGTGACGTATTCGGACGACATCGCGGAGGGAAGAGAAGTACTCCGACCGCTTCGAGAGTTCGCTGACCCGATCGCGGACACCATCCGACCGACACCCTACACGGAGCTTCAACAGAGTGCCGACGAACTCTATCAGGAGGGCCACCGAAACTACTGGAAATCTCACTTCTATCACGAGGTGTCGGACGAATTCATCGAGACAGTGGTGGACCACGTGGATCCGATGCCGTCACCCTTCACGACCGTGTACGGCAATTGGCTAAGCGGAGCGACTGCCGAGGCTGACCTTGATGCGACTGCCTTTCCCCACCGCGACAAGACGTTCTTGTTCACCATCTCGCCGAAGTGGACGGATCCAGAACGAGACGACGAACTCATCGAATGGGCACAAGAGTTTCACGATGCGCTGACCCCATACGCGGCTGACGGCGTGTACATGAACTACCTCGAACGTGATGAAGATGAACGAATCAGAGAAGCCTACGGTGATCGGTACGAACGGCTAGTCGAACTCAAGAACGAGTGGGATCCCAACAACCTGTTCCAGATGAATCAGAATATCGAACCAACTGTCTGAGTTGCACACATCGCTGATTTTGATTCGTAACGCTCTTGTGACGGAGATTGTTGGTAGCGATAGCGAGAGTTGGTCCGGATCGATCAACCTCTCCGTTCAGCCGGGAAGAACTACGTTCTGACCTGCTCTTGGTCAACTCACCGCGACAGCGAAATCGACAGACAGCTCTCCACCAACAATGTGCTTCACAAGAGCGATAGTAGAATGTTGTTCACTCTAGCTCAACGGGTTCGTAGATTTCAACGATGATGTTCTCTTGCTCACAGACCCACTCAAGCGCCGAATCAGTGTTCGCACAGAGCGCGATGCCCTTGATGCTCGCTGGTTCGTAATCTGCGCTGAAGAGGTCGCGTCCCGCAACGACCTGCCCGATAACATTTCGGTTGAGATTCTGCTTCACCTCAATGAGTTCTACATCGGCCTCTTCTACGGAATTAAGCACTTCGGGACCGTGATTGGCGAACGGTATGATATCCTCTTCAAAGTAGGGTTCAACGAGCCGAACTGCGTCAATGGAGCGGTGACTATGTCCCGCAGGCCAGTCCATATATCCTCTACTCCACGCGATAGCAACTTCGGTATACATTCGTCCACCGACTGCATCGTGATAGGCTGCAAGGAGCTTGTCTTCGAATGTCCTCGGTGACCAGTCAGACATCGTTCCATCCCGAACTCACACTGCTTTCTCGTAATTTAAACACGACCATGGTACTCCAGTCGAGACGCTTACTACTTAGAATCATCTAACCGGTTTAGTAGTATATATCGGTTGATCATTCCGTTTATATAGCTGTTGGCGGCCGGTCTGGAATATCTATGTCGCTCTTGTGAACGAGATTGTTGGTAGCGCGAGAGCGGTTCGACTGGTGTGGGTTGATCCTCCGTTTCAGCCGGTGAAAGCTGTTTCTGAGACTCCCCCAGCTGAAGTCTCGAACAGCAAGACCGACAGACGGCTCTCCACCAACAAAGTCCTTCACAAGAGCGAGGACGTTTTGCTCTGCGCTCCGTTCGCTGTCGCTCACTCCGCTCGGCAAAACCTCCACTAAAAGCACTCCTCGCTCCTGTCGCGCTCGCTACGCTCACGGGCTTCGCCGTCTCATCCCGCTCGCGCGGTAGTCGCTTGTCGGCCCGCTCGTTCCCTCCGGTCACTTGCGGTACGATCGCTTGCTCCGCGGGCAATTCTATGACTGAGCGAGGTAGCCATTGAACGACGAACTGCGAGCAGACTTATGTTAGTGTGCGTGAATATTCGATCGTGTGAGCGACAGCCGAAAATCGATACCGTACCCGCAGTTGATTTTCGCTCTCGGAGTACTCCCAATGGCGTTCACTACGTTCCTGCCGGAACCGTTCGGTATCGTCGTTCCCGCCGTTGCATGGGGAATCCTGAGCGGCGTGTCGTGGTATATCGGACGGAGTCTCGCTGCACTGGGTTGGTTCTTGTTTCTTCTCATAGCTGTCGGCTTTCCGCTTGCTCAAGACTGGGCGAGTGACACACCGGCTTTGATTGTCTTCTTCGGTTGTTTAGTCGGTGCGTTCGGTTTAGTTGTCGCTGACGCCTACTATAACGGTCGCTACGAGAAACAGGCTGCCGCATGAGCCCCGGTTCGATCTGAAAAAGGGTATGTCCTGCTCGTGAGCGTCACTCGCATCGGTCTCCGGTTCTATTCTCGGCGATGAACCCGAGTTCTCCGATCAGTTCACGAACACCACGCTCGATCTCGCGTAACTCCTCTGGCGTGCTCTCGAAATTGACATGGTAGTCAGCGGTGTCTCTCTGGCTTGCACACGGCTGAGAAACACCGCTGTCTCACGGGGAAGCAATCCCTCGTCCTGATAGAGGACCTGGAAAACTCTGTTCGCCACTCCCTTGTGCGTCCTCGTTTCGATACCATGCGAGAGCAATGCCGCGTTCGCGGCGTAGAAACACGCGTAGTAGAGACGATTGTACAGGACTTGATACGACGCGTTCGCCGCTTTACACTTCTCGTGGTCGTCAAGTGCTTCCTTGCACAGTTCGAGGTAGTCGGCCAGCCGGTCAGACGTACTCGACACCGTTTTCCTCGATCTCACGGCCGTATTTCGTTTCCTTCCCTGCTCGTACTCACGTTCGGTCTTTACGATCGGGACGACTAACATACCGTGCTCAACGCCGATCTCGGCACCGAGTCGTTCCAACAGCTGCTTCTGATCGGCAGTCTCGACGACTGCGAAGGCGTCTACGTCGCTCTCGACGGTTTGTTCACCCCGTGCGACGCTCCCGTATAGGATCAGGGTTCGGAGCGAGCTACCCAGTTCTTCGCGTGCCCGCTGGGCGAACGTTTCGAACGCCGAGCGGTGTGGAACACGCTTCATAGTCGCTAACTTCGGTCACGAGATCAAACATGTTAATCGGTTGTGACGAATTTCGCTGCCGAGGGTAGCGTCCCTCGGTAGTGAACATCCGCCTCCGAGCATACCGACGCTGTCCCGGTCAGGTGCACATGTTGCTGACGATCATCATCGTTCCCGGAGCCGTCCGATACTATATGACCGACTCACCGAAGGTGGCGATGGAAGAACTGTTCGCGGACGTCTGGAACGGGGAGCGACCCGAGACGGCATCCGAGTTGGTCCACGCGAACTATACGATCCACGACCGGGAGTCGGCGGACGAACTCGCCGGCCCCAGCCCGTATCGTGCGCTCGCGGAAGGCACGCGCGAGGCGTTCTCCGACGCCCGGTTCACGATAGAGGACGCGCTCGTCGCCGACGAGAGAGTGGCCCTCCGGTGGCGAATGACGGGAACGCACGAGGGTGAGCTGTTCGGCGTCGAGTCGGCCGGTAGGACCGTTGAACTCGCCGCGATCGAAATCGACCGGTTCGCCGACGGCGAACTCGTCGAGACGTGGACCCAAAGCGACCAGCTCGGCCTTATGGAGGAGATCGGTGCGCTGAGTTCGCTCCACGAGACCGAGTGAGTTAGGGAGCTAATTACTTGGCTCACCTGGCCGAACAGGTAGATATGCCACGGGCCAGGCTCGAACTCCAGTCCGACGAGGGTCTCATCACACTCTCCGAAGCCCACCCGGAGGTTGCCTTTGAGCTGTTGGGAGCCTGGCCACACGACGACCGTTTGCGTGCCCTTCTCGAAACGGAAGACCTCGACGCCGTTACCTGGAGGCGACGGTCGAGGACAGCTCGCCTCTGTGGGACGTAGCCGTCCGGTATGAGGATGCTCAGCGGGTTCGGTTCGAGGTGGACACACCGGAACCGGCGGTCCACGGCGCGATGGCCGAGTCCGGCGTCGTGCCGCCCTTCCCGCTCACCCTGGAGCGTGGGTGGCTTTCGGGCGAACTGGTTACATCCCGAGCCCAACTCGCCGCCTTCCGGACCGAACTGGAGACGGGCGACATCCCCTACGAGGTCACGCTGATCGAAACGGACGGAAGCGACCTCAACCCGCTTCTCACGGAACGACAGCGGGAGGTTGTTGATTCGGCTCTCGACGAGGGATACTACGACTACCCGCGTAAGTGCTCGCTGACGGACCTTGCGACCGAACTCGACGTTCATAAGTCAGTCGTCAGTCGAATTCTCCAGCGCGCTGAGAGCCGCGTGATGCAGGCACAGTTCGACTGAGTCCGGACCCGGCTCTCACATCGATCACCGGACAAGCGCAGTGAGAGATGGCAAGCATCCGCGAGCGACCACAGGGAGCGAGCGGTTCCCCGTGAACGAGCGCCGTGGGCGCGAGTGAGCGGATTTTCGGAGGAGTGGTTCGCGAGCGAACGGAGTGAGCGAGCGTACCCGACGAAAAAAAGGTGCGAGCGGAAGGGCGGGTTCCTAGAAGTAATCGACCGCCGGCGGCAGCTCCAGTTTCATGCCCTTGCGTTCGCGGATCTCCCTGATCTTGTCCGGCTGAAGGTTGTCGGCCATCACCTGGAAGCCGGCGTTCTCGGTGTTCCACGACGCACGGCCTTCGGTCGCCGACCGGATATCGCTGGAGAAGCCGATCATCTCCTCGACGGGCGCGACGCCTTCGACGACCATCAGATCGCCCTCCTGAAACATGTCGTCGACGCGACCCCGCCGGCCCTGGATCTCGCCGGAGGCGGGACCCATGTGCTCGGAGGGAACGTCGATGCGGACGTCCTGAATCGGTTCGAGAAGCGCGATCCGGCCGTCGATGAGCGCACGATGCACTGCCTCTCGCGTGGCGGGAATCACCTGTGCCGGTCCCCGATGGATGGCGTCCTCGTGGAGTCGGGCGTCCTCCAAGCGGAGCAGGGTGCCCTGGACGGGTTCTGCGGCGAGCGGGCCGTCGTTGAGGGCCTCTTCGAGCCCTTCGATGACGAGTTCCATCGTCTCGTTCAGATGTTGAATTCCTTTCGTGTCGTCGATGAGGATATTGGTGCCGTGGATGTGTTCGACGTTCTGGCTCGTGTCCTTGTCCATACCCGCCTCCTGAAGCGCCTCGCGGCGTTCGAGTTCCGGGATGTCCATCGAAATCTCGCCGCGTTGAATCCCTTCGACGATTTCCTCGGGGAGGGGTTCGGCATGTAGATAGAAGCGGTTGTGGCGGTTCGGCGACATTCCCTCGACGGTATCGGACGCTCCGCGGATCGCCTCGCGGAAGACGACGATCGGTTCGCCGGTGGTGACGGGGATGCCCTGGTTGCGTTCGATGCGCTGAGTAATCACTTCGAGGTGGAGTTCGCCCTGCCCCGAAATCAGGTGCTCACCGGTGTCCTCGTTGATCGTGATCTGGATGGTGGGGTCTTCCTTCGAGACTTGCCGTAGCGTCTCGATGAGCTTCGGGAGATCGTCCATCGACTGCGCTTCCACGCTTTTGGTGATGACCGGCTCGGAGATGTGCTCGATCGACTCGAAGGGCGTCATCTCCACCGACGAAACCGTCGAGCCGGCGATCGCATTCCGGAGGCCGGTGACGGCGGCGATGTTTCCGGCCGGCACGCGCTCGACTTCCTCGCGCTCGCCGCCCATGAAGATCCCGACCGACTGAACCCGGTTAGTGCCCGCAGTGCCGGAGACGTACAGCTCCTGTCCCATCTCGATGGTGCCCGAAAAGACCCGACCGGTCGCGATCTCCCCGGCGTGGGGATCGATCCCGATGTCGGTGACCATCATGACGAGGTCGCCCTCGTCGTCGACCAACTGCATTCCCTCCGCGAGATCGAGCGAGTCATCGCCGCGCCAAACACGGGGGATGCGCCGCGGTTGGGCGTCGATCGGGTTCGGGAAGTGCTCACAGACCATGTCGAGCACGACGTTCGAAAGGGGTGTGCGCTCGCTGAGTTCCCTGCGCTTGCCGGCTTGTTCGAGTTCGATGATCTCCCCGAAGTCCATGCCGGTCTCCTGCATCGAGGGCATCGAAACGCCCCACTTGTACAGCGCCGAGCCGAAGGCAACGGTGCCCTCTTCGACGCTGACGGTCCAGTCGTCGACGTCGTCCATGTCCTGGGTCATCCCCCGAATGAGTTCGTTGACGTCGTTGATGACGTTCAGCAGGCGTCGCTGCATCTCCTCGGGACCCTCCTGAAGTTCGGAGATCAGGCGATCGACCTTGTTGATGAAGAGTGCGGGTTTGACGCCCTCGCGTAGCGCCTGGCGGACGACGGTCTCGGTCTGAGGCATCGCGCCCTCGACGGCGTCCACGACGACGAGAGCCCCGTCGACCGCCCGCATCGCGCGGGTAACGTCGCCGCCGAAGTCGACGTGACCCGGCGTGTCGATGAGATTGATGAGGTGGTTGTTCTCACCGTACTCGTGGGTCATCGAAACGTTGGCGGCGTCGATCGTGATCCCCCGTTCCTGCTCGTCCTCCTCGGTGTCCATCATGAGCTGTTGGCCGGCGGTCTCGTCGCTTATCATGCCGGCACCGGCGAGCAGGTTGTCCGTGAGCGTCGTCTTCCCGTGATCGACGTGAGCGGCGATGGCGATGTTTCGGATGTTCTCCGGGCGGTCCATCAGTCGCTCACATTGCTGTACGATCTTCTTGCGTCGACCCATTGACTATGCTATCACGACAAGCGTGAAAAGGGTAGTGTTTCGCGGGAGAGAGCCCGGAGGACGAGCGAAAGCGAGCGTGAAGCAGAGAGCAAGAGGTGAGCGAGCGTTAGCGAACGAAACGCCACTACGAGCGTAGCCGGCGTGCCCGCGACGGGTACCGAGTCCTCCGGCGGGACGGCCACCTCTCGGCGACCGATCGAGGGTCCGACGAGCTGATCCGACTGTTGAACAGGGGCACGGACTTCGAGGGAAGCGGCGGGGAGATCGCGCTCGACGGGCCGGCACGCGACCCGACGGGCGATCATCGAGGTCAATACCGTTCCGCTGAACCGCACCCTCGCCGACGCCGCCGGAGCAATAGAGACCTACACCGAACGCGTCGAAAGGCGCCGCGCGGCCGAGCGCAAGCGCAAACGGCGCGAGTTCGCCCTCTTGGGAACGAGCGTGTCAGTAATGAGCATGCTCTTACAGGTGTCCGCTGTCGTCCTCTTCGAGTGAGGCCGGCGTTTCGGTCGAGAAACCGATCGCGAAACCGCGGGCCGGCGCGGGACGGGATCGATCCCATAATCGCAGGCGGGCGCGGCACAAGAGTCATACCCGACCACCCTGTCAGGGACGTACATGGACGTGCGCGTGCAGGGTCCCGCGCCGACCGAGCCGTTCCTCGGGGCTGGCGACCTCTTCGAAACCGAACACGATCTAGAACTCCCCGTTCGCGTCCAGGTGCGTGAGAACCCCGACGAACGGACCTGGACCGCTCACTACGATACCTACCATACGCTCAATATCTCTCGACAGGCGGCGTCGAGCGCGATGGCCCGGGAACTCGCGTTGCACGAGTATTCGCATATGCGTCGCTACGAGCAATCGCACCCCTCACACACCCAATCGACCGCCGAAGCCCTCGTGCTCGCGCTCGCCGGGCGATCGATCGAGCGTCGCAAGCTCGCTCACTGCTATCAGATCGCCAATCACATGAAGGACATCTACGCCGACGACATCACCCTCGCGGTAGCGCCCGCGGACAAGCTCGTGGCCTTCCTCGAATCGAGCCTCGCGGACGCGCTCGCCGACCGACCCACGAAGTCCCCGGGTGCGTGGCAACGGCTCACTCCCGCCTCCGACCCGGACATCACCGCCGTAAACGCCGCGTTCGCGCTCGCGCTCTGTGAACGCCACGAACTCCTCGACCGCGGGCACCGCCTGTACGACCTCGCACACGCCGCGGCGAACGACGCCCCCCGAGTAGGGCTCGACGCGTTCAAGTCCCGCTTTCGCTCGCTCGCGCACGATCCCGACCCGAGCCAGTACCGCAAGGCGCTCGTCGACATCACTCGCCGGTACGCGCTCCGTTCCGGGCACGCCGCCGACTAACGACGCTGACGGACGATACTGGCGGACGACACCGACCGACAGCGCCGCCGTGAGGCGGCAGTACCGACCGATAGCCGACGGCGCGTGTATCGGACTTGGGGAACACGAGACCGCCGACGGGAGCGGCGATCGAAGCAAGGGAGTCGTCGGAGGCACGGCGGGTTGCGAACGAGGGGAAACCGGCAGTGAAGAGGAACCTCAGCGAGCGGCGGCGGCAACGCGTTCTTTCTCCTCTTTCTGATTGACGGCGTAGATCTGCATGTCGTAGTTCGCCGTCCCGATGAGTTCGTTCGCGAGGGCGTCCGCGGCGTCGACCGGCGTTTTAAACGAGTTGTTGTACGCGCCCCGGGCGATGAATCCGAGCGCCTGATCGACCCGACGCTGAGGGGCGACGTCCACTGCTTGTGGAACCGAGATGCCGCCGTACTTCAGCCGTACCGTCTCCTCTCGAGGAGCGGCGTTCTCGACGGCGCGGACGAGGGTCTGAACCGGATTCTCGTCGGTGCGCTCGTGAACCGTTTCGAAGGCCTCGCGGACGAGCCGGGTGGTTCGTTGTTTCTTGCCCGTGTTCTCGTCGGTCTGCATCAAGCGATTAATGAGGCGTTCGACGACCGAGACCTCGCTCTTCTGGAACTGCTTGCCGGCGTGTCGACCCATCGTATGGGCGATCGGCGTCACCGTCAGGTAGCGCTTGGTGCTCGGGTCCTGATATTCGATCCCGTCGATCTCCCAGACGCCGAACAGCTTCGCGGAACTATCGGATTCCGGATCGACCGGCGCGTCGGGTTCGGGGGCTTCCTCGTCAGCACTCATGGGTTATCGCACCGGTTTCTCGGCGTTCCCTCGTACCAGTTCGATGAGGCTAACCCCATTGACCTTCTCGACCTTGTAGTTCACGCCGGAGATGTCGCCCATTGCCCGGCCCTTTGCGCCGCCGATCCCGGCGATCGTGACCTCGTCGTGTTCGTCGATGAAGCTGATCGCGCCGTCGCCGGGACAGAAGGCGGTGACCTGCTTGCCGTTCTTGATGAGTTGAACCCGTACGCACTTACGGATCGCGGAGTTCGGTTGTTTGGCTTCGATACCGACCTTCTCGAGGACGATACCCCGGCCCTGTGGAGCACCTCCCAGGGGGTCGGATTTCTCGCCGAGGCCGCGTGCCCGACGGGCGTACTGTGAGTCCGACCAGCGGTGTTGCTGGCGGTCCTTTTTGAGCTTGCGCCCCGCGTACTTGCCGTTCGCCATGTTGGTGATCCTATCCGACGTGGCCACTTAAACGTCCCTCTTCGGCCGGCGTGCCGTCCCGATGGTCCGACGGTTCGACAGTCCGACGAACCGTTCACGCTAGCTGGACGTCGTCGATATCGAAGTGGCGTTTCGCGAGCCGTCGAGCGGCCTCGATGGTCCGCCCGTCGCGCCCGATGGCGACGCCGGTGTCCGCGGGATCGACTTCGGCGTACGCGACTGTCGTGTCGTTCTCGCTGACCGTGACATTATATACCGCCGCCGGCGCGAGCGCACTCGCGACGAACGCCTCGGCGGTGGCAGCGTCTTCGACCAGCGCGACGTCGGCGTCGAGTTTCCCCTCGACCTTCCGTACGGTGCGTCCGTCGGGTCCGATCGCTCTCGCCATCTCGCCCGTCTTCACCAGGAAGACGAGCCGGAACCTCCCGTCCTCGCCGTCGTCGCTACCGCCTCCGTCCGTTTCGTTCCCGGGTCCGAGCGCGAGACAGTCCCTCGCGGTCGCGCCGGTGACGTCCTCGAAGACCGCGATCCGGCGACGAGCGTCGTCCGAAAGCGTTACCCGCATCGTACCTGCATCCCTCAGTCGGCCTGGGCTTCGCTCTCGCTTTCGGCGTCGCCCTCGGCGGGTCGTCCCTCGCGGCTCGTCGCGCCCATCCGCAGGTCGACATCGCCAGTGCCGAGCTTGATCGGTTTGCCGACGATCACGTTTTCAGTCACTCCATTGAGGTCGTCGATCTCGCCATTTACGGCCGCGTCGAGCAGGTGGTTGACTGTCACCTCGAACGCCGCGCGGGCGAGCACCGAGTCCTTCGAGCCGGAAATCCCGTGACGGCCGATCGACTGGATCGTGCCGTCGTTGGTCATGATGTCCGCGACCAACATGAGATGGCGGACGTTCACGTCGTCGAGCCCCTGTTCTTCGAGGGTGTTCATCGTCTCCTCGATAATCGTCTCCCGGGCGGCCTCGACGCCTAAGACACGAAAGATCTCGTGGATGTTGTTACAGGTAGTCCGGGAGGCGTCGACACCCTCGATCTCCAGAGCATCGCCGAAGGCAGACCCCTCGGTGTAGAGGACGAACTCCTCGCGACCGTCGGCCAACTGTTCTTTGCGAATGACCACGCGTGTCACGTCCTCGATACCTTTGAACGTGACGTCACGGAGCTGTTCGACCAGCCGGAACAGGTCGCGATAGCTCGGCTGTTCGGGACCGAACTCGATCACCATGCCGTCCCGGGCGGTGTCCACACCTAACGAATCCTCGATGATATCCGCGATCTCGATGGCGACCTCCTCGACGTCCCCGACGGTCGGCCACCGCTCGGCGAGGGTGCCTTCGTTCAGGTCCACGCGAACGAGCATGTCCGCGACGTTCGTCGAGATGTCGCCGAGCGCGAGGATCTTGGTGGCTTCGAGGTCCCAGACGACCTCGTGGGCCTTCTCGCGGTCTTCCGCGTACTCGTCTTCGAGATGCACCGTCATCATCGGCGTGTCGGGGGTCTTGCGGGCGTCGACGAGTTCGATCAACCGAGGTAAGCCCTGTGTGACGTCGATTTCTGCAACGCCAGCGTAGTGAAAAGTGTTCATCGTCATCTGTGTTCCGGGCTCACCGATCGACTGGGCGCTGACAGTGCCGACCGGATCGAGCGGGTCGATCCGAGTGTCGAGATACCGGTCCTCGACGGCGTCGGTGATCGCAGTCGCCTCCTCGGCCGTGACCCCGCGGGCTGCGATCGTCTCGTAGACCTCGTCTTTGAGCCGACGAGGCAACCGGGAGCTCTCGACGACCGTCTCGATGTCCGACGAGACCTCAGTCATCGTCGTTCACCTGCCCCGCGGCGGCGTCGGCGGCCGGCTGGGGGTCGCGGCTCGCGCCCCGATCGTCGGCGCGTTCGGAGAGGTTCGTGGGTCGGGTCGCCGCGACGAACTCCTCGCGTTCGGCCTCGGCGTCGAACTCCGCTTCGAGTACTCGGTCGGCGATCGCGTCGACGTCGACCGCGTTGTCCTCGTCGGAAGAGACCTGCACGGGACTCGTCCCGTCCTCGCCGAACTCGAACTGAACGATCGTGTCCCGGGTGTCCCGGACGGTGCCGTCGTACTGGGCCTCTAACTCCGACAGCGCGTTGATCAGCCGGCGCTGGAGGTACCCTGACTTCGACGTGCGCACCGCGGTATCGACCAGGCCCTCGCGGCCACCCATCGCGTGGAAGAAGAACTCCTGGGGATTGAGTCCGCCGCGATAGGAGTGTTCGACGAAGCCGTGGGCTTCGGCCGAGAGGTCGTTGGGCTTGTAGTGGCTCAGGGTGCGGTCCTCGTAGCCGCGATTGATCCGCTCGCCCCGCACTGCCTGCTGGCCGACACAGGCGGCCATCTGTGTGAGGTTCAAGAGCGATCCACGGGCACCCGACTCGGCCATGATCACCGCGGGGTTGTCGTCAGCGAAGTGGTCTTCGGCGATGTCGCCGGCAGAGTCACGGGCCTTACCGAGCGTCTGCATGATCTTCATCTCGAGGGTCTCGTCGACGGTCCGGCCGGGCAGACTTTCGAGATCGCCGTTGTCGTAGGTCGTGATGAGTTCCTCGACGCGGTCGTAAGCGTTGTCGATCGCCTCGTCGATCTGTTCTTCCGCGGCGTCGGGGATCGACTCGTCGTCGATGCCGAGGCTGAAGCCGAAGTGCATGATCGCGCGCATCGCGAGCGCGGCGACCTCGTTGATCAGCACCCGCGCGCGCGTACTGCCGTCGGTCTTGATGACCCGATCGACGACCTCGCCGCCGAAGGCACCGACGGCGTCCTCGTCGACCGTGCCCTCGATCAGCCGGCCGTCCTCGATCAGGACGGTGTCGCCCGCCGAGGAGGTGAACTCCAGATCCAGGTCGTCGGGCAGGAGTTCGGAAAAGACCGTCCGACCCGTCCAATAGGCGTTCCCGTCCTCGTCGGCACCATCAGGAGCGGGCAGTTCGTCGACCTGGGTGGCCCGTAGCAGATCGAGCGCCTGGGTCTCGTTGAACTGTGGGTTCTCGTGGGTCAGCAGGTACGTCCCCGAGATGTGGTCCTGGATCGCCCCGATGATGTTCTCGCCGAACCTGGGCGAAAGGATCTGCTCCTGGACGCGCATGAGCACGCGGGCCTCGGCACGGGCCTCCTCGTTCTGGAGCGCGTGCATGTTCATCTCGTCGCCGTCGAAGTCGGCGTTATAGGGCGGACACACCGTTGTGTTGAGCCGGAAGGTGTGATAGGGCATCACGACCACCTCGTGGGCCATGATGGACATCCGATGCAGCGATGGCTGGCGATTGAAGATCACGATGTCACCGTCGACGAGGTGGCGATTTACCTCCCAACCGGGCTGGACCTTCTCGGCCAACTCCTCGCAGTTCTTCTCGGTTACCTTCAGTCGCCGACCGTCGGGCCGTTGGACGTAGTTCGCGCCCGGGTGGCCCGTCGGCCCGTTCGAGACGTACCGCCGGGCGTCCTCGACGTTGCGCGGGCTGACGTTCATCGTCTGAGTCATCTCCGAGGCCACCCGCTCGGGGACCCCGACCTCGTTGAGCGAAAGGGTCGGGTCCGGCGAGATGACGGTTCGCGCGGAGAAGTTCACCCGCTTGCCTGAGAGCGACCCGCGGAAGCGACCCTCCTTGCCCTTGAGCCGCTGGGAGAGCGTCTTCAGGGGGCGGCCCGACCGATGGCGGGCCGGTGGCGTCCCCGAGATCTCGTTGTCCATGAAGGTCGTGACGTGGTACTGTAGCAGCTCCCAGAGGTCCTCGATGATGAGCTGAGGGGCACCCGCTTCACGGTTTTCCATGAAGCGCTGGTTGATCCGGATGATGTCGACGAGCTTGTGGGTCAGGTCGTCCTCCGAACGCTGGCCGTTGTCGAGGGTGATCGACGGCCGGGCGGTTACCGGCGGCACGGGTAGTACTGTGAGCACCATCCATTCGGGCCGGGAGCTCTCGGCGTCGATGCCGAGCACTTCTAAGTCCTCGTTCGGGACGTCCTCGAACCAGTCCCGGATATCGGAGGGCATGAGCTTGTTCATGTCCTCCTCGGTCAGATCGACATCGAGGACTTCCTCGATCGCCTGCCGGTCGTCCGGCCGTGGACGGAACTCGCCGCTCATGATCTCGTTGATCCGTGAGAGGTCGATCCCTGCCCCCTCGGCCAGCTGCTGGGGCGAGGTGCCCTGGTCGTCTTCGTCCTCGGAGTCGGGCTGCATGGCCCGGGCCATCTTCTCGGAGTAATCGCCCACGAGGACGTCCTGGACCTCGTAGTAGGTCGTCGGCTTCTCGTGTTTGACCTCGTACTGTTCGCTCGCGCAGTACGGACACCGGCTCGTCTTCCGGGCCTGGCGGATCGCCGCCTTGAGCACGTCCTGAGGGTCGTCGCCGAGTTGGCGGGTGCGGACGAGGCGACTCCTGAACTCGTCCATCTGCTCTTCGGTCAGAAGCAATCGCGAACACTCCCGGCAGGTCCCTCGGAGCAGGCGACGCATCAGCTTCGCGAAGCCGACGTGGATCACCGGCGCGGCGAGTTCGATGTGTCCGAAGTGACCATTGCAAGACCCCGAGTGTTTCCCACAGGTCCGACACTCGAGTCCGGGGTCGATGACCCCGAGACGGGGGTCCATCAGCCCCATATCGATGGGATAGCCGTCGTCGTCGTAGGTGTCGGCGGTGATGACCTTCGTTGCGCTGATCTCACGGTACGTCTCCGGGTCCATCAGCCCGAAACTGACCGACCCGATCTCCTTCGGTGTTTGATCTGTCATTGGTTTGGGTGGTAGAGGGTAGTGGTAGAGTAGTCCCGTAGTAGGTCTTCAGACCGCGTCGTCGAGGTCGAGTTTCGGCTTGATGCCGAGTGCCATCATCTCGTCGAGCAGGAGTTTGAATGCATAGCTCATCTCGACCTCGTGGATGTCCGATTCGTCGCCGCTTACCGGGTCGTACACCCGGCGCTGGTCGATGTCCTCGGTCGCGACCATGCCGCTGTCGGAACTCACGTGGACGTTCACGCGATCGGACTCGTCGAGCAGGCGTTCCTTGAGCGTGAGCGCCGCGCCGTGGCCGATGAGCACGTCGCGTTCCATCTCACCCACGCGAAGGCCGCCCTCGCGGGCGCGACCCTCGGTCGGCTGGCGGGTCAGCACCTGGACCGGGCCACGAGAACGGGCGTGGATCTTGTTCGAGACGATGTGATAGAGCTTCTGGTAGAAGATCGTCCCGACGAAGATCTCCGCGTCGATCTTCTCGCCGGTGATCCCCGAGTACATCGTTTCTTTCCCACTGGAATCGAACCCGTGATCCTCTAAGCCCTCGCGGAGTTCCTCCTCGTCCTCGCCGGAGAAGGCAGTGCCGTCCACACGAGAACCGCGTAGCGAACCGACCTTCCCGCCGAGCATTTCGAGTACGTGGCCGACGGTCATCCGCGAGGGGAGCGCGTGGGGGTTGATAACGAGGTCGGGCACGACGCCTTCCTCGGTAAAGGGCATGTCCTCCTGGGGCGCGAGATGGCCGACGACGCCCTTCTGACCGTGCCGGGAGGCGAACTTGTCTCCGAGTTCGGGAATCCGCTCGTCGCGCACGCTTACCTTCGAGAGCTTCGAGCCGTCCTCGCCTTCCATCAGCGTCACCGTGTCGACGACGCCCGATTCTCCGGAGCGCATCGTCACGCTCGTCTCCCGGCGCTTCTGTGGGCTCAGTCCGCCCATGTCGTCGGGCTCTTCGAGGAACCTGGGAGGTGAGGTCTTGCCCAGGAGAACGTCGTTCTCGCCGACGACGGTCTCGGGATTGACGAGCCCGTCCTCGTCGAGGTGGGTATAGGCCTCCTCGCCGCGGGCATTGCGGGCCTCGTCGCTTGGAATCTCGAAGCGGTCCTCCTGGCCGCCGGGATACCGGCGCTCCTCGCCCTCGTAGGTCCGGAAGAAATGCGAGCGCGCGAGCGCGCGATCGACCGACCCCTTGTTCATGACCAGCGCGTCCTCGATGTTGAAGCCCTCGTAGCTCATGACCGCGACGACGAAGTTCTGAGCCGCGGGGCGGTCGTCGTAGCCGATCTGCTCGGTGGTCTGGGTTTTGACCATCGAGAGTTGGGGGTAGTGAAGCAGGTGCTGGCGGGTATCCGGCCGGATCCGGTAGTTCGCAGAGGGCAGTCCCAGCGACTGTTTGATCATGCCCGCGCCCATCGTGATCCGTGGCGAGGCGTTGTGCTCGGGGTAGGGGATCATCCCCGCGCCGATCCCGAAGATGAGCTGGGGGTCGATTTCGAGGTGGGTGTGATCGGCGGTGATGTCCTCTTCGTCGACCGCGACGAGGACGTCTTCTTCTTCCTCGGCGTCGATGAACTCGACGTAGCCCCGGTCGACGAGATCCGAAAATTCCATTTCGCCCTCGGCGACCGCTTCGGCGTCCGACTCCGGTAACAGGACCTCGCCGTCCTCGATGACGAGCAGCGGACGACGGGCACGGCCGGCGTCGGCGTTGACGATCACCTCGTCGGTGCGGTCCTTGACCGAGACGTTCACCGTCGATGCGACGTCCCCTCGACGGCGCGCTTCGCGGACCTGGCTCGCGAGCTCGTTCGGACTCGGGTGCGTGCCGATCAGACTGCCGTTGACGTAGACTTTCGCTTCGCGTCCCTGACTCATGTGTTAGTGTGCTTGTCGTGTTCCCGTGGTCGTTCGTCCGTGCGGTACGGCCGGTCCGAGCGAGCGGCGTCCGCCGGCCGGCGGTGAAGGTGAAGGCGACTCACGTCAGTCGTCGGCCGTCCGGTGGGCAACGCCCTCGATGTCGGCGATCCCCTCGACGCCCATCGACGAGAGTTCGCGCTTGAGTTCCTGTTCGTCCCCGACGTTCTGGGACAGCTCCATCGCCTGCGCGAAGTTCTTTACTAGCCCACAGTTCGGACCCTCCGGGGTCTCGGACGGACAGATCCGCCCCCATTGGGTGGCGTGTAGGTCCCGAGCCTCGAAGTGCGGTTGCGAGCGTGAAAGCGGCGAGCGAAGCCGACGGAGATGCGATAGGACGCCCATGAAGTCCGTCCGATCGACGAGTTGGCTCACGCCGGAGCGACCGCCGACCCAGTTGCCGGTGGCGATCGGGTGTTCGAGCCGTTCGGTGAGGACGTCGGATCGAACCACCGTATTGACCGACAGCCGACGGTTGCGCATGTTCGCTCGTTCGAGTTGGTATTTCACGTCGCGTGCGAGCTTGTTGAGCGCCGTTCGGAACAGGTCCCTCATCAAGTCGCCCGACACTTTGAGACGCTTGTTGGCGTAGTGGTCCTTGTCGTCGGGCTGGCGGCGGTTCAGCGCGAGCTCGAAGCAGGCTTCTGCCATCCGACAGAGGTAATACGCCTTGTTGATCCGGACGTCCTCGTCGTCGATGCCCTCTTCGTGGAGATGGGGTAACAGGTACCGATCGATGACGTAGTTCGCGCGCTTGAGCTGGTACTGTCTGCCCTGGCCGCTCGCGACTCGCTCGCCGAGCGTCTGGATCGCTTCGGCCTCGGACTGGACATCGGCGGCTTCTAAGTTCTCGAGCATGAACTTCACGACCTCGGGATCGTCGCTCACGCGGTGGACGATCTCCTCGTCGGACTCGAGCCCGAGCGCGCGCACGATCGTCACGAAGTTGATCGACCCCGAGACGCTCGGGAAGGATACTTCGAGCAGGCCCTCGCGATTGCGCTCACAGAGCACCAGCGCGCGGTAGCCACGGCGCTGGCTGAAGGTCTTTGCGACCTGGATCTCGTCGCCGTACCGGCTGTCGTACTCCGCGAGGATCTTGTTCGGCGCGAGGTCCTCCGACGTCATCAATACCCGCTCGGAGCCGTTGACGATGAAATACCCCCCAGGGTCGGCGGGGTCCTCGCCGATCTCGACGAGTTCCTCGTCGGAAAAGCCCGCGATGTTACACTTTCGCGAGCCGACCATGACCGGCATCCGGCCGATCTTCGTCTCGGCGGTGTCGACGACGTGTTCTTCTTCCTCCTCACCGCCGCGTACGATGGTCATCTCCATGAACACCGGCGCGGAGTAGGTGATGTTCCGTAGCCGGGCTTCCTGTGGGTACAGCAGTTCCTCGGAGCCGTCGGCCTCGCGGACTCTGGGAGTCACGACCCGGACGTCGCCGAGTTCGACCCAGACGGGTTCCTGGCCTTCCTTGTCGCCGATGTCGGTGTCGATGGTCTCCTTTTCGGTAACGACCTCCTGCATGCCGTAATCGAGAAACGCGTTGAACGACCGGAAGTGGTGTTCGGCGAGCCGTTCCTTCGAAAAGTACTGCCGGGAGACCTCCCGACGATCGGCTCGGTTCACGATTCGACCACCAGCCGGTAGACCAACGCCTTCTCGGCGGTGCGCGACTCGCGCGTGATCTCGATGACGTCGCCGACGTCGGCGTCGTCGGGGAGCGCGGGATCCCGCCGCGTTATCTTCGGTAAGTCGGTGCGATCGACGCCGTACTCCTCGAGTACGGTCTCGACGCCTGCTTCGTCGAGGATCGCGTGCTCGGGGACGAGGTTGTGTTGACTTACGTCTACCATGGCTCCTCCACCGGGGGGAGAGAAAGGTATCTCACGAGATGCTACAGCGATGGTAGCAGACTATATCGTTTAAGACTTTCTATCTACACCGCCGGTACCGATGCTGTCCTCTCGCTTCGAGACCGACCCGCCGTGGTGTGCTGATCGACTTATCGTGATTACTATCCTATCGCCCCACGGAACTCGTAATCGCTTGCCCAGTTGATATACTGTTAGCGAGAAGTTCTTATGCACTATCTGGCCCCCGGTTGCACAAAGACTTACGACAGACAGTATAGAAGGGTGTTCTATCTCGGCGGTGAAGCGTAGCTCCATCTTCTGCTCGGTAGCTTCGTCGATATCGATCCAGTAGAGCGTCTCGTTTCCCGGATGCCTGACGAGGAACGCGTCGATCTCGTCCTGGTACGTATTCTCGTGATAAGCTCCGTTCGCGGTCGTCTGGGAGTGAGTATTGAACCGGATCGTGTTCTCCTTGTTTCTCCAGGCAGTCTTACACTGGACACGATACAGTTCCCTGTCATCCACGATGAGATCGTAGGGGTCGTTGTCACCGAACGGGATCGAAACGCTGTATCCACAGGCGATCAGTTCGTGAATCGCTTTCGCTTCCGTCTCGTCGCCAGTGTCCTTCGGATTAGCCATCGTCTCACTACCCATGCATACTACGTAATCGACCAAAGAGCGCCCGAGGCGGGATTTGAACCCGCGTCATCACCGTGACAGGGTGATATGATGGGCCACTACACCACCCGGGCAGGCAAGGCACTCATCATTGCTCGCTTCGGAACTTAACCCTTTCCAAACGGCGACGCCATCGCTTTGTCCTTGCTCGTTGACTCGTTGCTCACCACCAGTCGGAACGGAGTCTCACAGCCCGGACAGCGGCCGTAGTCCACGGGGAATCGACCCGAGCGAACGGAGCTATCGATACTATCGGTACTGGTCCCAGTCGATCCAGTCGTGTTCCCAGCCGCGCCGACGTTCGGCGTCACGTTCGGCGAACTCGCGGTCCTCCCTGGCCGTGCGGTTGTGCTCGACGGTATCGGTCCGTTCGCTTTCGACGAGCATCGGTGCGAACGCGACGGTTCCGTGGCGCTCGACGCTCTCGTCCCCGCTGATCGTCACGAGGCTCTGTTCGCCGAGTCCCATCGGCATCACGAGTCGGCCGTCGGGCGCGAGTTGGCGGAGCAACGCGTCGGGCGGGCGGACGGCGGCGGCCTCCAGGAGAACGCGGTCGAACGGGGCGTACTCGGGAAGTCCCCGATCGCCGTTGCGCCGGTCGACGAGCACGGACCCGTAGCCTGCACAGTCGAGGTTCTCGCGGGCCTCCCAGACCAATCGGCGTGCGATGTCGACCGCGTGGACGTTGTGCCCGCCGACGAGCTCGGCACAGACCGCCGCGGTGTAGCCGACGCCGGCACCGACGACGAGTACCGAATCACCTTCCCGGGGATCGAGCGCTTCGAGCAGGCGCGCGACCGTGCTCGGGGCGAGTATTCGAGTGCCGTGGCGCTCGAACGGCCGGTCAGCATACGCGCTGTGCCCGTCGGGGACGAACGCCTCGCGGGGTACGGTGCGAAACGCGACGCTCAGCGCCTCGCTTTCGAGCACCCGCTTGGACTCGTGTTCGAGGCTCGCGACCATATCGTCGCGCAGCACCGCGGGGTCCATGTGTCGGCTCGGAAGTCGAGCGTAATGAATCGCGCGCCTGGTACCGATCCGTCCCCTTTCGATCCTCCCCGGGCGCATCAGCGCGCCAGCGCTCGTCGATATCGAAGAGCGACGATAATACGGTCGACCGATGAGCCGAGGGTCGGAAGCCGGAACCCGGAACCTCGGAGTCGACGTGTCGGGACGACTCAGGACCTCCCTCGCATTCGAACGAACCGGACGCTCCCGTGGCGCTCACGATCGAGCGACCCGTCGAAACGCTTGGTCGCGCGGACGAGCCTCCGTCCGCCGCGGCCGAGGAGCGACCGGCTTCCGATCGGCGCGACGATCCGGCCGCCGGGCCGGACCTGCTCGACCACGGCGTCGGGAATCTCGTCCGCCCCGCAGGTCAGGTACGCCGCGCCGTAAGGAGCGAACTCGGGGAGGCCCTCGTGGCCGTCGCCGGCGCGGACCGCGACGTTTTCGTACCCTAGTTCGGCCAGCCGCTCGCGGGCCTCCGTTGCGAGGCTTTCGTGGTACTCGACGGTTCGTACCTCGCGTGCGAGTTCGGCCGTGACGGCGGCGTGATAGCCACAGCCGGTCCCGATCTCCAGCACGCGATCGCTCCTTTGGGGTGCGAGCAGATCGGTCATCCACCCGACCATGTGCGGCGCGCTGATGGTCTGGTCCGCGCCGATCGGGAGCGGCCGGTCGGCGTACGCCGCCTCCCGGTGGGCCGGCGGGACGAACTCGTGGCGCGGTACCGCCCGGAGCGCGTCGGCCGTTTCTTCGTGCTCGATCCGCCCACGATCGCGGAGTCGGGTAACGAGACGTTCGCGCTCGGCGCGGCGGTCGAGTTCTTCGTCATCGGCTTCGTTTCGGCTCATAGGTTTCGGATTATAGCGAGTTCGAGTTCCGAGTGAGAGCACACCAGAGCATATGCGATGAGGACACCGGGATTACCAGCCCGACCAGGCCGTCGCCCGAGAGGCTTCCTCGCGGGCGTAAACCCGTTTTAGGTCCTTTGCGAGCGCCGTGTCACCGTCGTGATCGAGTTTGGCGAAGTCGTAGCCCCGCGCGTCCTCGCGGACGTGAAGACCCGTGACTGTGAACTGATGATCGCCTGCCTTTTCGTCCTCGCTTACGGTGAACTCGTAGTCGCCCGGCACGTACATCTCGATGCTACGGGTCGCGTCGTGGCGGCCGTCGTGGGGGTGCATCGTGACGTCCGCGCGGACGTTGTCGACGACGCGCGTCCAGATCGTCTCGACTTCCTCGACGGGCGTGCGTTCCGCCCGCTGTTCGGTTCCGACCTCCAGGCTCGTGATCCGCACGGTAAGGAGAGCTTCGTCGGTGTCGACGATGAACTCCTCGCCGACAGCGATCTCCTCGTCGAGGGGTGCCTCGACCGTCGTCGACGTCGAATCGCCGTCCTGGGAGACGATCACGCTCACCGAGCGGGTCTCGGGGGTCGGGAGTTCCGTTTTGTGGACGTGTTCGCAGTCGGTACACCGGACCGTTGCCTGCCCGCCGGTCGCGAGCACCTCGTGGACGATCTCGGTTTCGGGCGAGCAGGCCGGGCAGGTAACCGCAATGCGTTCCGCAGTAGCGCTCATACCCCTTCTATCAGTCCGACTCCGAAAGCCCTACCGGACGCCATCGGGGCCGACAGCGGGCGACGCCGGGGCCGTGCGGAAGGAAACTCAGTACGTCGCCGATAAAGGGACCGGGATCGGTCATCGAGAAGAGATCGAACGACGGTTCGGCGACGATCGAGCCGAGGACGTCTCCTAACGCATCGCGGACGCGCGGGCGCTCGATGTAGGCGTGTTCGCCGGTGAGCACGCTGTAGAGATACGAGAACTCGCCCCGCAGGAGGTGGGTCCCCGTGCCGGCCGCATACCCTCCGTCCGCGCGGACCGGGCCACCGGTCGCGAGTCCCCAGTAGTGATGGGGGAAGTCGACGCCCGCATTGATGTCACACGGAAGCGTCGCCCAGAAGCGCGGGTTGACCTCCAAGAGGTAGAGGTCGCCGGTTCCCGCCTCGCGAACGAAACTCACCTCCGCGGGGCCGTGCCACTCGATGGCGTCGAGCAACGCCCGCCCTGCCTCCTCGATCCGCGGGTCGGCGACCGATCGGTGATAGACGCTCGGCCCCCGGGCGTACTTGAACCCGCGAACCCCTCGTTTCTGGGCGGTCACGATCGCCGTGCCGCGGTCGTACAGGGCCCGAAAGGAGTACTCGGTGCCGGTAACGTGATCCTGGACGATCGGCACGTGCCCGAGTTCGGCGGTGATCGTCGCCCGATCGGGTGTGACGCCGACCGCGGGGAAGTACGGCTTTCCCATCTCGCGAGACTCGCCCGCGGGAAGCGAGGGGACGTACGCGTCCGCGAGCACCGCATAGCGGGCCTTGATAACCGACGGACGATCCCACGAGTCGACGCGATCGAGCGATCGGGTGTTCGGATCCGAAACGCCGGCGGCCTCGGCGGCGTCGGCGAGGGCGATCCGGTCGTGGACGATCCGGAGCGTTTCGAGGGAGGGCCACAGCGGAGCGACGTGTTCTGCGAACGCCGAGCGGTACTTCGAGAGCACGTAGACGTCGACCTCTCGTACCGGGACGATCGTCCGTACGTCCGATCGGGCGGCAAGCGAGAGGAGCGCGTCCTTGTACCCGAGCAGGTCCTCGGCGGGTGAGGGAACCCGAACCGATTCGTCACAGTACCGCGACCAGAAGGCCGGGGTGTTCGCCCGCTCGGAGGCCGCGATCGTATGGACTCCACGACGGCCGAGCGAGCGCAGAAACGCCGTCGAACTCGCTGCCCCTGATGATAGTACGACGACCGACGCCGACGACCGAGGCGATGCGGTCACGAAGCAACCCTCTCGTCCAGCGAAACGCCTTCGATCACACGACGGGAGCGTCGGGTAGTCCGGACTTCCGATCGATCGAGACCCGACCGAACGATCGGCTGGCCGTGTGCCGATCGCTTCCCGTACGAGAGCGATTCGAGTGTCGCCCAACAGCACGTCGACATCGACCAACACACGCCGACGAAAGGTTCCATACCACCTATTGCGGGTGTAATTACTCATTAACATTCTTTCCGTTCAACCGTTAGGGAGAACTTACAACGCCGGTCGGCGTACGAAGACACAACGACGGCGCTACTCGCGAGCGACTCTCGGCGATATGCGCTGCTCTGCGGAGCCGAGCGCGCGGAGATCGTGGTGTCGTCTCGGTGTGGTTGATCCAGTCCCGAACTCTGGACGACGACCAACGACTCTGCCTCCGTCCGTCTCACGAGTTAGGGTCGTTCTACTCGTGGAACTTCACCTCCCCGTCTCACGGCCTACGGCCGTTCGACCCGCGGAAGTTCCACTTCCGCGCCGTCCGCATAGACGGTCGGCTCCCGGAGGACGCCGTCGGTGTGGATCGGCGCGGCGACGTCCCCACCGATGCCCGCGTCGTCGCCGATCGCGATATGCACCGTTCCAGTAGCCTTCTCGTCGGCGAGCACCGACCCTACGAGATCGGTCACGGCGACGTTCGTCCCGATACCGATCTCCGCGAGATTGTACGCGTCCTCGCCGACCTGCTCGGCGGCGCTCTCCAGTTCCTTGCGAACCGCGTCGTCCGAGACCTCGACGACGGTACCGTCCTCGACGACGAACTCTATCTCGCGGTCGAGCAGGCCATGTGGCATCATCGTCCCGTC
This sequence comes from Halobacteriales archaeon QH_6_64_20, assembly GCA_003021235.1. Taxonomy (GTDB): domain Archaea; phylum Halobacteriota; class Halobacteria; order Halobacteriales; family Halococcaceae; genus PXQR01. The sequence goes on along the minus strand of PXQR01000131.1, from coordinate 4,026 downwards.
CACGACATAGGTACCCGAACTCGTCTGTGGGCTGACGAACACCTCTCCTGCAGGCAGGTTCGACATCTCACCGGACTCGTGGACGATTCCCGTATCGGAGCGCCACTCGCGGGTATCGACCGTCGCGGTGAAGTCGGTGCCCTGCGGCGAGGTGACCTTGAGTTCGTCGGCGCTCGCGACCGCTTCGAGGACGCGTTCGCACTCGCGGGCGATCCGCCCGTAGTCGGCATCGAGGCCAGTGGCAAATACTTCCTCGGTGATCCCTGGCAGGGTCACGACGCGCGCGCCGGCCTCGTTGGCGGCGGTTCGCGCGCGGGTATGACTCACACTCCGTGTCGTCGGACAGAGTACGACGTCGGCCGCGCTCATCGCCGCAGCGACCGGCTCGGGCGGCTCCTCGCCGTGTTGCTCCCTCGGTGGGTACCGAGCGAGGAGGGTATCGTCGGAGATCCTGCTGGCGGCCCGGTAGAGTGCCTCGCCGATCGATGAGGTGTGATCGTCGGCCACGACGACGCAGGACTCGTCCGCTTCGAGCGCCATACACTGGCCGATCGCGGTTTCGGCGGCCGTTGCGAGCGACGTCCCTTCGTCCCCGCTGTGGTCGGATTCGCTCATGACGGTCCGAAGGGCACGCGGTGTCGTGAGTGTTCGCCTCGGGGTGTGGCTTTCGTCGAGCGTGAGGACGAACGCGAGTCCGAAGCCTAAACGGATCGAATCCGCCGGCATACTTGCATACTTCCTTTCCGCTTGCGCGCACTCGCGCGCACGAACTCGATTTGCTCGTGCGGGTCGGCGCGTGGATCGTAAGCAGAAACCGTTATTGCTGGTCCTCACACACGCGGACCCATGCTTCAGGTCGGGGTCAACGGCTACGGAACGATCGGCAAGCGCGTCGCCGACGCGATTACGGCCCAGCCGGATATGGAACTCGCCGGCGTGGCGAAAACGCGGCCGAACTTCGAGGCCGAGCAAGCGGTCAAAAACGGATATCCGCTGTTCGCCGCCGTGCCCGAGCGTGTTCCCCGCTTCGAGGAGGCGGGCATCGATCTCGCCGGGGAAGTCGAGGCACTCGTCGACCGCAGCGACGTCGTCGTCGACGCCACGCCCTCGGGGATCGGAGCCGAGAACAAGGAGCTATACGACGCGCACGGTACCCCCGCGCTCTACCAGGGCGGAGAGGACGCCGAACTGGTCGATGCGAGCTTCAACGCGCGTTCGAACTTCTCGGAGGCAGTAGGACGTGATCACGTCCGGGTCGTCTCCTGCAACACGACGGGCCTCTCGCGACTGGTCGCCCCCATCGAGGAGACCTTCGGCATCGAGAAGGTCCGGGCGACGCTCGTCCGCCGTGGCGGCGACCCGTCCCAGAGCAGCCGGGGGCCGATCAACGACGTACTGCCGGACCCGATCTCGCTTCCTTCACATCACGGCCCGGACGTCAAGACGATCTTTCCCGACCTCGCGATCGACACCCTCGGGCTCAAGGTGCCCGCGACGCTCACCCACACTCACAGCGTCAACGTCTCGCTCGCGGGCGAGGCGAGCGCCGCCGAGGTCCGTGAGACCCTAGAGGACGAATCGCGCCTGTTCGTCATCAGCGAGGGCTCAGGGATCGAGGGGTCGGGTGCTCTGAAGGAGTTCGCGCTCGACGCCGGCCGTCCCCGAGGGGACCTCTGGGAGAACTGCATCTGGGGCGAGTCGATCGCCGTTGCCGGGAGCGATCTCTATCTCTTTCAGGCGATCGGCCAGGAGTCCGACGTCGTTCCCGAGAACGTAGACGCCGTGCGGGCGGTGGCCGGCACGGACGACGCCGAAACGAGCATCGAGCGGACGAACGACGCGCTCGGGATGGGCTTTTAGCCTCCGGGAGCGATCGCGCCGAGTCGTGTCGGGAACACGACCGATCGGAACCGAGTCAACTATCCGATTCGATCCGGGAACTGTCGGCGTGACATCGAACACTGAATCGCCGGAAGGCTTTTTGACGTGAGCGATCCACTGTCCGGCATGAGACGCGACGACCGCGATCGGGATCGTGACCCGTTCGACGACCTGTTCCGCCAGCTCGAACGGATGATGAGCGAGATGATGGGTGACGGAATGGATATGCACGTCGAGGACGGCCCCGACTCGGACGCGGACGCTCACAGCGCGGTCTACGAGGAAGACGAGGTCGTTCGAGTGGTCGTCGACCTCCCCGGTATCACCAAAGAGGACGTCTCGCTCGAATGCGACGGTCGAACGCTCAGCATCGACGCCGCGAACGACCGCCGCGAGTACACCGAACGCGTACACCTCCCCACGCGGGTCGACGAACACGCTGCCGACGCCACGTTCAACAACGGCGTGCTCGAAGTCAGCTTCGAACGCGCCGACGCCTCCGCGGACATCAACGTCGACTGATATACTGAACTCCGACGTCCGGCTCGATTTCGAGTCCGAACCTCGTTCGTCTCTCGCTTCGCTTTCCATCGTCGCGTCGCCCTCGTGATCCGGAGCGAGTCGATCCGGAGCAAGTCAACCCGGAGAGTCGATCGTCGATCCGGCACGAAGGCTACTCCGCCGTGGCACGAATCAGCGCGGCGAACGCGTCGTAAAAACCCTCCTGATACTTCGACGCGTCGTCGACCGTCGGACGGGCGTTCGTCTCGGTGACGACGGTACGTCCTTCGGTGGCCAGGAGATCGACGCCGAGATACGGAACGTCGAGCACGCGCGCGACGCGTTCGGCGAGTCGGGCGAGGTCGTCGGGCGGCGACAGGCCCACCGCCTCGGCACCGCGGTGGACGTTGTGTTTCCAGCCCGCCCCGCGGCGCTCGACCGCGCCGACACACTCGCCGTCGATCACCATGAGCCGGTAGTCGCGCGCGTCGGCGAGGTACTCCTGGACGAGAAACGACTTGTCGCCCGTCGCCGGGAACTCGTGGATCAGATCCAGATAATCACACACTCCGAGGAACGAGTCACGGTCGCTCGCTTTGGTGACGCCGATCCCCCTGGTCGCGGAGTTGGGTTTGACCACGACCGGCGGATCGAAACGCTCGAAGACCCCTTCGAGAGCCCCTTGCCCTACTGGGTCCGAACACAGCACGGTTTCGGGAACCGGAATCCCTTCTTCGCCGAGCGTCACGAGTACGCCGGCTTTGTTCCGCGAGGTCAGTACCGCTTCCCGACCGTTCACCCATGGGAACCCATAGAGCGCGTCGATCGCTCCGCCCTCCGTGAGCCGCGACGGGTAGACGAGTCCGCCGTCCGTATCGCTGATCGTGTTCGGGAGCGCCGATCCGTCGAGGGGAATCGTCCTCCCGGTCGTCGGGAGGTGATGGACGTCGATCCCACGCTCGGCGAGCGGGGCGGCGATCCGTTCGGCCGTCTCGGCGCACGTCGTGACCGCAAGTGTGGGCATGCTCGTCGGAAACGCGCCGTAGGCCGAAAACCCGTCGCTCGGCGGCCGGAACCGGATCGGGAAAGGTACTTCCGTGTAGTAGCGTCGCCAGCCAATGCAACCAGATCGTTTAAGAATCGAGCGTGGATCGTCCGTTATTGCCGCAGCAGGCGGCGAGGACGCTACGATGAGAGAAAGCATCCATTCGAACGAAGCGATGGAGGAACCGATGACGGAAACAGCGCGACGAACCTTCCTGAAGGGGACTGCTGCGACCGGCACCGCGATAGCGGGGCTCACGCTCTTCGGTGGTTCGGCTGCCGCTCAGGACTCGGAGGAAGCCATAACGATCAACGATCTCGAAGACGCGGAGGTCGACGTACAGAACGGGAACGGATCGTTCACTCCCGAGACGCTCACTATCACGGAGTTCGGGGTCAACGAGGATGGCGACAGCCTCGTCGCGAGCGGTACGATCACCGGTGAGGGAACGCGAGGGCAGGGTAACGGGAACAACACCCAAGCGGTCGACACGACCTTCACGGACGCCCTGTTGGATCTGAGCCCAGCCGGCGACAGTGGGGTCTGTGACGTTTTAGACCTTAATCTCGGTCCGCTCGACCTCGACGTGCTCGGTCTGG
>PXQR01000130.1:7640-10026 GCA_003021235.1 Halobacteriales archaeon QH_6_64_20 | reverse complement strand
CGAACCGAGCTTGTACCCCGATTTTTCGACGTTCGCCAGGTACGTGTCTTCGATCCGAACCGTGCCGCCCTCGCCGACCTGCTTGTCAGGCTTGCTCTCGACGGGCGGATTGCCCGGCGCACTCGCATAGATGCCGGTTTCGAAGTTCGCGACGTGGACGTTCCTGATCAGCAGATCGCCCGCATGAGAGGCGTTGACGAAGATACAGCCTTCACCCTCGCCCGCGCCGTCGCCCGCATCGTCCTCCCCGCCGTCGCCGAAGTAACAGTTCTCGATCGTGACCGTCGCGTCCTCGTCGTACGCGGCGACGTTGATCGTGTCGTCGGCCTGCGTGTCGACACCCTCGATCGCGACGTTGCGGATCGCGATGTCCCCGCCGCGGGTCCGGGCCCTGATCGCGACGCTCGCGCCGCGGGCGGAGACGTCGATGATCGTGTTCTCCAGCGTGTCGCCGCCGTCGAGTTCGATCCGTTCCTCCTCGCCGGAGGAGACCTCGATCGTCTCGACGCTCGCCGCCGAGACCGCCCCGGAACCCGCCGACGTCGCCGCGACCCCTGCGACCGTCGCGCCGGTCAGCCGCAGGTACGCGCGACGGTCGAGCAACCCCGAGTCGTCCCCCGTCGATCCTCGCCCGCTCTCTCCGTCCGCGTTCGATGATATCTGATTCATGCTGCGAGTCTACAAAATTAACTTTAGTCTTACTGTATTTAAAACTACGTAGACGTTAGTAAGCGTACGTGAAACGAACCGGTCGGCTCCGCTCCTCTCGTCGTAGCGGACTGCCGGCGACGGTCCGTGATCGACGGACGGCGGACGGGACGTCCGGTTCGGCGACGGACCTCACGCCGGTCCGACCGCGACGCTCGCCGATTCCTAACGGTTCGTTGGGTGTCGCTTTCGGGGATCGACCACCCGTCCCTCCGGAAGGGTCCCGCCCTCGGTCCTCGTCACGATCGGCGGCTCGGAATCGCCCTATCCGCCCGCTGACAATCCGCTCGGCGTGCTTGCCGAGCTTTGGCCGGAAGCGAACGTGCGGGCCGTCCCGGGAGCGAACGATCGCCGAGGACCGACGCGCTCGATCGCGTCGGTCAGCGCAGGGGTCCACCGATCGGGAGCCGACGAGTACGGAACCGCCGACGAACGCCTGCTCGAAGGCCGGGAAACCGATCCGCACGCTTTTGCCCCGTGACCTCCTGGTCGAGGCTATGAACGAATCGTTACTGGAGATCGTCTGCTGTCCGCTCGATAAACACGACCTCGATCTCGAAGTCATCCAGCGCACCGACGAGGAGATCGCCGAAGGGCGGCTCGTCTGCACGGAATGTGGCGAGGAGTACCCGATCGAGGACGGCATTCCGAACTTATTGCCGCCGGACATGCGCGACGGGTAGGTCCCGATGAGCGAAAGCGCGAGGCAGGGGTCCCCCCGAGCGTTCCTGAATCTTTTTCTACCGACCGGTCGAGTACCCCACCGTGTCCGATACGCTCTCGGTGGCCATCAATCGCACTCGCTTGCACTCCGTCGAGGCGCCCGACTCGTTTACGACCGCGGGATCGTTCGACGTCGAACTCCACAATCACGGCGAAGCGGTCCACGTCCACGTCCACCTCGACGACGCCCTCTCGGAGGTCGCGTCGATCGAGGCGATCAACCACCACCTCCGGGCCGGTGCTACCAGGCGAGTGCCCGTCGCCGTTCGCCGCGACGACCGTTCGGCGACCGGGCGGCTGAAGGTGGCGTCGGCCTACGGTGCCGAGACCCGCTACGTCGACCTATCGCTCCGGGCCGTCGAGCCGACCAAACCGCCGGTCGAAGTCGACGCCGCGCTCGGGAAGCCGAGCTCCGCTTCGGACCGGTCGCGGGGCGAGTCGACCTCGAATCCCCGAACTCGGTCGCGCGCCGGGTCGTCCCGGGGATCGACCCGCTCGACGGGGGTGCTCGGCGGGCTCGACGCCCCTGCGCTGGCGCTCGGCGTCGGTGTCCTCTTCCTCGCGGTCGTGGCCGTCACGATGCTCGACAACGTGGTGTTGCTCGCCGGCGCGTTCGTCCTGCTGGCGGGCGTCGTCGCCGCAGGGTACGCCTCGCTTCGCTGATTCGTACCATTAGGTCCCCGGAGCGGCCGCCGGTCGGCTTTTCGTCCTCGGCCTCCTCGCTTCGGCGTGACCCTCGCTGCCGACACCAGAGCCGCGGCCCGCGAGAAACCCTTTCTTCGGGAGGCGCTTCGGGCGGGCGTCGTGAACTACGCCGCCGCCGCCCGTCTTCTCGACGTCGAAGGCGCAGAGGGCGCCGTCGTCGCCGCGCTCCGACGGTACGCGGAGGAACTGCCCGACTACGAGGAGAGTTCGCGCGAGGTGCGCGTAACGATGCGAAGCGGGCTCGGCGAGC
>PXQR01000130.1:0-7635 GCA_003021235.1 Halobacteriales archaeon QH_6_64_20 | reverse complement strand
ACGCGACGGCGCTCTCACACGTGCTTCGCCGGCTCGCCGTCGAGGGAATCTCCCCGATCGCCGCCGGGGCGGCGGACGAGACACTCACCGTCGTCGTCTCCCGTTCGGCGGGACCGAACGCCGTTCGTGCCGTCGAGAGCGCTCTCGATGCGGTTCCGGAGTGAGTCGTCCTTCCCGGCTGTGGTACCGTCGGCGCTCGTTCGGTCCCGTCGCTTCTCGGGTCCGTTCGTTTCCCATTCGCTTGCGACCGGCGGGCTCGTCGGACTCGCCGCTGGCTCCTAGCTTCCGGCGCGCCCTTCGAGCGGTCGGATCGATCGTTCCGATGGGTTCAGGTGTCCCGACCGGCAGAGATCGAGCCATGGCGTTGTGCGTGACCGACACGCTGACCGGCGAGAAACGGCCGTTCGAGCCACGCGACCCGGAGGAAGTTCTGCTCTACTACTGTGGCCTCACGGTCTCCGATCCGCCCCATCTCGGTCACGCACGCTCGTGGGTCCACGTCGACGTGATGGCCCGCTGGCTCTCCCATCTGGGCTACGACGTCCGTCACGTCGAGAACTTTACCGACGTGAACGAGAAGATCGTCGCGAGGATCGGGGAGAACGGTCTCGGTGAGAGCGAGGAGGCAGTCGCCCGGACGTACATCGGCGATACGCTCGCGGCCATGCGCGGACTCAATCTCCGGCGCGCGACGGTCTATCCCCGGGTCTCCGAACACGTTCCCGAGGTGATCGAGCTGATCGAGACGCTGATCGCAAAGGACTACGCCTACGAGTCGAGCGGATCGGTGTACTTCGACGTCACCGAGTTCGAAGGGTACGGCAAGCTCTCGAACCAGCGGATCGAGGGGATCGAAGCACAGGACGATGCCGACGAACGCGCCGAGAAACGTCACCCGGCGGACTTCGCGCTCTGGAAGGCCGGCGGAGCGTCCGCCGAATCGGTCGCTACACACCGCCACAAGGGCGTCGAAGCCCCCGCCGAGCCGTCCGAAGGTCGGGTGTTCGAGTCGCCGTGGGGCGAGGGACGACCGGGCTGGCACATCGAGTGCTCGGCGATGAGCATGGCCCACCTCGGCGAGACCATCGACATCCACGTCGGCGGCCGGGATCTCGTCTTTCCCCACCACGAAAACGAGATCGCCCAGAGCGAAGCCGCCTCGGGCACCGAGTTCGCCCGCTACTGGCTCCATGCCGATCTCTTCGAGCTGAGCGAGGAGAAGATGAGCTCGAGCCTCGGGAACTTCGTTACGGTCGAACGCGCGATCGAAGAGTACGGCACGAACGTGCTCCGAACCTTTCTGACCGCAGGTGCTTACAATAGCACTCAGACCTACAGTGAGGTGGCGATTACGGAAGCGAAGGAACGTTTCGAGCGCCTCTCGCGGGCGTACCACCGGGCGATCGAAGCGATCGACGGTCCCGACGCCCGAACGAAGGTAGCTGACCCGGCGCTACGCGAGGCGATCGAGACCGCACGCGCCGACTTCACCGCGGCGCTGAACGACGACTTCGATACGAGAGAGGGCCAGGCCGCGTTACTCGCGCTCGCCGGCGGTGTCAATCGTCACCTCGACGAGGGGGATGGCGGAACGGAGAAAGCGAACGAAGCGGACGGGGATGGACACGGATACGACTACCGAGGACTCAGGCGAGCGATCGAGGCCTTCGAGAAATTCGGCGAGGGCGTGTTGGGACTCGACTTCGCCGAAGCGGGCGCGATCGAAGGGAAGATCGAACTCGCCGACGACCTGATCGAACTGGTGCTCGACAGCCGTGAGCGCGCACGGGAGGCCGGCGAGTACGACCGGGCCGACGCGCTACGGGCGGAGCTACGCGATCTCGGGGTCGAGATCGAAGACACCGCCGAAGGGACCGACTACCGGTACTGACTTCTCTACGACCTCTCTTCTTCTCTCCGATGGCTTCGCCCGCGTGGCGTCTCGTCGATGACGGGAGAACCAACCACTCGAACCTGGGAGATCTCACAGCTTGCCGCGCGAACTGTTGCCTCTTTCCACGGTATCGTAGCACAAGAGACAAGAGGACTCTCGTCGTCGTTCTACTCTATGCCCGGAACCGTATCGGAGAAACTCATCGAGAACCACCTCGTCGAAGGGGAGACCGAACCGGGCGAGGAAATCGCTTTAGAGATCGATCAGACGCTGACCCAGGACGCCACCGGCACGATGGTCATGCTCGAACTCGAAGCGATGGAAGTCGACGAACTCGAGAGCGAACTCTCGGCCCAGTACGTCGATCACAACCTGATCCAGGAGGACAACAAGAACCCCGACGACCACCTCTTCTTACGGAGTGCCTGCGAGAAGTGGGGGATCTGGTTCTCGCCCGCCGGGAACGGGGTCTCGCACCCGGTCCACCAGGAGCGCTTCGGCGTTCCAGGAAAGACATTGCTCGGCTCGGACTCACACACGCCAGCCGCGGGGGCGATGGGGATGTTGGCGATCGGGGCCGGCGGGCTGGACGTCGCCATGGCGATGGCCGGCGAGCCCTACCACGTGAACATGCCCGAGGTCTGGGGCGTCGAGCTACGTGGTGAACTCCCCGAGTGGTGTAGTGCCAAGGACGTGATCCTCGAAATGCTACGACGCCACGACGTCGACGGCGGCGTCGGGCGCGTGGTCGAGTATCACGGCCCCGGACTGGAGACTCTAAGCGCGATGGATCGCCACGTGATCGCGAACATGGGTACCGAACTGGGAGCGACGAGTACCGTCTTTCCCGCCGACGGCGAAGTAAAGCGATTTCTCGCCCAGCAGGGCCGCGAGGACGACTTTCGGCCGTTAGAGGCCGACGAGGGGGCCGAGTATCACGTGATCGAGACGATCCGCCTCGACGAGATCGAACCGATGATCGCCAAACCCTCTAGTCCCGGCAACGTCGTCCCGGTGACCGACGTCGCGGGCGAGGACATCTACCAGGCGTACATCGGTTCCAGTGCGAACCCGGGCCTTCGGGATTTCGCGATGCCGGGGATGATCGCCGACGGCGGGCGGGTTCCCTCCGACGTCAGCTTCGACGTGAACCCCACCTCCCGACAGATCCTCGAAAACCTGACCGAGATGGGCTATCTCGGGAAGCTGATCGCGAGCGGTGCCCGCATCCACCAGGCCGGCTGTAACGGTTGTATCGGGATGGGCCAGGCCCCGGCTTCCGGGCAGAACAGTCTCAGAACCGTGCCCCGGAACTTCCCCGGGCGCACCGGCACGCGCGAGGACAGCGTCTTCCTCTGTAGCCCCGAGACCGCCGCGGCGGGTGCGCTCACCGGCGAGATCACCGATCCACGTACCTTGGAGGAAAGCCACGACATCGAGTTCCCCGAGTGGTCAGAACCCACGGAGATCATCGTCGACGAGACGGCATTGAGCGCACCCCCCGAGAATCCCGGCGGCGAGTTGCGCAAAGGGCCGAACGTCAAATCCCTGCCGGAGTTCGAACGCGTGCCCGATTCGCTTTCCGGTCCCGTATTGATGAAAGTCGGCGACGACATCTCGACCGACGAGATCATGCCCGCCGGCTCGGAGGTGCTTCCCTACCGGTCGAACATCCCGAGGATCAGCGAGTGGGTCTTCGATCAGGTCGAAGAAGGCTTCCACGAGCGAGCTGAAAGGGAAGGCGCGCCGTGGATGGTTGTCGGCGGCTCGAACTACGGGCAGGGAAGTTCGCGCGAACACGCGGCATTGGCACCCTACTATCTGGGGATGCGGGCTGCCCTCGCGGTGAGCTACGCTCGTATCCACTGGCAGAACCTCGTGAACTTCGGTATCGTACCCTTAGAGTTCGCCGACCGGGCCGACTACGACGCGATCGAGCAGGGCGACACGCTCGAACTCCCCGACGTTCGCGAGGAGATCCAGGACGGCGCCGAGGTCACGGTCCACGACGCTACACGGGACGCTACCTTTTCGGTCGAACACACGCTGAACCCGCGCCAGGTCGAGATCGTATTGCAGGGTGGCTTGATCGAAGATTACAAGAACTGAAACGGAAAACTGGTGACGATCGTCTCTGAGCAGGCGCGACGGACCCGATCGTCGGGAGGGTCTCGAGTGACCGTCTCGGCTCCGATCGGTTGCTCGATCGTGTGGTTGCGGGCCGCCGCGTGCCGTCGTCGCGCTCGGTGGACCGAACGTCGGCGACGGTGGACACTCAATCGGGCTGACCGATCGGTCGGAGCACCCGGGCGAGCGTGAGTCCGTAGGCGACGTGTGCGCCGAGCACGGCCGCGCCGTAGAGTATCAGGACCGGTCCCTGTAGCTCCCCGCGGCCGGTAACCGCGAAAGCGACCGCGAGCGCGGTGGCGAAAATCACTGCCCGTCGCACCCGCGTCCGGCCGGGAAGCAGGTCCCGATTTTCGAGTGCCACGAACGCGAGCGGCCACAGGACGGCGGTAACGAGCACGAAGAGTACGAGCGCGATCGACTGCTGACCCGGCGTACCGACGTACTCGATGACGACGTCCGCGACCCTGACCCGCGAGCGCGTCTGCACTTCGAGGAAGAGCAACAGAAACGAGAGCACGACCGTTCCAGCGATTCCGCCGCCGACGGTACGTAGCGCGACCTCCCGTTCCATATCCGTTTTCGGTCCTTGCAACGTTTGACCCTCGCGGTACGGGGACGTGCATTCGAACTCAGCACGCTACAGCCGATCGGCCGTCGATCAATCGCACTGCGGTGCTGTCGATCTATGTAGCACGCGCGAGCGAGCGACTGGAGGGAGCGAGTGAGCGTTTTTAATCCAGGTTTTTGCTGGGCCCGCAGTGAGCGACCGAGGGGAGCGATCGAGGACCCCGAGAAAAAGGTGCGTGCTTAGATCCCGAAGGTCGCCCGCACCATATCCCGCGTCCCGGGCCCGAGCCCGACGGCGAGGATCGCGATCAGAAGTAGAATGGCATATCGGGGGCTCTCCTCGAAGATCGTCTCGTCGAACAGCCAGACCACCGCCAGGGCGGCGACGATCTTCACGAACAGGAAGGGCCAGGCCGTGCCGATCGTCGCCGTGAGCGACGGGGGGAGGACACCCTGGGTAGCGTCGATGATGAAGCGATTGACCGGGTGTTTCGCGCTGTACTCGAAGGGAAGACCGATCGCAAGCGCCCAATCGGAGGCGATGACGTTCGCAACGCCGTCCAAGGTGTGACCCCACAGGATCACGAAGCCGATCGACTCGGTGCCGTACGTGATCTCGGGGGCGAAGCGACGCACCCCGGCCCATACGAGGAGGGAAATTCCGGTCGTGAGTCCGAGGACGAGCGCGGGCAGTTGTGGATACAGCTCGACGGGAACGGTACCAATGGCGAGCGCGACGAGGTAGGCGATCGTGAGCGATAGTACTACGATCCCGCTCGCGAGCAGCGGCCGGCTGTATTCGGCGACGTCGAAACGCTCGGAACGTGCGAGCCAGACGCTCCCGAGCACGGCGCCGAGCGTGATCGCAAAGACCGTGAAGTAGATGACCGGGCTGATGACGATCGCACTCCACGGATAGCTGATCGCGGGCACGCCGCCCTCGGACGCGAGCGCGACGTTCGCGTCCTCGACGACCCGTAGTGCACCCCCGAGGAACATGAACGGGAGCAACGCGAAGAAAAACGCCCGGTCGCCCCCGAGCTCCAATCGGCGGAGCATGAACCACACACCGATAAGCATGAACAGGAGAATCAGGGCGTAGCCGGCCTCCGAAACCAGGGTGTAGCCCGGCTCGGCGACGATCGCCCCTCGGCTCACCGCGGCCGCACAAGCGCTCGCGCTATCGAGCAACCTGACCGCGCCGCCCGCGCGAACCGCACACTGGGAACCGGCGGCGTCGGCGTGGACCGGCCCCCAGAAGTAATGCCAGACGAACCGGTCGTAGACCGCCCGCGGGAAGGCAAGCACGCCGCCGACGAGCGCGACGACGCCCGCGATCGCCGCGAGAACCCAGGCTCGGACGGGGTCGATACGTCGTTCGATGGCCGCCATGTTCGACGTAACTAGACGGCTCGGGTTTGACGGTTCCGGTCCCGTGTAATTCGCGCACACTCGCGGGGCTCTCACTGATCCTATCGATCCCATCGATTCGGAGTCGAGTTCGTGGCATGGGTTCGTCGTTGCTCGATCGCTTAGTCCTCGGTCGCCGAGATCCGATCGACTCTCGACTCCCGGTTACTCGTCCCGGATGGTTCGTGCGGCGTCGAGCGCCGTCCGGTGGATTTCGCTCACTCCGTTCGACGCGACGAACCCGCCGCTTCCGTCCCAACGATCGCCGTCGAGACCGGTGACTCGGCCGCCGGCCCGTCGGATCAGACCGACTCCCGCGAGGGTGTCCCACGGGTTCGGGTCGACGTTCGTAAAGAGCGCGTCGAGCGCGCCGCTCGCGACGAACGACAGGGTCGCCTGCGCGCAACCGAACCGACGGAGGTCGCCGAACTCGCTTACCAGTTCGCTCGTGAGACGGGTGTACGCCTCCGGTCTGGTCGTGCCGCTCCAGGCAGTCACCGCCACGGTGGCCGCCTCGGGGTCGGTTCGGTCGCTCACGCCCACGGGATCGCCGTTCAGCCGTGCGTGCTCCCCGTCGGCGAGGTACGAATCGCCGAGGGCGGGCATGACGTTCGCCGCCGCGACCGGTTCCCCATCCATCGTCGCCGCGACGCTCGTCGCCCAGGTCCTCAGCCCGCGGACGTAGTTGTTCGTCCCGTCGATCGGGTCGATCACCCACGCCGCCCCTTCTTCGGGAACGGCTTTCAGTTCGTCGCCCTCCTCGCCGACGATCGGGTCGTTGGGGTAGGTTTCGCCGATGACGTCGCTCACGCGCTGTTGACTGTCGCGGTCGGCCTGGGTGACGACGTCGGTCTTTCCGGTCTTCGTATCGACGGCGATACCCGTTCGAAACGAGTCGAGGGCTACGTCACCGCCGGCTCGGGCGGCGCGTTCGGCTACCGTCGCTCGGTCGTGTTCGGTAGAATCAACCATGTGTGGTCGTACAGCGCTGACCGCAAAGAGCCTCCGTTCCTTCGAACGACAGAACCTACAGCCGACAAGGGTGGGACTGAAAGGGGCCGAGCGGTCGGCGAACCCCGGCGACGTAAGCACGTGAGCGAGCACAGCGAGCGAACGCGCGTAGCGAGCCGCGGGAGCCGAGCGCGAAGGGGGCTTTCGAGGCCCTATTGAAAGCACCAACAGCGAACGCTGGCTAACCTAACACTGTTACAAGACTCGACAGAACCGTTTAGTCGATACCGGACGCTCGATCGGTATGAACACGATTGCGAAACGCCTGTATAACCTCTCGCCGCAACCGGTGCGGCTGACCCTCGATAGCGGCGAGACGATCGATCTCGAACCGGAAAGTGCGGAGTTCTTCGGCGAATCCTTCCAGGCCGAAGGTGTCTCGGAAGGCGACACCCATCGGCTGGTGACCGACGGCGAGGACGATCCTTTACTGGTCGCCCGGGAGTCGGCCGACGGCTGGGAGGTCACGGCCGTCGATGCCACTAATTGACTGCTCTGCGCTAATCCGGTCTGAAGCTTCGCTCTCCAACCGACCTCTGTAGGAAGTTTGCGAGGGCAAGACGTTCCGTCTTGCGTGCACTCGCGCGCCAGCGTGGCGCACCAGTGCGAGGGAAGGGATTCGA
>PXQR01000129.1 GCA_003021235.1 Halobacteriales archaeon QH_6_64_20 | reverse complement strand
CTCCCAGGTGTCGCGAGGAATCGCTACCGGCACATCGACGTCGATACTGCCGAGCAACCTGGCGTTGTGCTCAATCCAGGCCGCCCGAAATTGCTCGTCGTCCAGCTCGTCAACGTGTTCACAATACCAGTGAAACGGCAGGTCGGTGCTTCCCTCGGCGAACGTCTCGCCGCAGAACTCGCAGGCCACGGCGTCGGTCATTCCGATCGCCCTCCGTCAGTGGCGACGGGCGCGCCCGTGAGCGAGGCCTGAGCCTTGTCCTCGGTAGCCGTCTCGGCGCGTGCTTCGATCGCCGAGGGGAGCGAGCGGGCCGGACAGGAACCGAAGGGGTTGACCGAACCGATCGATCCGCTCTCGCCACACTCCGAACACTTGTCGAACGGAGGCCCGTCATGGTCGTCGATCCGTTCGACGACGTGCCGGAGTCCTTCGGGAACCGGGTCGACCCGATCACGCCGGAGGCCCGCGCCTTTCTCCTCGGGGAGCGCCGGTCGGCTCATGCCGGTAGCACCTCGATGCGACCGGCGTCGATGTCGTCCTGGATACGATCGACCGGGGCGCGGAAGCTCCGACACTCGCCGTCGCGTGGCGCGAGCACGCGCGCCGTGTCCGTCTCTGCATTGACCGAGAGCACGCGGTAGGTCCGATCGGTTAGTGTCGCCCGGAGTCGCGCGCCGCGTTCGACTGCACTCATCGCTGGCCCCGCCCTTCCGCTATGGCTTCTTCGACGAAGCACGCCGGGCACAGGACCCGGAACTCCGCCGGGTCGGCCGACGACCCCGAGGACTCGCCGCATCGGGCACAGTCCGCGCTCATTGGCAAGCCTCCGCGAGTTCGTCGTTCGAGGCACTCGCCGCCTGCATGACCGCGGTCTCGTTCTCGACGGCGAGGCAGTGTTTGCACTTGCCAGGGTGATACTCGTCGGCGGGACACGAGCACGAGACGGCCTCGCCGTCCGCGACGTTCACGAGGTAGCGGTGTTCGGCGCTCTCGTCGCCGTAGCTTTGGTTTTCGATCTTAACGACGTTCGCGGCCGAGACAGTGAACGCGAAAGATTCCCACTGCGCTCGTCGCTCGGTGCGTTCGATACTACTTTCCGTTCCGCTGGTTGCTTTCGACATGGGTTCTGTCCTGCGAGAACCCGCGTCCGGTGTAGCAGCACCGGGCGTTTCCGAAACGCCCCGAGGGACGCGGCTTCCCTACCATACACTACTCGTTGTATGGTGTTGAGTTTTTCCCATGTCCCGGCCGGTGTATGGGTTTATGTAACCGGAGCACCTACTGACGCCCATGCCACGACAGCAGGACCCCGAGACGGGACAGTTCACTTCGGTGTACGACGACGAGGCGTTTCTCGACGCGCTCAAGCAGCTCGGACAGGGCGGGACCGGCGAGATCGCCGAGCTAGTCGGGTGCTCGGATGACCACGCCTACCGCCGTCTCCGCTCGCTTCAGGACGACGGAAGGGTTGAGAGCCGCGTCGTCGGTGGCGCGAAGCTGTGGGAACGGGTTGACGGCCCGAGCGGCGTGAACCCCGACGACCCGTTTTTCAGCTTCGAGCCGGTTGCGACCGGCGAGCATACCGACGCCTCGAAAGCCGACGAGTACCTGTACGGGGTCGCTGACGGGGCAGACGCCGACGAATGAGCGCCGAGGGGGCGCGACCGCTGTTTGTCGACACCGGCGCGTTCTTCGCCCGCGTGAAAGCCGACGACGAGCATCACGACGACGCGACGGCAGTGTTCGGAGCAATCCAGCAGGGCACCCTCCCCTACCGGCCGATCTATACGAGCCGGTTCGTGCTCTCCGAACTCGCGACGCTTACCCGGCGGAAGATCGATCACGCGACCGCTGTTCGAGCACTGACCACGGTGCGCGACTCCCCGACGTTCAACGTGCTCGTCGCCGATGACGCGGTATTTGCCGACGCCTGCGACGAGTTCGCGCGCTATGACGACCAACAGATCTCATTTGTCGATCACCTGAGCGCGGTCCTCGCGCGCGAGCGCGACGTCGAGCACGTGTTCGCCTTCGATAGTGACTTTCGGACGCTCGGACTCATGCAGGTCCCGGGGGATACGGGTGGGCCATGACCGACACCGACCGCCTCACTCCGCCACTCGGCGAGGAACTTCGCGAACGCCGCCAGGCCCGCGGGCTGTCCCGACGGGAGCTAGCCCAGGAACTCGGCGTCTCGAAGATGGCTATCGCTTCTTGGGAACTGAACTACCACAGCGCGAGCGACGAGCACGCCGCCGCACTCGTCGAGCTGTTCGACACCAGTGACCGGCGTGCGTCGCTCGCCGAGCGTCGTGTCCTCGACGGGGCGCCGAGGGGTCCATGAACGATCAGCGATACTCAGCCGTGGAAAGAAGTCTTCAGCCGTCCGATTAGACCCCGTTGCACCACCCTCTGGGGCTCGCCTACGTCGTCTACCGGCGCTTCATCAGCTGATGCCTCCCATCTCCTCCTTTGGTTATAGCCAACCCGTTGATTCGCTACTTTTTGTTATAGCAAGGCCGACCTCTCTCCCTCTCGGGGAGCGTTGACCTCCTCATGCGGTCGTGGTCGGTCGCCGACAGGGACTCGACCGGTGCGAGGCGGGCCCTTCTATGGGTCCGTCGAGCGAGGGAGAGTGGAACGCCCGGGATCGCCCTCGGCGTGTAGTGAGGCGCGCAGCCGGGGGCGAGCACCGCAACTCGGCGTGTGGACGGGTGAGACCCCCCTGATCCGTGAGTGACGGATGACCGACGATGACCTGCCGAGTGCGGAGGAGATACTCGCCACTCACGAGGAAATCGAAGAAGACTACGATATGAAATACCGTGGGACAGCCGTCGCTGCACCGCGGTTGAAACTCCGGCGACTGCTCGACGACATTGAGGACGGTGATCGCTACCACCGTGGCGCGCAGCTGCTTCGGAACCTGCTTACAGCGCACTTCTTCGAGGACGGTAACAAACGAACCTCGTGGGCCACGACATTGAGGTACTTCGAACAGTATGACGAGACGCCAGCCGAAACGGGTGATATACTGTCTGCGGTAAGTCTTTGTGCAACCGGGGGCCGAATAGTGCATAAGAACTTCTCGCTAACAGTATAATCACATTCGACAGACGGCGCGAGGTTTTCTCGATCCGTCTCATGCTCTATCGAGCGCAACGCGACGATTTCGACCGACTTTCCGATGCCGGGTGTTTGCGTATAGTGATTTCCAACATTGCACCGACACGACAACGAACGCTACGATGCACCGGTGATTACGAGTCGGCTTCGAGTGTCACCGTTCGTGAGCTGCCGAGTCGCCCCGGGTGACACACGGACTGCATCACCGGCGCTCAGGGAAACGTCCTCGCCGTCAACCGTGATCGTCGCCTCTCCTTCGACGAGGAGGTACACTTCCTCATGGTCCTCGTCACCGTGTTCGTGCTCGGGGCCTTCCCAGCCCGGATCGGCATCGACAACGGTTAGCCCGTGGTCCTCGCAGTCGAGCGGGTCGCGGAGGAAGTGCATTTCGTACGTCGTCTCGGTCTCCTCGTAGTTCACCTTACTATGTGACATCCTCGCCAAAGGGTGCGGCGAGCCACGAATGGGTAGGGCCCTCATTCGGCCGATCGTACCGTGGACTCCCCGAGGATCCCTACGACTCCTGACCCTGACACCCGTAGATCGCCACGGCGCCATTCGATCCGATCTCGACCGTTCACCACGAGACGCGTGCGCTTCGCCCGACCGAACGCTTCGAGTCCCCGCGATCACGCCGCTTCGAGATCACCAGTGCCCTCCCGAAACCGCCGTTCAGCGATGGATGGCTTCGAACAGGTAGCGAACTGACCCGAGTCGATCGAGCTCGAAACCGTATCCGTATCCGTTCTTGACGGGAAGGAAACTACGACGTCAATCGAGCCGATGCTCGATGAGGACGCCGCCGTAGTCCGAGTCGGACGGAACACGGGCCCTCTCGACGCCCTTGTCTTCTCTACGAAGCGAAATCGTATGTCCGTTTGATCCCCGATGTGAACTCCGCAAAATATAATTCTAAGGACGCTAAAAAGAAATCAATGATAGCGCGGTGGTCACTCGTCCCTGTGTTGCTCGCGCTCACGGTGATCGCTAGCGGCGGAGCGACGACGGCGTTCGCTTCGACCGACGCGAGCACGAGTGAGGTCCCGAACCCACGCGTCCAACCACAGGTGGAAAACGGTTCGACGTCGAACGTGACTGCGGGCACACAGTTTACGCCACAGGTGTCCTACGGGCGAACGGTAGTACTCGACGAGGTGGACATTCCGGCGGGTGGGTTCGTCGTGATCCGTAACGAGACGGCCGGCGACGACCCGCTCATCGGCGTCTCGCGATACCTCGCGCCCGGAAGCTACGAGGACGTAGCGGTACAGTTGTTCGAGGTGCCGGGCGAGGACTTCTTCCGAACCCGCTTGGAGGACGACCAGGAGCTAACTGCCCTGTTGCACCGCGATACGAACGACGACCGGCAGTTCGACTTCGCTCGGAACGAGGGGGTCGACGGTCCCTACACCCGGAACGGAAGCGCCATTCAGAACCCGGCTAACGTCTCGGTTATCGGTTCGGCCGCGCTGGCGAGATCACCGCCGAGTGCGGACGTGAGATTCACCCCCCAGACGACCGCCGGCACGACCGTGATGACCGAATCGACGAACCTTTCGGCGGGCGGGTTCATCGCGGTTCACCGCGGAGAGGGTTCTTCCGGCCCGATCATCGGCGTCTCGCGATACCTCGCGCCCGGTAGCCATCGGAACGTACAGGTCCGGCTGTTCGACGTCCCCGGCCAACGATCCACCCGGACCAATCTGGGACGGACACAGAACCTGACCGCGGTGCCGTATCTCGACACGAACAACAACAGCCGCTTCGACTACGTGCGGACGAACGGAACTGTGGACGTCCCGTATCTCGCGAGCGGGTCGTTCATCACCAATCCGACGACCGTGCGCGTCAACGCCTCCAGTGCCAGTAGCACTACCGCGACCACCACGCCCGAACGAACCACTCGGTCGCCTACGTCAGCCACCGACACAGCGGAGACGGGACCGGCAACGACGACCGAAGCGGTCGAAACAACCGAAACGACTGACACGGCCGGGGAGACCGAAGCACGGACCACGAGCGAACCGATCACGTCTACCCCTTCGCCGTCGACACCGTCAACCGCGAACGATGGCGCAACGACCGACGGGAATTCCCGGGACAGTAACGATACTAACGGCCGAACCGAGGCGGGAGGGCCCGGATTCGGGCTCGCAGTCGCCCTCGTCGCCCTCCTCGTCCTCGCGGGACTAACCGTTCGACGAGACGGCTGAGGCCGGAACTGGTAGCCGTACCGTACTACGACGGCTTAGGTAGTAAAGACGTGATCGGCGAGAAGCGCGAACCCGCGGCCGGAACGTGGCCGTCCGGACAGGACCCCGGCGAGCACGACCGTGCGAACGGATCGAGCGGTTCGTCGGACTCGGTCAGACGCCGGCGGCGTCCGGGCTCGGCTCCGCACCGCTTCCGGGCCGGTCCTCGCCGCGCAGTTGGCGGTAGGCGTCGGTGATCACGGCCAGCTGACGACCAGGACCGTGTTGAGAACCGTCGAGGCGACGAGCGAGAGCGTCGAACCGGTCGGTAAGAGGAAATCGAGCGGGAACGAGACCGCGAAGAAACCGACGAAAACCACGAGGACCAATCCAAGTAGCCGCCACCGGTTCCCCGACGCGAGGCCCCAGCTGTCGCGTATCGCGTCGAGAACGTTCTCGTCCCGATCGGCGATGTAGACGGCGGCGAACAGCAGGCTCACCAGCACGAAGAGCCCGGGGATCACCAACAGGACGAACCCAATCATTGTCAGCAAGCCGACGACGACGCTGGCGACGATCGAGTTGAGCAGAACCCAGCTCATCCGTCGGGTGTAGGTCTCACGCGTGATGACCTGGCGATCCGCGGCCATCACGCGGATCAGGACGACATTGACGGCCTGCAACGCGAGGAGAACGACGAGTGCGAGCACACCGGCGACGGTCGCCGACACCGGAAGCGATAGCGGCGTCGACGCCGAGGCCTCCGTGGCTCCGGCGGGGAGATCGAGCCCCGCGAGGAACGCTTCGACCAGCGTGTTGATCGCGGCGATAAAGGCGAACTGCGCCAGGCCGAACAACAGGACGAACGTGAGTCCGGCCTTCGAGAACGTCTTCGTGACACCGTTAGTAAGCGCGCGACCGATCCGAAGTGTCATACGACAGTTGATAGAGTACTATCGGTTAAACTGTTCGCTGAGTAACTATATCGACACCGGAGCGAGTCGTCTTCCAGTGGTCCGAAACGAACGGATACAAGCGAAAGCGACTGACGCATCCGCGAGCGCCGTCAGGCGCGAGCGGTTCCGCGCGAACGCGGTCGTGTCCTGTTCGCTCGCGCCATCGAGCGAGCCGAAGTTCTCGTGAGCGTAGCGAACGAGAGCAGGGGCTCGTTTCACTCGCTCACGAGAACAGATCTTTGCTGGGCCCCGCAGCGAGCGCCGTAGGCACCAGCGAGGATGCCAGGAAAAAGGTGCGTGTTAGCACCGCCGTTCGCAGATCCGCTCGACGATGGTTCCCGTCGAGAGCACGGCGTCCTCGAACTCCGGATCACAGGCCGAGGCACGACACACCCCACAGTCGATACCGCGCTCGGCGAGGGCCCCTTCGATCGCGCTCTCGTCGTGGTGTTGGTCGTGGCCGAGCACGATCGTGTCGGGATCGATCTCCTCGATCGGGACGAAGATGTCCTCGGAGTGGCCGAGCACGGCGTGATCGACGGAATCGATCGCACCCACGAGCGCCCGGCGCTGGCGAGCGGGGACGATCGGTCGCTGCTTGTGCGTGACGTTCGTCGCGCGGCTGACGATCACGTACAACTCCTCGCCCATCGTAGCGGCCTCCCGGAGGTAATGGACGTGACCGGGATGGAGCAGGTCGAAGGTCCCCTGCGCGACGACGCGGGTCACGAGCGGAACCAACTCGAACCGCCTTCGTAGTCGTCTCGATGGTCCGTATCGGTGTCCTCGACGGTGTGGGCGGTATGGATGCCCTCGGTGGCGTCGTCTGCGAGGTCGGCGTCAGCGTCGGTGTCAGTGTCGGAGCGGCCCGAATCGCGGCCCTCGGCGGCGAGTTCGGCGTCGATGTCGGCCTGGGTGAAATCGAAGAACTCGGCGTCGCGCTCGCGGTAGCGAGCCTCCCTGTCGATGTCGACGTCGAGCACCTGGAGGTCCCTTCGGTGACCCTCGCGATCGAACGCCCGCCAGTCGCGTTCGCGGTAGGGCGCGCCGACGATTATATGAACTCGTCCCCGGCTAAAGGTAGCCAGATCGGTGTCGCTCGGGCGGAGCACGCCGTTCGGATGGGAGTGGACCGAGCCGACGACGTCGAAGTCGTTGGGGACGAGGCTCGTCTTCACCGTTGCGCTCACGGGGTTCGTCTCGGTGGCAGGGACGACGAGGACTTCGGTGATCACGACGCCTTCGCGGTCGAGGCCGACTTCGCTCGCACGCTCGCCGCGTAACAGTCCCATGTACTCGTTCGGGTGACTGTCGGCGGCGGCTCCGAGCACCAAATCGAGGGCGGGCGCGGCGATGCCGAGGGATCCGCCCGACCGGGAACGACTCATAAGAAACATGATCCCGGATCGCATCTAAGGCTTTTGACTTCCGGGGAGGCGAGTCACGGTGTCGTGTCCCGATTCGACGGCGACCCGAGCGAGTGTGTGGTTCCGGTTGCCCGGCACGCAGTCGCTCGACGTCCGACCGATCGGTGCGCGGTCGGCGTGCGGTCGGGTCGAGTTGCCCGACCCCGAGATCGGGTCGACCGGACGAGCCACGCTGTGGGGGACCCGACCCGGGCGCCGCGCGGAGTGCAGAAGGGTTAAACACGAAGTTCACCAAGAACTGTCATACATGTCTGCACCGCCCGACACCGACCGAGAGGGCGTCGACGTATCACGTGATGCGGTGATCTACGAGGCGGCTCCCGACTGCACTTCGGAAGACCTCGAAGTCGACGACCTCTATCGTCCACGAGTCGAAACTGGGGGGATCGTATCGCGTCGGCGAGGAGTTAGTCGTCCGGCTGATCGAAGTCCGTGACAACGACGACCTGGGATTCGAGACGGTCGATATCGATCCCGACGATCACGAAACGGCGACGCGACGCCACGAGTACGACGTCGTCGCGGCGAGCGACCTCGAAGACGTTCTCGGCGAGACGATTACGCTCGAAGGCGACGTCGTCCGGATCGAACAGACCGGCGGACCGACGGTCTTTCGGATCCGTGACGGCTCCGGAATCGTCCCGTGTGCGGCGTTCGAGGAAGCTGGCGTCCGTGCGCACCCCGAGATCGCGGTCGACGATACCGTCCGTGTCGTCGGGGTCGCGGAACGTCGCGGCGACGGGATCCAGATCGAAGTCAGCGGACTCGAACGGCTCAACGGCGAGGAGGCCGCGTCGGTCGCCGGCGGAATCGAGGAAGCCCTCGCCGAACGCGCCGAGCCCCACGACGTCGATCCGCTGATCGATTGGGAGGTCCTAGAGACGCTCCGGCCGAACCTCGAAGAGGTCGCCCGGATCCTCAGGCGAGCGGTGCTCGACGGGCGGCCGATCCGTATCCGCCATCACGCCGACGGCGACGGGATGTGTGCGAGCGTTCCTACCCAGACCGCTCTCGAGAACTTCGCCGCACGCGTCTACGGTGACCCGTCGGCGACCCAGCATACGATCAAGCGCCTGCCGAGCAAGGCCCCCTTCTACGAGACCGAAGACGTCGTGCGCGACCTGAACTACGCGCTCGAAGACCGCGAGCGACGCGGCCAGCGAATGCCACTTTTGTTGATGCTCGACAACGGCTCGACCGCCGAGGACGTCCCGGCCTACCGGACGCTTTCCCAGTACGACGTCCCGATCGTCGCCGTCGATCACCACCACCCCGACCCCGACGCCGTAGCGCCCTGGCTCGACGCTCACGTCAATCCCTATCTGGAGGGCGAGGACTACGCGGTGACCACGGGAATGCTCTGTGTCGAACTCGCGCGGATGATCGACCCCGACCTCACCGACGATCTCGAACACGTGCCCGCGATCGCGGGGCTGTCCGATCGCTCGGACGCGGCGGCGATGACCGACTACCTCGCGCTCGCGAAGGAGGCCGGCTACGACGAGGACGGTCTCGAGGACGTTGGCGAGGCGCTCGATTACGCCGCCTTCCAGTTGCGGTACAACGACGGCCGCCACCTCGTCGACGACCTGCTCGACCTGGGAGGCGATTCGGAGCGCCATCGCGAGTTGATCTCGCTGTTGGCCGAGCGCGCCGAGCGCGACAACGAACGCCAACTCGACGCGACGTTGCCCCACACCGAGCGCGAGGACCTCCCTAATGGTGCCGCATGCTTCCGGGTCGATCTGGAGGAGTACGCCCATCGCTTTACGTACCCGCCGCCGGGCAAGACGACGGGCAAGATCCACGACCGGAAGGTAGCCGAGGAGGGCGAGCCGGTCATTACTATAGGGTATGGCCCGGACTTCGCCGTGCTTCGCTCCGACGGCGTGCGCCTCGACATCCCGCAGACAGTGGCCGAACTCACCGACGAACTCCCGGGAGCGGGCGTGAGCGGCGGCGGCCACCTCGTCGTCGGCTCGATAAAGTTCGTCAAGGGCAAACGCGAGACGGTGCTCGAACGACTGGTCGAGAAACTCGGGGACGCGGACCTCGACGAACAGTTGGGCAGTGCGGCCGTCGCCGGCTTCGAGGACTGATCGGCCCACTGATCTCGGAGCGTCGTCGTTTCGTCCGTTCCGCTCGTAGTCGAAAACGCCTCCTGCGAGCGAACAGAGTGAGCGAGCGGTAGTGCGCACGGACGGGAGGCGCGAACGCAGTCGTTCGAAAGGCGCGATAGTGATCGACCCAACCTTTGAGCACGGCCTTCAGCTACTGATTGTCGTCTCAGTATATCTCACGTCTGAGCCACTCTCAGCAGCACCCACAGGTTGCGACTAGTACTACCGCGCCTTTCGAACGACTCCCGTTGGTCGCTCACCTCTCACTCCCTACTCTCGTTCGCTCGCTGGCGCTCGCTTACGAGAACAGATTTTGCCGAGCGCGGCCGAAGTTCTCGCGAGCGTTAGCGAGCGAGGACAAGAAGCGGGAGGTGAGTGAGCGTTAGCGAACGAACGGGAGCGACTGAGGCCGCGCGCAGAGCAAAGGGTGCGTGCCGAGAGTTAAGTAGCGTCGGTCACGAGGGCCGGTGATGAGCACCGGTGCTACGATGGCTTCGATCTCCTCGTATGCGATTCTCGGCTGTGGGAGCGTCGGGTACGCCGTCGCCGAGGACCTCGTCGAGGACGGCAAGGACGTGTTCATCGTCGATCAGGACGAAGGACGCGTCGACTCGCTTCGCGACCAGGACTTAAACGCCCAAGCCGCCGACATCCGCGAGGGACAGGTCGCAGAAGCCATCGCCGAGCGCGACGTAGTGTTGATCCTTTCGTCGGACATCGAGGCCAACCACGCCGCCGTCACCAACGCTCGCGACCGGGGCGGCGACCAGTTCATCGTCGCCCGGGCGTCCGATCCGGTCTCGGCCGACGAGTTGCGCGACGCCGGTGCCGACGTCGTGATCAACCCCGCGGCGGTGATCGCGAACGCGGCGTTACGAGCCCTCGAAACCGGCGAGCTCGAATACAAAGCCGAACAATTAGCCGACGTCATCGACGGGACGAGCACTAAACTGGCGATCCTCACGCACGACAATCCCGGTCCCGACACTATCGCGAGCGCCGTTGCGTTGCGTGCGATCTGTCGGGATCGCGACGTCGAGAACGATATCCTTTATACCGGCGAGATCGGCCACCAGGAGGACCGAGCCTTCGTGAACCTCTTGGGGATCGACCTGCTCGCACGCTCGGAGGTCGATCTGGACGACTACGATACGGTCGCGCTCGTCGACTATGCCAAGGCCGCCGAATCCCCGCTCGACCGACCGGCCGATATCGTCATCGATCACTACGAACCCGAAGTAGAGTACGACGCGACGTTCACCGACGTGCGCCCGAACGTCTCCTCGACGTCGACGATCGTCACCAAGTACATCCAGGAACTCGATTTGGGCCTGTCCGAGGAGGTCGCGACCGCGTTGCTCTATGGGATCCGCGCCGAGACCCTCGATTTCAAACGCGATACCAGGCCGGCGGACCTCACTGCGGCGGCTTACTTGTACCCCTTCGTGGATCACGACACCTTAGAACAGGTCGAATCGCCCTCGATGTCCCCTGAGACGTTGGACGTCCTCGCCGAAGCCATCGGCAATCGGGACGTGCGGGGCAGTCACTTGGTCTCGAACGCGGGGTTCGTTCGCGATCGGGATGCTCTCTCCCGGGCGGCCCAACACCTGTTGAACCTGGAGGGGATCACGACGACCGCGGTCTTTGCGATCAGCGAGAACACCATCCACCTGGCCGCGCGCTCGAAGGACATCCGTCTGAACATCCGCCGCGTGCTCGAAGCCGCCTTCGGCGAGAACGGCGAGGCGGTCGGCCACTCGACCGATGCCTCCGTCGACATTCCCTTGGGCATTTTCACCGGAATCGAGACCAGCGAGAAAAACCGGGAGACCCTGTTAGACCTCACCGAAGAGGCCGTTCGGCGACGCCTGTTCGCCGAGATGGGCGTCGAGAGCGACAGCAACGGAAACTGAGACCGAAGATCGAGACTCCCCAGCCCGCAACCGTCGTGGCCGAACGGGCGAAACAGGGGAACGGGATGGAACGGAGAGACCGGGAAAGCGAAAAGCGAAACGGAAACCCGAAACCGGCATTCACTCCTCGTCTTCGGGGTCCTTGGGTCGCTCGACGAGATCGTGTACCAACACCACATCGCCGACCGCCCGGACCCACCGGTAGGGAATGATGACGCCGCGAGCGCCCCGGACGACGTTCGCGAACAGCTCGTCGTTGAGCGCCGTCATCGCGAGGCCGGTTACCCGCTCGGCGTCGAGATCGAGCCGAACGTCCTCTATCTCGCCGATGAAGACGCCGTTGTTCGAGTAGACGTCCCGACCGATCAGCGTCGTGATGTCCTGCGCTCGGTCCGCTTCGTCGTCCGTATTCGTACTCGCACTCGTGCTCGTGCCCATGCTCATACCGGAGCCATGACCGGCCGGGTCTTAACCCTTGGTAGGCTCGCCGAGCCGAACGTGCTGCCGGCATCGAGCGAGCGCGTTCGCTCCGCGTTCCGATACTCTTCCCTCGACGCTATCGTGTCCGGACGCTCGCGACTGCCCGAGGACCGGCCCCTCTGTCGGGCGGTTTATACGGACGCCGAAAGGACCCATTCGTATGGCATCAGGGAGCACGGAGCCGGCGGGCGACCCGGCCGCTGGGAGTTCGACGTACGACTATCGAAGCGACGACGTCGAGCGTCCCGACCTGTGTTCCGATCTCGACGACCGGATCGCGGGCGACGTCCGCTTCGATACCTACACGCGACAGCTCTATGCGACCGACGCCTCGGCGTACGAGGTAACGCCGATCGGCGTCACGTTTCCCGAATCGACCGCTGACGTCGCCGCGGCCATGACTTACTGTGCCGAACGGGAGATTCCGGTCTTGCCCCGCGGCGGGGGAACGAGCCTCGCCGGCCAGGCGGTCAACGAGGCCGTCGTCCTCGATTTCACCCGGCACATGGACGAGGTAGTGGGAATCGACCCCGACGAGCGTACTGCACGCGCTCAGGTCGGGATCTATCTCGCCGACTTGGACGACGCTCTCGCCGGGGACGAACTGAAGTTCGCGCCCGATCCGGCCTGGGGGGACAAAAGCGCCTTAGGGGGTGCGATCGGAAACAACTCGACCGGAGCGCACTCGCTCGTCTACGGCAAGACCGACGCGTACATCGAATCCTGTGAGGTCGTGCTCGCGGACGGTTCCGTCGAGGAGTTCGGCGAAATCGGTGTGGCAAAAGTGCGCGAGCGGGCCGATCCCGAGGGCGACTTATTGGGACGGATTTACGCCGAGGTCGTCCGACTCATCGATGAGGAGCGCGAGGAAATCGAAGCCGCCTATCCCGATCTCAAACGCAACGTCTCGGGGTACGATCTCGACATGCTCGTCGCCGACGCCCAGTCGGGATCGGTGAACCTCGGGCGACTCATGGCCGGGAGCGAAGGCACTCTGGGTATCGTCACCGAAGCGACCGTTGCGCTCGAATCCGTCCCCGAGACGAAGGCGGTCTGCTTGCTGACCTACGACGACCTCATCGAGGCGATGGCCGACGTCGCACCCATCCTCGAACACGACCCCGCCGCGGTCGAGGTGATGGACGACGTATTGCTCGACTTGGCCCGGGATACTGCCGAGTTCGCCGACGTCGTCTCCTTGCTTCCCGGGGGCACGACCGCCGTGTTGTTGGTCGAGTTCTACGCCGAGTCGGACGACGAGGGACGGGAGAAAGTCGCGGACCTGGTCGCCGACCGCGCTCCCGACAGCGATTCGGAGGTCTCACCCATCGGGAACGGGACGAGGACCGACGATCCCGTTCGGGCGGCGACGGCGATGGAAGCCCACGACGCCGATACACGAGCCAAGTTCTGGAAGATGCGAAAATCCGGGCTCCCGATTTTGCTGAGCCGAACCTCCGACGAGAAACACATCTCCTACATCGAGGACACCGCGATCCCCGCCGAGCATCTCCCCGAGTTCGTCTCGCGCTTCCGGGAGATTCTCGACGAACAGGACACCTTCGCCTCGTACTACGCCCACGCCGGTCCCGGGGTGTTACACGTCCGTCCGTTGCTCGACACCAAGGAGAGCGAGGGCGTCGAAGCGATGGAGGAAATCGCCGACGCGGTCACCGAGATGGTCGTCGAGTACGGGGGAAGCGTCTCGGGCGAACACGGCGACGGCCGCGCGCGCACCCAGTGGAACCGGAAGTTGTACGGCGATCACGTCTGGGGGCTCTTCCGGGACCTGAAGAGCGCCTTCGATCCCGATTGGCTCCTCAATCCGGGGCAGGTCTGTGGCGACGCCGACCTAACCGAGAACCTGCGCTTCGATCCGGACTACGAGTTCGACGCCGGCTTCTCGCCCGAACTCAACTGGGAGAACGACAACGGCTTCCAGGGGATGGTCGAACTCTGTCACGGCTGTGGGGGCTGTCGCGGCCTCCAGGAAACGACCGGCGGCGTGATGTGTCCGACCTACCGCGCCTCCGAAGAGGAGATCACCTCCACCCGGGGCCGGGCGAACCTGCTCAGACAGGCGATGAGCGGCGACCTCCCCGAGGACGAACAGTTCGACCCGGAGTTCATGCACGAGGTGATGGACCTGTGTATTGGGTGTAAGGGCTGTGCGAAGAACTGCCCGAGCGAAGTGGACATGGCCAAACTCAAAGCCGAGTTGACCCACGAATATCACCAGCGCCACGGCGCCTCGCTACGCGATCGCGTCTTCGCGAACATCGACTCGCTCTCGAAGGTAGGGAGCCTTACGGCACCGCTGTCGAACCTCGCCTCGTCGGTACCGGGCTCCCGGCGGGTGCTCGAAGCGACCCTCGGTATCGCCCGCGATCGGACGTTGCCGACCTTTCACTCGACATCGTTCGCCGAGTGGTTCGAGAAACGTGGCCCTCGCGTCCCGGAGGCCGAAGCCGACCGCCGGGCGATACTCCTCCCCGACACTTATACCAACTACAACCATCCCCGGGCAGGTCGAGCGGCGGTCCACGTCCTCGAAGCCGCCGGCGTCCACCTCCGGGTGCCCGAGGGCCTCTCCGACAGCGGCCGACCGGCTCACTCGAAGGGATTCCTCGACGACTCGCGCGAAACCGCCGAGAGAAACGTCGCCTCGCTCGCACCGCTCGTCGCGAGCGGTTGGGACGTCGTGACCGTCGAACCCTCCGACGCCGTGATGTACCAGTCCGATTACCTGGACCTGCTCGGGGGTATGGACCGCGAGCCGACCGGAACCGTCGCCGCCGGCGAGAGCGGCCCGCAACCGGCGACCGACGGCGGCCGGGCCGAACGCGACGTCGACAGAGTGGCAGCGAACACCTACGGCGTCTGTGAGTACGTAGACGTCCTCGGGCTCGATCGGGACCTCGAACTCGATCCCGGTCCCGGGATCGGGACCGAGGCCGACTCGCTGACCTATCACGGCCACTGCCACCAGAAAGCCACGAGGAAGGACCACCACGCGGTCGGCGTGCTTCGCCGGGCGGGTTACGAAGTCGATCCGCTCGATTCGGGTTGTTGTGGGATGGCCGGCTCCTTTGGCTACGAGGCAGAACACTTCTCGATGAGCCAGGCGATCGCTCGAATCCTCTACGAACAGGTCGAGACGAGTTCGGGTACCGAAATCGTTGCGCCGGGAGCCTCGTGTCGCACGCAACTCGGCGAACGCTACGACGAGCCGCCCCACCCGATCGAGAAGGTCGCCGAAGCGGTCACCCGCCATTGGCCCACGAGAACGCCGACCGCACCGGCCCTCTTTAGTCCCGCCTGCGGCGGCTGTCAGGCGAGCAATTGCGCAAGCCAACGCTGCCTCGCTCGGTCGCGCTATCGAGAAGCGAACGGGGATCGTATCCGCGCACCTAAGTTCCAGGACTCGGTAGCACAGTCATGAACGTCTCGATCTTCGGGCTCGGCTACGTCGGATGTGTTACTGCCGGCTGCCTCACCGACGGCGGCCACACGGTCTATGGCGTCGAAATCAACCCCCAGAAGGTAGAGCAAGTGCAAAAGGGCACGCCGCCGGTCGACGAACCGGGTCTCGCCGACCTGTTCGGGGAGGCCGCTGCCGACGGCCGGTTGCGGGCGACGACCGACGCCGGCGAGGCCACCGCGAACACCGATATCTCCTTTGTCTCGGTCGGCACGCCGCTCGACGAGACCGGCAAACTGAGCACGACGGGCCTCTATAACGTCATGGACTCGATGGTGCCCGCGATCGAGGACAAGAACGAACATACCGTCGTCGTGCGGAGCACGGTCCCTGCAGGCACCACCAGAAAGCTTCGTTCGTACCTGAACGACCAGCTCGACGAGGCGACGGCGAACTTCGTCGTGAACCCCGAGTTCCTGCGTGAGGGCTCGGCGTTGTCGGATTTCTACGATCCGCCCTACGTCGTCATCGGCGAGTTCGACGGCGACGACGCCTCGGCGGTCCACGAGTTGTACGACGCCTTCGAGATCGACGCCAGTACGGAGGTCGTCGGCCCGGAACTCGCCGAGTCCGTGAAGACCGTCAACAACGCCTTTCACGCGCTCAAGATCTGTTTCGCGAACGAGGTCTCCAGTATCGCCGCCGCTGAGGGCATCGATGGCAAGCAACTCATGGGCCTCGTCGCCGCGGACCGGAAACTGAACGTCTCACCGACGTACCTCGAACCGGGATTCGCCTTCGGCGGGTCGTGTTTACCGAAGGACAGCCGCTCGATCGCGACGCTCGGAAGCGAGATTCCGGCCGGTACACCCCTTTTGGGGAGTATCACCGATAGCAACGATTCGCATCTCGAACGGATCGCCGCCGCGGTGAACGGCCTCCCCGGCGAGCGCGTCGGCATCGCGGGGGTGTCGTTCAAATCCGGTACCGACGACATGCGAAACAGTCCCGGACTTCGCCTCGCTGGACTCTTAGCCGAGACACCCCTCCTCTACTCGCGCTCGATTTCACCCACTGACGCCGTCGGGTCGAATCGCGATTACATGGAGAAGGTCTTTCCCGACATCGAGTCGTTCCTGGTAAACGACCCCGAGGAGTTCCTCGATCGGGTGGACAAAGTGGTGTTCACCAACACGCGCGAATACGACGAGTTCGTTCCCGGGATCGAGGGCAAGTCGGTCTGTGATCCCGTGGGGACGATGGCCGAGCACGCGAGCGAGATCGAGCGCTACGAACGCGCGATCTGGTAGACGACGTTGCACGTAGGCGTTGTGTCCGTGCCGACGCCGGGACTCTCACGCCCGCGCTTCGAGCGCGTCCGTGACCAGTCGTGACTCGGCTCGCCGTAACAGGGCGGAGGCCGTCGACACCGCACACCCGAGCTCGTTCGCCACCGCCTCGATCCCGTTCTCGCGCGGCACCCTATAGTATCCGGCCTCCTGGGCTACGGTGAGTGCCTCTCGTTGGCGGTCGGTGAGTCGATTAGCGGTGTCGTAGCCCTGGTACTCCCCGACCCGGAGGACTTCCGCGTTCAGTCCCTCGGGAAGGCCCTCTACTGCGGCTTCGAGATCCGCGGAGTGGCCGATCAACGACAGGGTCATCGTCCGGTCGGGGCGGAATTCGAGCGGCGGGACGACGATCACCGTCTCGCGGGCCAACGCGGCTTCGAGGCGTCGTTCCCGGTCACGTAGCTCCCAGCGCGCGTAGACGAAGAAGGACCCCTCGCCGTCGGGCGTGACGTCGTACTCGACGGTTTCGGGTCGTGCGGCGAGCACCTCCTCGTAGACCTCACGATCGCCCTCGACGTACGTAAGGATCGTCTCCGTGCCGTCGACGCTCTTTCCCTCCAGTAGCAACTCGCGTTCGATGGCCGGGGAGGCACAGACCAGCTCGTGGATCGGATGGATCGCCGCCTCGTCGAAGGTAATCCGGAGGCGAAGCGAGTTCACGTCGATCGTTCGTAACGTCAGGTAATAAATGCACGAACCGTATCGGCCCAGTTGGCTTGTCCGTAGCAGCCGTGTTATACGCATGGACGCGACGGAGATCACGACCGAGGACGATTACACGAACGCGGAGGAACCGCCGTCGATGGACGGCCTGCCGGTAATCGGGAGCCTGCCGGCGATGCTGGACTCGCCCTTCGAGTTCTCCGAACGACTGCCGGACTCCCGGGGCGTCGTTCGCGTGCGGCTCGCGCCGATCGACCTGCCGATGATGCCCAGCGAACTCTACTACGTCGACCACCCTGAAGCGATCAGGCGCGTGCTGGTCGACGATCACGCAAGCTATCGCAAGCCCGATCTCGCCAAACGGGCGTTCGCGGACCTCGCCCCGAACGGCCTGTTCGTCGCCGAGGGCGACCAGTGGCGACGGATCCGCGACGTGGTGCAACCGGCCTTCGGGGCTCGCAACGTCCAGCGGTACGCCGACGCGATGGTTACGGAAACCGTCCGCCGGGTAGACGAGTGGGACGACGGCGAACCGCTCGCGATCGCCGACGAAGCACGGACGATCACGAGCGCGATCCTCGGACGGGCGCTGTTCAGCAGCGACTTCACTGCAATCGCCGACTCGCTTCGGTCGGTAGTCGACGCCATGGGCGCGAAGCTCGACGTCCCCGCCAGCGCCGTTCCGACGTGGGTGCCGACCCGG
Organism: Halobacteriales archaeon QH_6_64_20; assembly: GCA_003021235.1. Lineage (GTDB taxonomy): Archaea > Halobacteriota > Halobacteria > Halobacteriales > Halococcaceae > PXQR01. Next base: position 3,026 of record PXQR01000129.1, on the reverse strand, counting down.
ACGAACCGCCGGTTCAAACGTGATGTGCGCGAGTTCGAACGCGTCGCCGCGGACCTCGTCCGAAAGCGCCGGCAGGTCGCCGCGGACGAACGTCCGAACGACCTGCTGAGCGCGCTCATCGTCGCGACGGAGGACAGAACCCTGTCACCGGCGGAACTGCGCGATCAGTTGTTCGTATTCCTCTTCGCCGGTCACGAGACGACCTCGCTTGCGCTCACGTTCGCCTGCTTTCACCTGGCTGCGAACCCCGAGCGATGCGAGCGACTCTACGCCGAGGTCGACGCGCTCGACGGCGACCCGTCGATAGGGGCGCTCGACGAGGTTCCCACGAGCGAGCACATCGCGAAGGAAGCTCTTCGACTGTATCCGCCGTCGGTCGAGGTCGCCCGCGAACCGACCGAAGACGTCGAACTGCGGGGGTATCGAGTCCCGAAGAGTGCGGGGATGATCCTCCCCGTCTACTCGGTGCATCGTGACGAGCGCTGGTGGGACGATCCCGAGTCGTTCCGCCCGGAACGGTGGGAAAGAGAGGACGTTCCGAGCCACGAGTACGCCTATTTCCCGTTCGGGGGCGGCCCGCGTGCCTGTATCGGCAACCGCTTCGCCACCCTCGGACTCCGACTCGTGCTCGCGACGATCGCCCGCCGGTATCGCTTCGGCCTCGCACCCGATCGGTCGGCGGACCTCGACCTCCGGATAACGCCGACGCTCGCGCCCGCCGAACCGATCGAACTGATCGCTCGCGAGCGGTAGCTCATCGACCCGCCTCGCGAGTTCGATTCGAAGTCGCGGCCGGAACCTGCGTGACGGTCTTCGTACGTGGTGTGTTATCAGGATCATCGTCGAACTACGACGGATCGCGAGTGGAACATTGCTCTTGCCGGCTACACCGGAGCACCACCCGTCAGCAACCAAGTGCCTACTGACAGAGGTATTACACGTAACTGGACTCTAATACGGAGGGCCGTCAGTGCGCTCGTTCCAGTAATATAGAGCCATAATGGCGAGAGACGAAATGCCGCCGATAAGTACTGATATCAGAAGCGGACGATCTCCCGGGAACAGAATCGAGAGGGCCACCCAAACTGCAAAGAAGGGAATCGTAAAAAGGACTGCTTGCCAAACAGGTGGGGCGTTCTCGAATCGTTGATTCAGACGGCTTAGTGGGTTCATCCCAGGGAAGAGTACACACACCAGTAACTAATCCCTTTTGTACGTTACATGAGCCCTCACGGCCCCCTACGGGGGACCGGAGGCCGGCAGCATACGTACGAACCGCGGCCGCGAAACCGCACGGCACCTGCGACCGATGACCGCCACCGGTAGCGGCGGCGCAAACTAACAAAGAGAGTGCTTCATACCGATGGTTCACTCTTGCATCCGGAACCTGAGCGGCTGACTTTCCTGAACTCCCCGCCATCCCCTCCCCGGATACTCGTTCGAAAGAACTCGACACCTTTTTCCAATCCGGCAAAGAGATCGATCACAGTTCTATTTTCGCCGGTAGCGGGCCGAGAAGCCGCTCGTAGAGATCGAACAGCCGGTCGCGCTGGACTTCCCAGTTGTACGTCGATAGCGCCGCGTCGTGGCCCGCCGCCCCTAACTCGCGCCGCTTCTCGGGATTTTCGGCGAGGTCGGCCATCGCCGCGGCGATCGCGTCGGTGTCAAGCGGATCAACCGGGACGCCACAGCCGGCGTTCTCGACGACCTCGGTCCAGTTGCCGATGTCCGACACCACGATCGGAAGCGCCGCGGCCATATACCAGAAGAGCTTGTTCGAGCGATGGGCCGCCCGCGTCTTGTTCGGGTCGGGCGCGAAGACCATCACCCCGACGTCCGACCCGTAGAGCAGATCGAACACGTCGGCGAGGGTGTCCTGCCAGCCGACGAGCGAGACGCGATCCGATGCGTTTCCCTTGCGCTCGATGCGTCGTTCGTCCGCTTCGGACTCGTACTTCCCGCCGACTACGAGTTCCACGTCGTACTCATCAGGCACCCGATCGATCGCGTCGATCAGTCGAGGAATGCCCCTGTCTTCGGAAAGCAACCCGCAGTAGACGAACCGTACCGGTTCGTCGTCCCCTTGCTCGCTTTCGTCTTCGGCCTGATTCCCATCGGCGGTCCGGTCGGGCACGACACCCCGTTCGGCGGCCCGCTCTGCCCACTTCACGCGCGGATAGTTCGTGACCGTGATCACGTCCGGGTGATCACTGAACCGTTCGGCGATACCCGCAGAGGCCGCGACGATGCCGTCGGCCGCGCGCGCGAGTCCTCGCTCCACGACCGAGATCGCGTTCGCCATGACCGGCCGAACCGGTTCGGGGAGCAGTTCCTTGTGCCGGAGGACGTTCTCGACGTTCTCGTGGACGTCGTAGACGACCCTCCCGTTCGTGAGCACCGACAGCGCCGCGCCGGTCGGGAGGAGTTCGGCGTCGTGGAAGTGATAGACGTCGTAGTCAGTGTCGTAGAGTTCGCCGAGCAACTCGAACGCCCACTGGACGCGGGTCTTCGCCCCGGGGAGGGGCGGTTGGCCGTCACCGGTATCGATCCTTTTGAACGAGCGGATCCGGACGCCCGCTTCGGTGCGCGAGGGCCCAAAGGGCGTGTAGAGGGTCACGTCGTAGCCCGATTCGGCGAGCGCCGTGGCTTCGCGGCCGAACACCCGGGCGTCGGTCGCGTCGTGGGAGGTAGTGAGCATACAGACGCGCCGAGGGCCGCTCGATCGTCTCGACCGACCCCGGCTCATCCGTCGGTACTCCTATGGAAAGGGCTCGGTGGACACCAATAGGACGGAGCGTTCATACTACGGGGTTCGATCGGCTGGACTTAACCGGCCCGGTCTCGCCGCCCGAACCCACGCAAAACGAACACTGGGACAACGCTTAAGCCCGTAGCCTTCGCCCCATGAGGCGTGAGAGAGACGTACGAGTGCGACGCCTGTGGCGAGGCGTTCGAATCGCGTGAGGCCCTCCTCCGGCACACCTACGACGCTGGCCTCGTGAATTGACACAACCGCCAGTGCGGTC
>PXQR01000128.1 GCA_003021235.1 Halobacteriales archaeon QH_6_64_20 | reverse complement strand
AGAACGCAGAGGCCGCCGAAGCCGAGAGCGACGACGACTGATCGATCGTCTCGATTCCGGTTCGAACGGCGCGACGTTTCGCGAGACGATCGCTTTCGTCGATCTCTTCGGCCTGTTCGTTCCGGCAGTACCGTTCCGATCGGTGGGTGTGCGTTCACCGAGGCGTGTTCGTCGGACGAAAGGACGCCTCGAGAGCACGGAGCAAGGACTAAGACGCCGGCGGGCGAGCGACGGACGCGATGTACAAAGCAGTGTTCGGCCTCAAACGACAGGACGGCACGAGTATCGAGGAGTTCGAGCGACACTGGCGCGAGGACCACTCGCCGATCGCCGCCGAGATCCCCGACCTGCAAAAGTACACGATCTCGATCGCGCTCGACCCCGAGGACAGCCGGTACGACGGGACCGCCCAGCTGTACTTCGATTCGGCCGAAGCCCTCGAAGCGGGACTCGACTCCGAAGCGATGGACGAGGCGGCGGCCGATCTGACGGACTTCGCGGACACCGAGGACGTCCTCGAACTCGTCGTCGAGGAGGGCGTCCACGTCGACGAGACCTGAACGCGAGCGGGCCGGCGGGAGCGGACCCGACGGTAGGTGGCGATCGGTCGAGTACTATCGAACGGCAAACCTCCCGACGAATCGATAACGGAAAGTGTCGGACGGTCCCGGACGATCACGGACGGTAGAGAGCGCGTCCGCGGTGTCGGGGCGTAATAGCCCCAGATCTCCGTTTCGACAGTGGCTGGTTGGTAGCGGATGCTCGAGCAGGGCGAGAACACAGCGGCCGGTATAACGGACGCGCCCGAGGCGATAACGGACGATCGTCGATCGCCGGCTGACGGGAACCTCGGACATCGCGGCGGGAGCGTCGCAGGGCGCTCCGCCGTGACGATAGGCATGGAGACCGGCGGGGAACCCGTCCTCGCCGTCGGCCGCTGTGGCATGATTCGTTCATCGATAGGGCGAATCGGTTCTGTTTCGTCACCTCCGCGGCTTAACTGTGGACGCATGGTAACTTCAGTGCTTCGTACATACAATATCGTGTGTTAATACGTCTCGATATCGTACGGTAGGGCGAGCGATCGGAGTCACGGACGCGAAACGATTTAGCACGCCGACTCGAAGGTTCGGCGTGCAAGTCACGGTCATCGACTACGGGGTGGGGAACCTCCGGAGCCTCCGGCGCGGGCTCGAACGGGCTGGTGCAGTGGTAGATGTCTCCGACGACCCGGCCGAGATCGCCGCCGCCGAAGCACTCGTATTGCCCGGTGTCGGCGCGTTCGGCGAGTGCGTTCGCAACTCTCGACCGTTCCACGACGTGCTCGTCGAGGCGTCCTCGAATACGCCGATACTCGGGATCTGTGTGGGTTTTCAGCTGATGTTCACCGAGAGCACCGAGGGCGCACCCGACGGCGAGACGATCGCGGGACTCGATCTCGTACCGGGACGGGTCGAGCGGCTTCCGGCAGGGGAGGTCAAGGTCCCACACATGGGGTGGAACGAACTCACGATCGAGCGCGAACACCCGATCGTCGACGGCATCGAGACGGGTGAGTACGCCTACTTCGTCCACTCCTATGGCTCCGCGGTCGCCGACCACACGGTCGCTTCCTGTGACTACGGCGTTCCGTTCGCGGCGATCGCCGCGAACGAGGCGGGAAACGTGATGGGAACGCAGTTCCACCCCGAGAAGAGCGGCGAGACCGGGCTTCGAGTGCTCGAAAACTTCGTCGAGTACGCCCGCATGTACCGAAATGAACGGGTCGCCGCCGACTGACTTTCAAGAACGCAGTGCGCTTCGCGTCGATCTCGCGGTCGAGCACCCCGAGTGCTGGATCATCGAACTCTCCTCGGAAGCCGGCGTCGACGTACTGGGACGCGGCGTCTACCGGACGGACGATCGAGGCGGTGCTCGCGGTGGGGTATTTCATCTACTTTCGTTCCGGCATTGGACCGACCGATAGCGAAACCTAAAGTCCCCTTCCGACGAGAGGGGCGAACGCAATGGCTCGACAGAAACACGACGAACGGCTCCACGACAGGAAGTTCGTCCGGACGTTTTTCACTTCGCCGACGGCGGTCGAGGGCGAGGAAGACTCGGCGACGATGATCCGAAGTGCCGCGGGACTCAGCGGCATGCAAGCGCCCGACGTCTGGGTGCCGGACAACGAGGACGCGACCGCCCCCTCGATGCGCGACGAAGGTGCTCGCAATATCATCGAGGTCGTCTCCGAGGAGGGCGCGGACTTCCCCGGCGAGATCCACCCGCGGATCGTCTGGTTCCGCGGCGATCCGGGAACGCGCCACCAGTGTCTGACCCACCTCATGGAGATCGCCGATCCCGACAACGGCGCGATTCAACACATCGATGGCTTCGTGATCCCCGAAGTGGGCGACATCGACGACTGGAAGAAGGCCGACGAGGTCCTCACCATCGTCGAAAACGAGTACGACCTGGAGGAAGGGGAAATCGCCATGTCGGTCATCGTCGAGAGCGGGGCCGCGGAACTCGCGATGGGGGAACTCCGCGACGAGATGGGCAAGCCGACGAACAACTTGGAACGACTCTTCATGCTCGTGATCGGCGAGGTCGATTACACCAAGGACATGCGCGCGATCACGCCGACGGGCAACCTGCCCTCCTGGCCCGAGGTCAGACACAACACCTCCCGCGCGGCGAGCGCCGCCGGCCTCATCAGCGTCGACGGCCCCTACGACGACATCCGCGACGTCGAGGGGTACCGCGAGCGCATGGTCGACAACCAGGCGAAAGGCTTACTTGGAATTTGGTCGCTCACCCCCGGCCAGGTCGTCGAGGCGAACACCAACCCCCTCCCGCCCGAAACGAGCCGGTGGCGTATGGACACCGGCGGCCGGACGGTCGATCTCGAAGACGACGACGGCGTCCAGGTCTACGACGGCAATCGGGTGTCGCTCGAAGAAAGCGATGATGAGTATACGCTCCGGGTCGGCGGCGACGAGCAGGTCTTAGACGAGGAGGACCTGCGCGAGGAACTACTAGGAATAGTCGAGTACGTCCCGAGCATGGACGACATCGTCGACTCGATGGAGGAGTTCGAGGAAGCCAGGGAGGGCGGCACCGGCGCGATCGCTATGGAACGAGCCACGACAGTACGCATCGATGGTGTCGAGGTCGAGGTCAGCAACGACCGGATGTGGGACGAGGCGACCTACCAGGCGGCGATGACGCCCGTCAGCCTGTTTCAAGACGTCTACGAGCACCGTCCGGACCAACACGACGAACTCGCGGAGATGTATTCCGAAGACGTCGTCGAGCGCGCGATGGACGTCGGCGGGGCCTGAGCCGGGTCGGTCCTCTCCCGTCACGCTACGGGTCGGGGAACTCCGTTGGAACCCGGGTAGTGGTCCGGTGTGCGTGCTGAACACAGGGCACGTACTCGACGGATCGTCCGCGGAACTCCGGGAACGCGAACGCTCCGGTCACTCCGAAGGTAGCATTTCACGGTGTAGGGGTTCCGCCTGGTCCCGGTATTCCTCGTAGAACGACTCGGCCCACGAAACTACCGCCGGGTGATCGCTCTCCAAGAGTCCTTTCACGATCACGCCGTCACCGTCCCGGTCTTCGTCACACAACCAGATCAACGTCGTTTCACCGAGGACGTGCATATTGATCGGGACGTGACCGTCGTACAGCCAGGTTCGGTGGGCGACGTCCTGCCAGCGGGCCGCCCGTTCCGGATCGTCACGAAGGACCTCGACGAAACGACGCTCGATCACGCCCTCGAAGTCCAGTTGGCCTCGCACGACACGGTCACGAACCGTTTTCATGTATCGGGGGAGGGAGTTTCGTGTGAGTCCGCGGTACTCGTCGGCGGCCCGGATCAGTTCCAGTCCTCGATCGAACGGCGCGGTCGGATTGCCCTCCGTCGGGGTCGTGACGGTGGCGTCTCGGAAGTGCCGAAAATCGAGAACGTGAACGGGCTCCGGGAGCCAATCGATGGCTTCCCCGAGACGTCGCATCCCTTTCGTCGTCTCGACGTACGTGCGGAATTCAGCAACCCTGGCCTCTCCCAGCGGCGTGATCGTGTATCGACTCCCCGCCGAGTCGACCCACCCACGGGCTTCGGCCTCGTCGAGAACCCGCGCTGCCGTCGAGCGAGGGACCCCGGTCTCTTCCTGTAGATCACGCCGGGTGGCCGATTCGCCGGTGAGCGCGTTCAGAACCCGGACGCGGTTCGCCGAGTTCGCCAAGAACTGGATCTCCTCTAAGGCGTCTTTCATGCAGTGGTACACCACGGCACACGATAAAAAACCACTAACCAGGCGATCGCCGCCGATGAAACTCGGTGACCGGCGCTCTGCGATCGATTCTCTGCATCCACATACTCGGAATCCGATAGAGACGACCGATGGATTTCGGCATTCAGTACGCTCCAACCACGATCCCGTCGTCGGACGTAGCGTGGCGAACGTGATCCTTGTCCATACCGTGGGAAGACTCCCACGGAGTGAGGCTAAACGATCGTAGCACCGACTGACACCGGGGTGAATTATCCATGGCATGAGCAACACGAGACGCCGAGGGGACCGTGAGAGCCTACGTAGACGTGTGGAACGCGAAGATACCGGAGGTCGTCTCGGAGTCGGTCTCGGTGTACAATCCGACCGCACCCGGTGGTGAGGTCCATGGTCGGGACGGCTTAGAGGTGTTCATGCGTGGAGTCGTTGCCGGCTTTCTCGACTTCCACGTGGCGGTTCACGACGTAGTCTCGAACGACGACCTGGTGATGTACGACGCGACCCTCACGATGACACACGAGGGCGAGTTCGATGGTATCCCACCGACCGGGCGAGAGGTCGAAGTTCCGGAGATGGCCAAATACCACGTCGCGGACGACAAGGTCCGGGAGTATCGCGTCTGCTTCGACCAGCAGGCGGTCTTCGAACAACTCGGACTCACCGACGAGTGAGAACGACTCGCTGATAGCGCCACCCTCTGCGTCCAGCACTCGAATCTAATGAACGGGGGAACGCGTCTTCCGAGGGCGTCTCAGCGCTCGTTCACACGCTGAGCAACGACCGCGTAGAACGGATCGGTGCCCGGTCGTTCGCGGATCACGCTTGGGGACTCGTATCGATCCGTCGCACGCAGGTAGCGTTTCACCAGTTCGGCCCGTTCGTCCATCGACGCGGTGCGCCAGGCACGGATCGCCTTCGTCGGGAAACACCGGTTCGAGAAGCTCACGATCAGAGTCCCCTTGGATCGGAGCACGCGACCTATTTCGGCGAACACGTCTTCGGGGTACTGGAGGTACTGCACCGAGACGGCGATCGTGACCGCGTCGAGCGAGTCGTCGGCGAGCGGGAGATCGCTCTCGCGATTCAGGTCCTGGGTAAAGAAGTCGTCGAGACGCGGGTTCGCCATCAGTTCCTCCGCGTTCATGCCGTGGCCGAGGACCCGGCCGAATCGCACGTCCTCGGGGAGGTGTGAGACGTGAGCGCTCATCAGATCGAGGACCGATCCTCCGAAGGGGAGCGACTCGCGATAGAGGCCGGTGAGACGATCACGGAATGGATCGTCGACGTGCTGGACGAGCCGTGGCTGACGGTAGAACCGACTGTCGTCGCTCGCGTCGAGTTTGTTGCGGTCAACGGGGGTGAGTACCCGCTCGGCAGTCATAACTGTAGTACGACCGCCAGGACCGTGACGGTGACGCCGGCGGCGATGTACGCGACTCGGTTCTCGCCGGAGGGCCCGGGAGGGCCGACCCAGGGGAGCAGCGGCCGGCGAGAACCCGGCGTAGAGGATCACCGGCCGGATCGGAGGTCGCCGACGAGCGAGAGGTACTGGCTCGCCGTGTAGAGTACGACCGCGCCACAGAGCGCCGTCGCCGCGACCGCGACGACGCTGATACCGGTTCCTGAATCCGTGAAGGCGCTTCGTGGGGCCTGCTGGGTGTACGTTCGGACGACCTCGATCCCGCCGAGACCCATGAGGACGAACCCGTCAGTAGCGAAGACGGCCGCGCCGCCGGTCCCCAGGCCGAACAGCGAGGCGACGTCCTCGCAGTTGAGAAGCGCTCGGATCTGACCCTCGGAGAGGCCGGGTTCGAACCGAAAGCGCAGGTACTCCAGACAGACGAGCATCGCGCCGGTCCCGAACAGTAACACGAGCGCGAGCACCCCGAGCAACATTATCTGGGGGGACGCGGTCGTCGGGTCGCCCGCCGGGAACAGCACCCGCACCCGTGTCGGGAACGCGGCGACGATCGGCAGGCAACATGCGAGAACGACGAGCAGTGCGCTCTGAGCGACGAGTTTCGTCGGGATAGAGCCGCCGAAGACGCTACGGCGTTCGACCCGTAGCCGCTCGTAGGCAGAACCGCCGACGAGCGCGTCGGTGATCTCGTCGTCGAAGTCGCTCCCATCCTCTCGCATCGTTCCCGAAAACACGGTTCGACCTGATGCTTATATTTCTATTGCTTAACTCGATGAACAAATCGGACAATGAACCGGTCATAGCCCCGACAGGTACGCACGCCGTCGAGGTGAGTGGATGGTGTGGTTCAGACACCTATCGACGACCGGGAGCGGAGTCGTGTGGTCGGCGGCGACGTGCGGTGGCGTTGCTCGACCCGCGAGCGACGAAAAATTCAGCGACCGAGCGGTCAGTAGTCGATCCGTTTCAGTCGGCGGTCGCGCCGGCTTCCTGGCCCGTGGTCGCCCTGCCCGATTCGAGGGTGTCCAAGTTCGCGAGCAGGATGTACCCGAACCCGACTTTGGCCGAGAGGTCGAGTATCATGAACCCGGCCGTCTCGACGAACAGCGGGACGAGTCCGAGGCCTTCGGTGCCAGGATGTTGCGAAGGCGGCCGAACAGCGAACTCGCCGCGCCCGATCGTCGGGAGGCTATCTGGCTCACCTGACCGACCAGGAAATAAAGCAGAACGACGAGGAAGGCCGTCGAGACGCCCCACCAGACGATCCGTGCAGTGAGCGGATCGAAGTTTCCGGGGGCGTTCGAGCCGGTCAGCGCGGCGAGCACGCCGGTACCGATCATCGCGACGTCGAGACCGACGAGCGTCGCAATAGTGTTGCGCGACGCGCCGACGACCAACGCGAGATCGATTAGCAGCAGCGGCGTCGTAAAGAGCCAGTCGGCGTACCGCGCCCAGTAGATCGGGTGAGTTTCGCCGCCCCACTGTACCCCCGTGACGCCGAAGCCGAGCGCCATCGAGAGGTACATCGTAAACGCGATCGCCGGGATGAAGATCGTGATGACGTAGTGCTCGACGCGGCGCTGGTCCGTCTCCCCCCAGCCCATGCTGATAAACGCCAGCATGCCGATGAACATGCCGGCGGTGCCGAGCCACAACCAGATCGATTCCCCACCGACCTCTACGCTCCCTGCCTGTAACACGACTGCGGCCGTGTTGAGCAGCGCTGGTAATGATTGTACCATGCGACAGAGTATATATGTCGGAGAGACAAAAACACCCCACCCAACTGGTTGGGTACCGCGTCAGACGGACCGGCCGTGGGAGGGCAGTTCGCCGGGATCGGGTCAGCGTTCGAAGAACACCTCGGCGAGCTTGCGTTCCGCGGCCCGGAGGTGCTGGTGGAAAGTCGACCGGGAGATGTCCATCGACGCGGCGAGTTCCTCGCCGGCAACGGGGCGGGGCCACTCGAAGAAACCGCTCATATGCGCCGTCCGGAGCGCGGTCAGTTGGCGGTCGGTGAACCGGTCCTCGACCGCCGCGAGGAAATCGCTTTCCGTACGGGCCGGCCGTTCGCGCTCGTGGTAGGCGACCAGTTCCGCGACGCCGTATCGGTCCTCGAGCACGGCGGCGACCGAGCGGGCGTCGCGATCGGGCGGCAGTTCGATACACAGCCGACAGACTCCCTCCTCGGCGGTGATTTCCCTGATTCGCGCCCCGTGGTCGGCGAGCACCGAGGGGAGGGTGGGGTCGGCGAGCGTGAACTCGAACAGGCAGGCGTCCTCGCGTTCGGTGATCAGGCTACTCCCATCGATCTCGGGACACGTCCGGGCGATCTCCCGGACTCGATCGGGTTCCGCGCCGGTGACCGTGACGAACGCACACAGCGATCCGTCGGGAGCGTGGATCGATCCGGCGTGCTCGAGCGAACACGCCCCGCGGGAACTGATCGCGGCGAAGAACATGGCCTCGTCGGCGATCTCGAAGTCCAGTTCGACTACGTTCTCGGCGGTGAGAACACGCTTGCTTTCGAGCGCGTTGATCGCCGTCGCGGTGGCGTTACACAATGCGTCGAGCACAGCGAGTTCGCGCTCGTCGATGTCCCTTTCCGGTTCGGTGTAGACACACAACACGCCGTAGAGGCTCTCGCGGTAGGAAATCGGGATCGCGGCGCTGGTCCCGATACCGTCGAGCGGGTCGTGGCTTCGGCCGCCGTCACCGTTGTTACCACCGCCGTGATCGTCGTCGTCTCCGAGAGGGGTCGACCCGCCGCGATCGGCGGTCGTCTCCCGACGGCTCCCGGCGGCGCTACGGGTCCGGGCGATCGCCGGAAGCGCGGGGTCGGTATCGACCTGCCTGCGGCCTTCCGCGAGCGCGCGGGCGAGCGCGCTCGATTCGGGAACGTCGGCCCCGAGGTCGATCTCGGCCCCCGGCTCGAAGCGACCGTCGGCGAGTTCGTCCCCCCTCTCGCCGGCCCACGCCCGGGAGACGACGGTTTCGCCGGTCGGATCGGGGTCACCGATCCAGGCCAGGCTGTAGGGCGCGGCGGCGACGATCTCCTCGACGACGGCCTGCTCTGCGGTCTCGCGCGTGTCGGCCGCCACGAGCGCCTCCATCGTCTCACGAACCAGCCCCTCGATACGGTCGAGCAGGCGTCCGAGGTTCGCCCGCTCGGCGTCGAGGGCATCGGCGTGGCGTTCGACGTCGCGTTCGGCGCGCTTGCGGCCGGTGACGTCGGTCTGGAAGCCGACGTAGTGGGTGACGGTTCCTTCGTCGTTGCTGATCGGGGCGATGTCGACTTCGTTCCAGAAGGGAGCCCCGTCCTTGCGGTAGTTGAGGATCTCGACCGACGTGGGCCGTTGTTCGTCGATGGCCGCGCGCATCTCGGCGATCGACTCCCGGTCGGAGCGCTCGCCCTGGAGGAAGCGACAGTTGCGTCCGAGCGCTTCCTCGCGCGTGTAGCCGGTGATCCGCTCGAAGGCGTCGTTGACGTAGACCAGCGGGGTGTCGGGTTCGGAAGCGTCGGCGATCGTGATACCGACCGGGGCCTCGTCCATCGCGCGTTCTTTCAATCGGAGCGCGGCCGCGATCGGTTCGTTCGTAGCGTGCGCCTCGGGCGATTCGACGTCGTCGCCGTCCGCCCCCGTTCCCGTCGTTGCACTGGCCTCGCCTGTGTCCGTCGCGTCGAGAGCCGCGTCGAGGCGACGGGTGAGAGCGTCTCGGTTCTCCCCGCGGGGGACGTACTCGCTCACGCCCGCTTCGATCGCCTCGGCCGCGAGCTCCTCGCTGCCGTCGGCGACCGACAGCACGAACGGGAGTCGGGGGAACTCGGCTCGAACGGCACGCAGAAACCCTACCCCGTCGATACCGGGGAGGCGGTACTCGCTCACGACGGCGTCTACTTCGTCGCCGGAGAGACGTCGGAGCCCGGCTTCGGCGCTCGGCTCCGCGATCACGTGTTCGTCCCCGTTCTCCCGGCGGAGGGTTCGGGCGACGGCCGCGCGCTCGCCGACGGCGAGAACCGACGGCTCCGGAGGACCTGATTCGCTCATACAGCCGGTACGAGCGGGACCTACATACCCCTACCGCCGGATGAGGTCGAGGCTTGAAGCGACACCGCCATTAGTCGCCCGCTCCGCGTACGATCGGTATGGGACGGGGGACGCGTCGATCGGAGCCGAAGCGTCAAGCGCGGGAACTATCCCTCCGCCGGCGACCTCGCGAGATCGATCCGAAATGAGCGCTCCGCTTTCCTACGCGGCGTTTCACCTGCTGTTCGTGCTCCCGCCGATCGCAGTGCTGGTCGCGCTCCTCGCCTTCTCGGGCCGGGTACCCCGTCCGCGGGAAGCGCTCGCCGGCATTACCCTCCTGGCGACGATCGCGACGGTCTACACGACGCCCTGGGACAACTACCTCATCGCTCAGGGCGTCTGGACCTACGGCGAGGGAACGATCCTCGCCCGAATCTGGCTGGCACCGATCGAGGAGTACGCCTTCTTCGTCCTCCAGCCGGTGCTCGCGGGGCTGTGGTTCCACTGGCTCGGCTACACGCCGGACCCGGAGTGTGCGGTCGGTCTTCGGAGCCGTCTCCTCGGCACTGCCGGTTGGCTCGCCGTCGCGGCGGGTGGCGTGTGGGTGCTCGGCGTTCCCGAAGGCCTGTATCTCGGGGCGATCGCCGTCTGGGCGGCCCCGATCGCGGCGCTCCAGTGGGCGCTCGGCGGACCGGTACTATGGCGCAACGGCCGCCTGCTCGCGCTCTCGGTCGCCGTTCCGACGCTGTATCTGAGCCTCGTCGACCGGATCGCCATCGGGCTCGGGATCTGGCGGCTTTCACCCGCCCACACGACCGGGCTCGACGTGCTCGGATTACCGATCGAAGAACCGGCGTTCTTCCTCGTGACGACGGCGCTCGTCGTGCAGGGACTGTTGCTCTTTCACTGGGTACTCGCACGAGTTCGGGCGGGCGGGGCGGCCTACGGTCTCTCGGGACTGGTACCGATCGGACGAACGCGAGCCTCGAAACGCTCGAACGACGCCGAACGGGCGACGAGAACGAAGGAAACGAGCGGATCGGAGCGGAGAGACGAGATGAACCGACGGGAGCGGCGGGACGCGTGAGCGCGGGTGCGTCGCTCGCCGCCGGCACGGGAGACCGGCTCGAACGGACGGTGTTTGCCCCCGCGTGGATCGCGCTCGGACTCGCTTCGCTCCCCTTCCTCTTCGGATTCGCGATACCGCGATGGGCACAGTACGTCCCGTTTCTCGCGAGCGTGCTCGTACTCGGCTTACCCCACGGGGCGGTCGATCACCTCGCGGCGGCGCGCGTCGGCGGTTCGGAGGACCGAAACGGAGGATTCGACCGCCCGCTCGCGGTCGTCGCGGTACTGTACCTTCTCGCCGGCGGCGCGTACTTACTGGGGTGGCTTCTCGCGCCGGCGTCGTCGTTCGCCTTCTTCATCGCGCTGACGTGGTTTCACTGGGGCCAGGGCGACCTGTACGTCCTCGTCGCGCTCCCCGAACGGACCCATCTGCGCTCGCGCACCCAACGAGCGCTCGGTCTCGCCGTCCGGGGCGGGCTCCCGATGATCGTGCCCCTGCTCTCGTTTCCGGGGACCTATCGCGAGATCACCCGCTCGGTAACGGGGCTGTTCGATCCGAGCGCGATCACGGTTCTCGATCCGGTCTTTACCGTATCAGTACGCCTCGCGCTCGGCGGCGGGCTCGCGGCGCTGTCGATCGGAGCGCTCGTGATCGGCTACCGGCGTGCGGAAGGCGTCGGTCGAAAGCGGGTCTGGCGACTCGACGCCGCCGAGACGCTCTTTCTCTGGGCCTTCTTCCTCACCGTGCCGCCGGTGCTCGCCGTCGGGCTGTACTTCTGTCTGTGGCACTCGCTTCGCCACGTCGTCCGCGTGATCGCGCTCGGCGACGGTACCGATAGCATGGAGCCAACCGACCCGGTCGTCGGCGGGTTCGTCCGGTTCGCCCGGGAAGCAGCGCCGCTCACCGCCGGTGCGCTCGTGATCTTCGCCGGACTCTATCTCCTAGCACCGGTCGCCGACGTTTCGGGACTGATCGCGCTGTATCTTGTCCTGCTGGCGGTGTTGACACTGCCACACGTACTCGTCGTCACCTGGATGGACCGAAAACAGGGAATCTGGTAAGCGCGGTCGCGTCGGATGAGCGGGCGAAGACGATCCCAGCGAGTGCGCAGGAGCAGACCTCACGGACGAGCGGTCGTTCGGCTGGGGTGGGTCGAGCGACCGGACGATCAGCACACCCCGATTGCGGTAGACGATTCCATACCGGTTCGAGCGCTCGAACTGCTCCACCAGTTCGCGCCATTGATCGCTCGAGAGTTCATCGCGGGCGGTCCAGCTCCGCGAACCCTCCCGCGGGACGTAGAGGTACGTCGGCGAGACGGCGGTCCGGTCGAGTACGTCGGTGAGACAGCTTTCGGTACGACACTCGGCGGCCGCTCTGTACTGCTCGATCTGCTCCGTGCGCCGCAGCGGCGGGAGCCATTCTGCGCCCCACGGCGAGGCGACCGAGGTCCGGTTCGCGAGCAGCGGAAACCACTCGGCGGCGTCGCCGGCGACCAGAAACCTCGCATCGGTGGGTGTGTTCCGGCCGACCCAGTTCATCGCGCGGACGTCCGCACCGTCGACGTACGCGGGCAGCGGGTCGGCGAGCAGGCGATCGAGCGGACGCTCGGGGATCGGCTCGTAGTTCGCAGCGTAGAGCGCTCCCGTCGTGAGGCCGTAGAGCGCGAGCACCGAGAGCACTGCGAGCGTAACGACTCGATCGCGACGCTCGGGGTTAGAGCCCCGGTCCACGCACTGATCGGAAAAGCTCCGACGAACAGCAAGAATCGGGATTCGGGATAGGCAAGCGCCACTGCGGCGAGCCAGCCTACGAGGAAGTACCGGCGGTGTGCGAGGAAGTAGAGCGCTCCGAGGACGAGGAGGACGTGCCAGAGCGCGAGGAATCGCGTTTCGGGCAGATACGCGAAGTTCGTCGGAAACCAGATCAACCCCTGGCCGATAGCGAGCCGGGAGCCGGCCGTTCGGGCGAAGACTCCGAATCCGTGTCGGACACCCACGGTGAGCCACCACGGCGCGGCGAGCGCTACGCCCCCGCCGGCGACGCCCGCGCCGAGCGCGAGGCCGCGGAGCGAGCGATCGCGAGCGAGGTAGAATTAAAGCAGGCTGAACCCGAACAGCACGGGATACAACGGGTTGAGTGAGTACGACGAGTCCGAACAGTATCGCGGCCGGAAACACCCATCGCCGATCGCCGTCGCAGAACAGCCGATAGCCAGCGTAGAGCCCACAGACCGTGAGAAAGAAGGCGAGCGTGCGGACCGCGCCGCCCGCAGACAAGTGCCAGGTGAGCACCGCAGGACTGGTCGCGACGACGAGCGCCGCGAAGCCGGCTTCGGCGTCCGAGCCTAAGAGCTGTCGACCCAGCGCGTAGGTGGGAATCAGAGCACAGATCGTAAGCAAGCCGGGGAGAAAGCGGGTGATCGCCAGCGGATCGAGACCGGCGTTGAGGAGGAACGCGAGCGGGTAGAAGGCGAGCGGCGGGTACGCGAAGGGAATCCCTCCAGGAGTGTAGCCGGCGATCCGTGCGGGTAGGGCGTAGCCGTTCGCCGCGACGGCCTCAGCCATCGCGAGAAACAGGCCGCCGCCGAGCGCGGGATAGGGATGGGTGAACAGGTACGCGACATACACGACGATCCCGGCGGCGAGCGCGGGAACGAGGGCGACGAACGGGCGCGCGGTAGCGGGCGGCGATGCCGACGATGCGGGTCGGTCTCGGGGGTCGTGTTCCTCGGCGGTCGGATCGGTGGTCGCGTCGGTCGACATATGCGTCGTTCGTGTCACTCGGTGGACGACGGATGCCCTAAAACGGGCGGATCGACGGCGAAGCGGGGTCGTCGCCGGGGAGCGCCGTCACGTGCGGACACGGGACACGACGTGGCGCTGTAAGCCATAGCACTTTAGCCCGCAGCTGTCGTTCTCGGAGTCACGCCGACATGTCGAACTCCTCGCTCGCTGCCGGGACGCTCTCGACGCTTACGGGATTGGCCCGCGAGATCCGGCCCCAGCAGTGGTACAAACAGGGCGTGCTCCTGCTCGGAATCACCTTCTCGCGCAACCTCTTGAACCCCGAAGCGTGGACGGCCGTGTTGTTCGCGATCTGTGGCTTCACTGCCGTCGCGGGGGCGACCTATGTCATCAACGACATCTCCGACGTCGAAGCGGATCGCCGTCACCCTGAAAAGCGTCACCGTCCGATCGCGAGCGGGCAGGTCTCGGTTCCTGTGGCCGCCGCGTTCGCCGCTACGTTGCTCGTCTGTGGCTTCGCGCTCGCGCTCGCCGTCGGGCCGTTGCTCGTCGCGGTGTTAGCTATCTACCTCGGACAGAACCTGCTGTACTCGGCGTACATCAAACACGTCCTCTTCGCGGACGTGATCAGCGTCGCGGTCGGGTTCGTGCTCCGGGCGATCGCCGGCGTCCTCGCCATCGACGTGTTCTTGAGCCCGTGGCTGATCGTCTGTACGTTCCTCCTGGCGCTCGTGCTCGCGCTCGGGAAACGCCGCCACGAACTCGGAGCCTCCGCGGACCCCGAACGGACTCGGGGCACGCTCGGGTCCTATACCACCGAAAGCGTCGATCAATTACTCGTGGTGGTGACGGCGACGTTGCTCATGGCCTACGCGCTCTATACCTTCTTCCGGGCGGACGCGACGATGATGCTCACGCTTCCGTTCGCCTTTTTCGGCCTCTTTCGCTATCACCACCTCGTCCATACCACCGACATCGCCGGCCGACCGGAGTACCTGCTGACTGATCGGCCCTCGATGGTCAATCTCGTTCTCTGGGCGGCGACGGCCATCGCAGTGCTGTATGGGATACCAAGCTTGCTCATCGGGGTGCTCTCGTGAGCACGATCGATACGAGGGCGAGCGAGGCGGATACGAGTGAGGCTGACACAACGACTGCAAACGACGGAAACGGCGGAGACGACGGGGAACCGATCCGCCGGTACGACCTCCAGGTCCATACCGACGTCTCGCCGTGTTCGGGAGCGAGCCCTGCGGAGATCGCTCACGCCGCGAGCGAGGCGGGACTCGACGGCATCGCGATTACGAACCACGACACCACCGAGGGTGTCGAAGCGGTGCGCCACGCCGTCTCAGGGCTGGGTAGCGAACTCGACGTGATCGCCGGCGTCGAGGTGACGACGACCCAGGGCCATCTGCTCGCGCTCGACGTCAGGGAGACACCCCCGCAGGCAGATCCCCTGACGGTCATCGAAACCGTCCACGAGCAGGGCGGCGTCGCAGTGTTGTCCCACCCGTTCGACCGCCTGCGCCAGGTCTACGACCGTGACCTGGCAGGAATCGCCGACGCCGTCGACGGCGTCGAAACCCGTAATTCACGATGTGTCAGACCGCGATACAACGCCGAGTCGGAGCGGTTCGCCGCCCGACACGGACTCGCGGAAACCGGGGGTAGCGACGCACACTTCCCGATGGAAGTCGGCCGCGCGGTCACCCAGTGCCGCGGCGATCTACTGAACGCCATCCGAGCGGGGGAGACCCGGGCGCTCGGCCGTGGAAGGTATCTCTCGGGCCACGTCGCGACGAAAGTCCACCAGTTCCGCCGGCGACGAGCATGAGCCGATACGTCCATACCGGACCGACGACATCATCCACCGACGGACGGCGTTGAGATGTCACGACGGCTACGATCACTGCGACCACGATCACAACCACTGCGGTCACGACGACCATGAGCGAACACGACCGTACCGGCGGGGCCGGCCGAACGAGGGGCTACCTCCGGCGCGGCGGGCGATTGGTTCGTGATCACGGACTCTGGCTGACCGCCGTGCTCTCGGTTGGGGTCTTTCTCGCGCTGTTCCTCCTCGGGGACGCGAGCCGGGTCGCGAGGGCGATCGCCGAGGTCGATCTCGATACCCTGTTGGCCGTGGTCGGCCTCGCCTCCGTGGGCTATCTGGTCCGCTTCGCGAAGTGGGCGTACTACCTGCGCGAACTCGGTATCGAGGTCCCCCTCCGATCGAGCGCGCTCGCCTTCTTTTCGGGGTTGATGCTCGTGGTCACGCCCGGGAAAGTCGGCGAAGTCTGGAAGGCGTGGTTCCTGCGCGATCTGGAGGACGTACCAGTAAGCCCGACGACCGCCGTC
Organism: Halobacteriales archaeon QH_6_64_20; assembly: GCA_003021235.1. Classification (GTDB taxonomy): domain Archaea; phylum Halobacteriota; class Halobacteria; order Halobacteriales; family Halococcaceae; genus PXQR01. The sequence goes on along the minus strand of PXQR01000128.1, from coordinate 38,155 downwards.
GTCGGTGCCGAGCGCGTCACCGACCTGCTCGCGCTCACGGGCCTGGCCGCCCTCGGTGTCGTAGTCTACGATCGGTCGGCCGCGTTGCTCGCGGCCGTCGCCCTCGCCTTTCTTGGCGGATTGGCCCTGCTCCAGTGGCGACGCGCCTGCCTCGCGCTGATCGAGCGATCGCGGGCGCTTCCCGTGATCGGCGAGCACGCCGGGGCGATCGAGTCGTTTTACGAGGGCTCGTACGCGCTCTTTCGGCCGCGTCCCCTCGCCGTGGCGACGGCGATCAGCCTGCTCGCGTGGGGGTTAGAGGGAGCTGCCCTCTGGCTCGTACTCGACAGCCTCGCGAGCGCGGCGAGCGTCGTCGAGGGGCTGTTCGTCTTCGGACTGGGGTCGGTCGTCGGCGCGGTGAGCCTCCTGCCTGGAGGGCTCGCAGCGACGGAGGCGAGCATGGTCGGGACGTTGCTCGCGCTCGGGTTTTCGAGTGCGGTCGCCGCGGCCGCGACGCTCGTGATTCGCGTCGGAACGCTGTGGTACGGCGCGGTGGTGGGCGTGACCGTCTTCGGGCTCTATCGGCTCGCCTCGCGTCGGTAACCGAATACGACCGACGGACGCAGTTCCTCACTGACGGGCACGGGTCCGAAGCCGTTCGAGGACGCTCGAACCGGTTCGACGTCGTGTACGGCCCACGACGACCGGAAGGGAAACCGAAACGGAAAGGCAAACGGGAGGTCGGAGACGGCGAAGGACGATGGGGCTACACGACACCCGGTGCCGTGCCCGAACGCCGAGTCACCGAAGCGTCGGTCGGGGCGGCCGAAACGCGCGAGGACGAGCTACTAGCCTGTGCCTGCTCGTAGTCGACGAAGCGCACCTGAACCGTGACCGGCCGGTTGGTCGCTTCGCTGATACGATCCTGCAGGACCGTCGGTAACATCGGGTAGTCGCTCTCGGAGGTACGTCCGACCGTCACCGTCACCGAGGAGTCGCCGCCGATATTGAACACGTCGCCGGTGTAGGAGGTACTGACGCCCATGAGTTCGAGCGCTTGGTAGGTATCGTCGTCGAGCGTGGTCTGGACTTTCTCGTTGACCGACTGCTCGAAGGTAAGGAACTGATAGGTCCCGAAGACCGCAAGCGCGAACGCGAGCACGAACACGATGGTCGCAACCGCGTACACGCCGGTTCGCGCGCTGAGCGTGAGTTGCTCGCGGGCGTCCTCGATGATCGAGGAGCGATAGCCGAGCGCGATCAACCCGATGTAAGCGGTGAGATTGATCGCGACGATATTCATGACGAGCAGAACGATCGCACCGATGACGACGAGCGGTTCGCCCCAGACGAGACCGACGCCGGCCGCGCCGGCGGCCGGGACGATCGCCGCCGCGACCGCGATGCCGGTGATCGCCGTGGGCAGATCGGTCGCGAGCGCGAGGGCACCGACCGCGCCGGCGGCGACCGCGATCGCGAGCGCGAGCAGGCTCGGCGTAATAAAGGCCGCCACCTGGTCGAGTCGGGTGATAACGAGCGACGGCGGAACGAACGAACTCTGCCTGACGGCGAGGCTCACTCCGACCGCGCTGAGAAGGGCAACGCCGAGATCGAGCAGCTGTGATACGATACTGCTGACAGCCATCTCGCGATCGTTGATGACTACTCCGACCGCCGCCGACAGCGACGAGCCGGCGAAGGGCGCGATCACCATCGCCACGACGACGGTCGCCGAACTCAACAGGAGACCGGCGACCGCGACGATCGCGCTGAGCGCGGCGAAGGCGATATACGTCCGCCGGCCGGGCGTGAGGTCTTCCGCGCGCTAGCGCAGGCTCCGGTAGTCGAGCCCGGGACCCTCATCGGGACCCTCGACGTATCGGTCGTCGAGTTCCTCGAGCCCGAGGTCGGCGTCGGTGGCGGCGTCGCCGTCGGTGATGACCGCCACCCATGTCGTCCAATGCGCCGGTCACCGGGACGAGTTGGTCGGTCGGGACGAGCAGTTGAAGCAGTTGCATGACACGTGGCTGTGTAAGCCGTCCGTATTACCCTTCTGGCATGCTCGGCGCGTGTATCGAACGCGACGGCGAGCACGGAGGTGACGAACGATCGTCGGATCGGAACGCTCCCGGTACAGCGGCGATGGCTCTTGCCGGCCACGCGCCCGCCTCGTATGGGTGCCGTCGGTCGACGTCCGACCGGAAAAGTAGCTCGTGTGGGTCGAGCGAGCGTTACGGCCGTGAGAACTCGATGGCCGCGCCCTGGCCGAAGCCAACGCACTCGGTGGCGATCCCGCGCTCGGCGTCGCGTTTTCCCATTTCGTGAATCAGGGTGACGGGAATGCGCGCGCCGGTCGCGCCGAGCGGGTGGCCGATCGCGATCGCACCGCCGTTGACGTTGTATCTGCCGTCGTCGACGCCCAGTTGTTGCTGGCAGTACAGACACTGGCTCGCGAAGGCCTCGTTCAGGTCGACCAAGTCGTACTCGTCGATATTCCTGTTCGCACGCTCTAGCAGACCCTCTACCGCCGGAATCGGGCCGATACCCATCTCGCGCGGGTCGACGCCCGCGACATTGTGGTTTCCGACTTCGGCTAAGACTTCTAGACCGTGCTCGTCGGCGAACTCGCGACTGGTCAGTAGAGTCATCGATGCCCCGTCGGAGATCTGGGAGGCGTTGCCCGGAGTCACCGTTCCGTCGTCTTTGAATACCGTGGGAAGGTCGGCGAGCGCCTCGACGGAGGTGTCCCGGCGGATGCCTTCGTCCTCCTCGACGGTGCCATCAGGGGTATCGATCGGGACGATCTCGTCGTCGAACCGGCCCGAATCGGTGGCCTCTGCGGCGCGCTCGTGACTGCGAACGGCGAACTCGTCCTGGGCTTCCCTGCTGATGTCGTAGTTTTCAGCGACGGTTTCGGCGGTCATGCCCATCCGCAATCGATCCTGGTCATAGACCTCGGAGATCCGGGGATGGATCGTATCCGCGCCGGCATCGGGGAACGGAACGCGGGTCATGCTCTCGACCCCCCCGGCGAGGATCGCGTCGCGCTGGCCGACCTGGATCGCGTTGGCGGCGCTCGTGATCGCCTGCGCCGAAGAGGCACACCACCGGTTGATCGTCGTTCCCGGGACCGACTCGCCGAGATCCGACAGCAACGAGACGATGCGGGCGACGTTGTTGTCCTGTTCGTCGCGCTGCTGGGCACACCCCAGCATGAAGTCGTCCACCTCCGCGCCTGACAGGCCGGTTCCAGTGAGGGTCTCGTTGACAAGCGGGATTACCAGGTCTTCGGATCTGACGTCCTCGTAGACGCCGCCGTTCTTGCCCTGCGGAGTGCGAAGCGCCTCGACGACCACTGGTGTCGTATCTACCATGGCTGGCCTCTCGGTGCTCGTTTCGCTTAAACCCACTGCGCGGTGTCGACACGGAGGACGACGGATGCCGAGGAGAGAACCCGAACGATGGACGATGGATGGCGGGCGGCGGTGAACATCGAACGCCGATCGACGGCCGGCGGTGGCGACATGATCAGTTGTCGATAGTCGCAAGCATCAAGAGGGTATCGTCCGATCGATCCACGAGACATGGCGAGGAGGCGTCCCGAGGAAACGTAATGACGGTCTGTATCATCGGTGCGTCGATGACGACGTTCGGCCGGCGCGACGCCTGGATCCGGGAGTTGCTCGCTGAGGCCGGCGGCGAATGCCTCGACACCGCAGGGGTGGCTCCCGACGCGATCGACCACCTGTTAGTCTCGAACATGGCGAGCGGCGAGTTCGAGGGGCAAACGGGAGTCATGAACGCACTCGCCCACGATCTCGGACTCGTCCCAGCGTACGCCCAGCGGGTGGACCAGACGAGCGCGTCGGGTGGGGCCGGAATCCACGCCGCCTGGCAGTCGATCGCCAGCGGAGCGTCGGACATGACCCTGTTGGTCGGCGGCGAGAAGATGACCCACCGAGGTACCCCTGAAGCGACCGACGTGATCGCCTCGATCACCCACCCCGTCGAGTACAAACACGGTCTCACGCTGCCGAGTTTCGCCGGGCTGGCCGCTCGGCAGTACCTCCACGCTTACGACGCGCCCCGCGAGAGCCTCGCGCGCGTCGCGGTGAAGAACCACGCGAACGGCGTCGACAATCCCCACGCTCAGTTCAGGAAGGAGATCACGATCGAGGAAGCGATGGAGAGCCCGATGGTCGCCGATCCCCTCCGACTGTACGACTTCTGTCCGATCACCGACGGGAGCGCGGCCCTGCTCTTTTGTTCTGAGGAGGTAGCCAAGCAGTACACCGACGAGTACGTCCGGGTCGCCGGGATCGCCGGGGCGACTGACACGCACGTCGTCCACGAACGCGGCGATCCGACAACGATGGGCGGCGTCGTCGAGAGCAGTCGGCGCGCCTACGAACGAAGCGGGTACGGTCCCGAGGAGGTAGACTGTGCGGAACTGCACGACATGTTCACGATCCTCGAGTTCCTCCAGTTGGAGGACCTGGGATTCGTCGAGAAGGGCCGCGCGTGGGAGGCGACCGAGGACGGGATGACCGAACGGGACGGCGACCTCCCGGTGAACACGTCCGGAGGGCTGAAATCGAAGGGCCATCCGTTGGGCGCGAGCGGCGTCGCACAGGTCTACGAGATCGTACACCAGTTGCTCGGGACGGCCGGCGCGCGGGGGGTCGACGCCGACGTAGGCCTCGCCTGTAACGTCGGCGGGTTCGGCAACTGCGTGACGACGACGATCGTAGAGGCTCCCTGATGTTAGAAGCCGCCCGCTGTCCGAACGGCCATTACCACCACCCGCCCCATCCGCGCTGTCCCGACTGTGGCGACGTCCCCGACGGGCGGATCGACCTGGCCGAGCGCACTGCAACGGTCGTAACATGGACGAGCGCATTCGCGACGCCACCAGGGGTCCGCGAACCGAACAGCGTGGCAATCGTTGAGTTCGACCTCGACACGTCCGACGACGGTACCGAAAGCGGTAGCGCGAGCGACGGTCGTTCGAACGACAACAGTCCGGGCGCCAACGACGACGGCGAGAACGGGGCTCCGAACGAAGGCGGGACGGTGCGCGCGATCGGCGGCCTCACGACGGACGAAGTCGCGATCGGCGATCGAGTGAAACCGGTCTACGTCGAACAGGTCCGCGCCCCCGGCGCGGGGATCCGCGAACCGGAAAGTCAGGGATGGGACGGCTACCGCTTCGAACCGCTCTGAACACCGATACGAACGGGGGCCCCGCGAACGGTGAAACAACGGACCGAGGACGATCGGAAGGTCGGAACGACTGTTCCGCGCAGTTAATTTCAGCCTACTCTATGTCATACGTAGGCCCACCACACCAAAATATTTATTCGACGTCGGTTCGTAACGCGTATGAGATGCCTACGAACGGGGACATGGGCGCCTCGGAAACGGCGCTGTTCGCACAGGCGCTGTCGGCGCTCAAACGGAGGGGATCGAGCGTGCTCGTGGTCGGGGAGGGCCGCGACTGTACACAACTCGACGCGTGTCGGCGGCTGTTGGGTGACGCGACCGCGGGGCCTCGTCATCGGATACTCGTCTCCACGGACGGAGGTATCGATATCGATCGACGATTGCCGACGAACGAGCCGCGTTCGGGATCGATCACGCTCATCGATCGGGAGGTAAAAACTCGGAGCGCCGCCGCGATACAGTCGACCGATTCGGTCGGCTCGATATCGACGAAGCTCGTCGAGGGTAACGGTCTCGATCCGCTCGGCGAGGCGATTTCCGAGGCGATCGGCGCGGTCGAGGCGCAGGGCCCGCTCGCGTCCGCGGAGTTGCGGGTGTGTATCGACTCGCTGTCGCCGCTGCTGGAAGAACACGACGAGCGCGACGTCTTCGAGTTCCTAGACGCACTCGGCGGTGAGATCCGGAGGGCGAACGCCATGGGCCACGTCCACTTCCCGGTCGAATACGGCGTCGATCCGATCGAAACGCTCGCCCCGGCGTTCGATGCGGTCATTCAGTTGCGAGTCGAGGACGGCGAGTCCGAACAGCGCTGGCACCTCCAGGACGAGGACATTACGACCGACTGGCTCGCGTTGTAACCGGCTTCGTTCTCGGACGCTCCGGACTCGTCCCTCGACGCACCGTCCCCGTTCGTGTCGTCGTCGTTTCAGTTCTTCGTTCGTACCGCGTTTCGACGAGTAGCGTGGCTGTCGTTGAGCGGCTTCGTTAGGTCGACCAAAACCCTTTTAGAATTAGGATCGCCTAATTCCTGGCATGGTAGCCTCTCCCCGGTCACCGGATACGGAAACTGAGTCCACGGGCGACGCCGACGACCCGGAACGGGTTCGCGTCTCCACGCACCGTACGAACCCCGATCGAACGGTGTTCATCGAAGAGGACAACTCCGATGGGTGGATCGCGACGAGCCTAACCGTTGCCCTCGATCAGTAAGACCTCTTCAGCGCTTTACTGTGCAGTCCTCGTTGTGCTCCTCGACGGTCACGACCGAGAGTGGTCCGCGTCGAACCCGCTCGCCGAGGGACCCCGAACGATCGAATCGGTAGCCCGTCTCGCGGCGAGGAACGGCCGGCCGAAACGCGAGCGCTCGGCAGCGATCGGTCGAAGAATCAAGAACCGTTCGAGAGCGGTGTCGCCGCGCTCAGTCGGCGGCGGTATGAACCGCTTCGTCGATCACTAAGCTGTCGTCTTCGAGGTAGTGTGCGAAGTGGTGGGCGTCCTCCTCGAAGTCGACGAGGTGTCGGCTGACCAGTTCGGCGGTCGCGTGATCGCCGAGATTTCTGGCGAGTTCGACGTGCTCACGCATCGTCGTTACGAGGTCGCCGTAGGCCTCCAGGTCGTTCGAGAGCGACGTCCGGACGTCGTAGACGTCCTCGCCTTCGAAGGAAACGATGCTGGCTTCCCGTTGGTTCGACGGGCTCGAAACCGGCACGCCGCCGAGGGCGGTGATCCGTTCCGCGATCGCGTCGGCGTTCTCCTCGACGCGTTCGTAGGCCTCCTCGAGGAACAGATGCAAGTCGAGGAACTCCGCGCCCTCGACGTCCCAGTGGTGTTTCTTGAGTTGGTGGTAGATCACGTACTCGGTCGCGAGTTCGGTGTTGAGCGCGTCGACGATCTGTTCGGCCTTGTCGCTGTCGAGGCGGACGGGGTTCTCGTCTTCGATCGTGCCGGCCTTCTGACGGACGTTCGTTTCGGTAGCGCGTGCTTCACTCATCTCACTTCCTTCTAAGGTAGCTTCGCTCTTAAACCTTTCCGTGCTAGAAACTTATCTTTAGAGCGGCCAAAATCATTTTCGCTCTGTGCTACCGGTTGATCCGTTCGACGACGCCAGTAGGCCCGAGTAGGCCGGAACCACTGGCTTCGTAACCGATGGCTCCCTTTCCCCCTACCCTCGTGTCGGTTGCCCATATGCCGACGACCGGTATCACAGCGCCTCCTCTTTCACCCATCTTGATGTCCCAGCGGGCTACTGTCGTACAGTCCACTGCCGGGCGTGTCGAGCGGCGCGAAAGCGAGAGCATCCCGATATCCGTCGGGGGTCTAAACATGCCATTATACCACATATACTTATACGATCGGCCACATAGTGTGAGACGTTGGCATCGCCAGTACGAACACGACCCTCCCACACGTCCACGAATGAGTCCCTCCGACCCCGAACCCCCGACCGAGTCGTCGGCCGAACCGCCCGCTCCGACCGAACACGTCGCCGCCTTCCGCGCGAAGGACGGCTCGACCGTCATCTACGACGAGCGGGACCACACCGCCTGGATCCAGTCGAAAACGGCACTCGACATCGACGAGACCAGGTGAGACGGGACACGGCCGGAACACGAACCGGATGTCCTTAGACGCCGTTCGCGAACCGTATCGAACTACCAGCGATCGCTCTCGTCGTCGAGCCGGTGCATATCCAGATCGTCCGGCGAGTGTGCCGCCTCGTCGAGGACGGTATCGGAGACGGTGATCGGGCAGTCGACCCGGAGCGCAAGCGCGATCCCATCGGACGGCCGGGCGTCGAAGGTTAGCTTTCTGCGCTCGCCATCGCGGTACTGCTCGGCATCGATCTTGGCATAGAAGGTGCTCTCGGCCAAGTCGTCGATGCGGATCGTATCGATCGCGCCGCCGAATTCGGCGACCATGTCGACCAGGAGGTCGTGGGTGAGGGGTCGGTCGAAGGGTTTGCCCTGGAGCGCGAGTTGCATCGATGCCCTGCCCCTCCCCCTCGCCGCCGGTCTCGCTCTCGACGCTGATACCGATGCCCTTTACCGTGGCCTCGTGGCCCGTGGGCTCACCGCGGTCGTGATTCATACAAGGGGTAGCGTCGCACGGGGAAAAGAGGCTATGGGTGCTGTGTGTGTTGTGAGTACTGCGGGCGTTAGGATGCCGTGTGCGGTCGGAACCACCAGCGAGCGGGGGCGGGAGTTTTTACTCGCGGCCGTGGCGACGAAGGGTATGCATCCACGCGCCACCGAATTTCGAGCCCGCGTCGAAGCCGAACACGGCCTCTCGATCGATATACGGGAGTTCCCCGAGGGGACGAAGACCGCCACCGACGCCGCGGGCGCGATCGGCTGTGACGTCGCCGCGATCGCGAGTTCGCTGGTCTTTCGCGCGCCCGACCTCGTGATCGTGGTCGCGAGCGGTGCGAACCGGGTGAGCGAGGCGAAACTCGCCGCCGTTCGCGGCGTTCCCGAGACCGATGTCGGGATCGCGAGCGCCGACGAGATCCGCGACCGGCTCGGGTGGTCGATCGGCGGCGTGCCGCCCTTCTGTCACGACGAGCGGGTTCCCGTCTACCTGGACGAGACGTTAGCGGGGTTCGAGGAGGTGTGGGCCGCCGCCGGCACTCCCCAAGCGGTGTTCCCGATCGCTCCCGAGTCGATCGCGGCGATCGCGGGAGCCGAACGCGTCGACGTCGCCGAGTGAGAGCCGACGCCGGTAGGGCGGCCGTATTCGGCGCTACTCCTCGTCCGCTTCGACGCGTTCCGTGACCGTGGTATCGGCCTCGTCCGCTTCGAGGGAGGCCGCCGACAGCGCGAGCACGGGTATCGGCGTTCGGGCGAGCACGCGCTCGGTGACGCTGCCGACGAGGCGTTTCACGCCGTGACGGCCCTCGGTGCCCATCACGATCAGGTCGGCGTCGTGGTCGGTGGCGTACTCGACGATGGCGTCGGCGATACGGACGCCCCGAACGACCTCAGTGACAAGGTCGATGTCGCCGGCCGCCTCGGTGAGCGCGTCGGTCGCGGCTTCGCCTTCCTCCGTGAGGACTTCGAGCACCGATCCGACGCTCCCGGTGTCGAGCACCAGGCGGCTGGCGCTCTCGTCGACGACGTAGAGCACGTGGACCGTCGCGTCGAACGCACGCGCGAGGTCGAAGGCGTGCTCGGCGGCACCGGCCGCGATATCGCTACCGTCGGTCGGAACGATGATCCGATCGTACATGCGTTCGCTACCGTGCTCCCGTGTATAAGACCCATCGACGATCGGACACGGTCGTTCACACGCCGGCGAGGAACGGCGAGTCGACGAAACAGGGGACTAACGGCAGGGGGACCCGACGGAACGGCAGGCGATCGGAACGCGACCGATCGAGAGCCGCCGTCAGTCCGCGTGCTGTGCGACGAGATCGGGGGACGCTCCGGACGGAGTACTCCCGTGCGAGGTCGGGGTTCGCGTCGATGTCGATCGAGGCGACTGCGCCCGGGGACCGATCCGCGACGCGCTCGACGATCGGTTCGAGCACCTGACAGGGACCACACCAGGTCGCGGAGAAGTCCGCGAGCACGACGTCGTACCGATCGAGGAGGGCGTCGAACGCATCCGTGCCGTCGACGGCGACCGGCTCCGTCGGCGTTCGCGCGTCATCGTCGCTCGCGGCGGCGTCGGCTCCGCCCGAGGCGCTTTCGGCCGATCGATCCGACGTCGTCGACGACGTGCCCTCGGCTCGCATTCGTTCGCGCTTTCGCCGCCGGATCGCGTCGAGGTCGTCGGTCGCGTCCGTGTTCTCGCTCATATCTCCCGTAGTCAGCGCCGGAGCCTAAGCGCTTCGCCGTCCGGTTCCGGAACGCGCCGACGGGCAGGAACGACACGACGAAACGAGAGGAACGGGTCGATCGGTGCCGGCCGCTCGACTTCGCCGAACCGACGAGTGGGGAGCGGTAGCCGGCCAGCGGAAGGTTAAAGCCCGCATGGCGGCGAAGAACGGGAAAGGAATGTTCGCCCTACCGCTCCAGTTGATCGACCAGTTCCTCATTCAGTACAACGTCGGACAGGTGTTGCTGTTGGTGTTCGTTCTCTCGGTTCTCGCGACGTTGCCGCTCAAATCCCAGCGGTTGATCGCACTGGTCACGATAGCCTTCGGGTTGGTGTTCCTGATGACGCCGGCGAGCCTTCAGTCGCCGGCCTTTCTCTTCTTGGGAATCGGGCTGCTCGTCGTCGGTCCGATGGTATATATCACCGCCAACGGCTGAGAGTTCGGACGAACGTTTCGGCGCGTGGGCCCCCCGCACGCACTCGTGGTCCTATCGACCGAGCGTATCGGGTTCCGATCGGAAGCCTCGATATCGACGCGCTGTCGCTGACCGGCGTCCTGACACGTCGCGCGTTTCACTGAGCGTATCGTATCAGTGGTTCGATTGGAGTGTGACACGGACGCGATCGAGTGCCGGTGATCCGACCTGCGAACCGAGAACGAACCGAGGCTGTCGAAGCGACCGAGGAGCGGACCGGTCCTCGTCGCTCCGTCAGTTGAGGTACTGAGCTTCCCACTCGCGGCGTGCCTCGATCTCGCGACGGCCGCGTCGCGTAAGCGTGTAGTAGTTCGTTCGCCTGTCGCGTTGGCCCTTCTCGACGAGTCCCTTATCGACGAGCGTGTCGAGGTTCGGGTACAGTCGACCGTGGTGGATCTCCTTTTCGTAGTACTCCTCGAGTTCCTCCTTGATCGCCAACCCGTGTGGCTCGTCCTTGCCCGCGATCGTATACAGCAGGTCGCGCTGGAACCCCGTTAGATCGTACATGGATTGCCCTCGATAGGGTGATACTACCCAAACGGGAATAAGTTTGCCGGCCTGTCGGCGAGTTGCCGTGTCGACCCGATCGATCGACCTCGTAGCAGGGTGTCGGACGGAAACCGGCGACGAAGGGCCTCGTACGTCAATCGGGCGTGATAGTCGATCGAGTAGCACGTACGACACGGGATGCGGACCGGTCGATGCCGGAGTATCGGGTCGTCTACACGATCGGAGAGGCGTCTCGCGAGTTGGTATTCAAGGAAAGCGAACGAGAAGGGAGAAAAGCCCGTCTCGTTCGCTTGCCGCCCTGAATTGGTCCCCGCTGACGCTTCGGCCCTCCAAGCGAAGCGTCGTTTTCACGTAATAGGTATAACGACTTAAATCTACCGCCGCGCGGGCGGTTCACATGTGTTCCTCTTCGAGCGCCCACCCGAGCGCCCGGCGGTAGTGGGTGAACAGCTTCCGGACGCCCTCGTGGCGCATCTCCTCGTCGTCCAGTTCGTCACACAGGAACTCGTATTGCTCGCGGATCTCCGCTTCGTCGCGCATGCCGCCGAAAGGACCCGAGCGGGCAAAAATCCTGTCCGTGTCGGACAAGCGAGCAAGCCATGGCGTCGTTGCAGGCGGCCGTCGGTTCGCTTCGAATCCGTTCAGTCCGCCTCGCGTTCCTCGTTCGCTCGTCTCCCCGTTCGTCCGTTCGCCCGCTCGACCTCCCCCCGACTCGTCCTCGTGCGCGGTCAGGGGCTGGCGCGCGACCAGTTCGCACGGGAAGGCCAGGTGCTCGGCGAAAAAGCGAACGAGAAGGTGTCTGCGCCCGCCGCTGATTCCCGACTTGTCGAGATCGTATGCTTCGAACGTCGCTGGAAGCGTTCGGTAACACTCTTCGAGTCCGTGTCACCTCATCGAAAACTTTCGGTGGCCAGCCGAATCCGTCCCGCGGCGCGAAACGATGTAGGAGCCGTCCGGGCGGCACTCGCCGACGGTATGGACGAACTCCTGGCGTCCGGCGAGTGTCTCGCCGAGGTCCGTGACGAGAGCCGTAGCGTCAGCCGAGGGGAGTTCGTGGCGGACGCCGTCGATCGTGGGGACGATGCGACCGGATTCGCGCTCGACGACGGGATCACCGTCGAAGGATTTTGCGATCAGGAGCCGATGGACTCCGTATTATACGCATATAGACTACTGCAACGATATGATACGACCGATCCGAGGACCGTGTCCGCCGGTCGCCCGCTCGTCGATTACCCGCCCATCGATCGGCCGCCCACCGGTCAGCCGTCCGTTGATCGCCGGTCGGCGGGTCGCCACTACCCACCGTCGCGGTCGGCGGCAGGGGAGTTAACTCCGATCCGCACCGACGCCCCGACATGCGCATCCGCGGCGAACGCGAGTGTAGCGACTGCGGACAACGGTGGTCGTACTACGAGACCGGGGACGTCTCGTGTCCGAACTGCGGGAGCCTCCGGAGCACCGGCGTCGGCGAGCGCGAGCGCCACACGACCGCCCCGGTTACCCTCGACCTGACCGCCGCACGGGACCTCGCGGGCGAGGACCGCTGGGAGGAAGCGATCGAGGAGGCGACCGCCCGCTGTGGCGAGTACGTCCGTCGCCGGGGCTTCCTTCGGGGGGGCGAACTGCTCGCGTTCGACGACACGTACCTCGCGGCGATGGAACTACGCGCCGTTGCCCGCGAGTACCGGCGCGACCGCCGCGCAGGCGAGAACGAGGAGATCTACCTCCTTTCGCTCCTTCGGGGTGCCGACGCGGGTGAGCGGCCGTCGGTTGAGGCGGTCCCCGACATCGAGGCCGAACCCACCGAGACCATACGGACCGCGCGTGCGCTCGCGTACGCGAAGGCGATAGAGGAGTACCGCCGGGAGGTCAGCACCTACCTCGACGACCACCTCGATCCGGCGGCGACGAAGGTGTCAGGGTCGATCGCCGGACACGTCAAACGCGTGCAGGCGCTCGACGGCGACATCGACCTGCGGACCGTAGAAACCCTCGTTCGCGCCACGCAGGACGTCGGCCGGGCGATACGCGAGGAGGACGAGGAGGCGCTCGCGACCGCGCGCGACCGGCTCGGGCGTCTCTGAGTTAGAAGAGAGCCCGGCTGGCCGGCGTCCGGCTACTCGACGACCGATCGGAAGAGGTCGACGAGGAGGTCGCGTTCGAAGGCGTTCTCGGGGACCTGCTCCATCCACGCGACCTCGTCGATTCCCTCACCATCGAGTCCCGGGTCGGCGCTCGTCGTCGGATCGGTGGTCGTCGCGAGAAAGGTCGCGAAGCGAAACTCGAAGCGCTTCGAGGGGTCGCTCTCGTCGACGAACGTTTGAGTAGAGATCGCCGCCAGGTCCTCGATAACGGCCTCGACGCCCGTCTCCTCGCGTAGTTCCCGGCGTGCGCCCTGTTCGGGCGTTTCGTTCGGTTCGCAAATTCCACCGGGTTGAAGCCACTCGTTCCCCTCGCGAACCAGGAGGACGGCACCCTCGTGATGACAAAAGGCCCCAACACCCCAGTCGCTCTCGTTCGCTTCGACCGTCGCCCACCGCTCCGAAGCGAGGGGAATCGTGTTCGCCCGGCGGCGTACGTCGCCACCGTACCGAGCGGCGAGTTCGTCGAGCGGGATCGACAACCCGGGCGAGTTCACGGTAGGTCGATCGTGACGCCTTCCTGCTCGCCCGCGGCTTTCACGGTATTGTAGAGCAACATCGCTCGGGTCATCGGGCCGACGCCGCCGGGAACGGGCGTGATAACGCTCGCTTTTCCTTCGGCGCTTTCGTACTCGACGTCGCCGACCAGCTCGTAGCCCTTCTCGGTGTCGGCCTCGACGCGGTTCACGCCGACGTCGATGACTACTGCGCCCTCCGAAAGCATCGACCCGTCGACGAGTTCCGGCACGCCGACGGCGGCGATCACGATGTCGGCCCCGCGTGTTTTCGCCGCCATATCCACCGTCCGGGAGTGACAGACCGTGACGGTAGCGTTCCCACCGTCCGTCTTCTGTAACAGCAGGTTCGCAAGCGGCTTGCCGACGATCGATGACCGGCCGACGATCGTCACGTCCTTGCCCTCCGGATCGATCTCGGCGGCTTCGAGCAGTTTCTGCACTCCGTGCGGCGTACACGGCTTGAAGCGGGGGTTGCCCCCGACGAGGCGGCCGACGTTCGCGGGGTGGAAGCCGTCGACGTCCTTCGCCGGGTCGATACGGCGCAGGACCTCGTCGTAGTCGATATGATCGGGCACCGGGTCTTGGACGAGATAGCCGTGGATCTCCGGATCGGCGTTCAGGTCCTCGATGGTATCGTAGAGCTCCTCGGGCGAGGCCTCGGCCTCTAACTCGACGTGGACGCCATTGAGACCCATCTCCTCGCAGTCGCGTTGTTTCATCGAGACGTAGGTCTCGCTCGCGGGGTCATTGCCCACCAGAACGGTCGCGAGGCCCGGTACCACGTCCGCGTCGGCGAGGGAATCGACGCACGCCGAGAGATCGCTTCTGACGTCCTCGGCGACCGCGTTCCCGTCGATAACGCGAGTCATGGGAGGACCGACGCTCCCGTGTGATCGACATCCGGCCGTCGAGCCGTCGTGGATCGGACGATCGAGTTACTCATAGATCGGATGCTCCTCACAGAGGCGGTCGACCGCGTCACTGACCTCGCCGCGCACGTCGGCGTCTTCGGGATCGTCGACGATCCGGGCGATCAGGTCGCCGACCTCACGGCAGGCCGCTTCGTCGAACCCTCGGGTCGTGAGTGCGGCGGTCCCGGCACGGATGCCGCTCGGATTGAAGGGCGAGCGGGTCTCGCCGGGCACGGTGTTCTTGTTGAGCACGATCCCGACGTCTTCGAGCGCGCCTTCGGCGTCGCCGCCGGTCGTCTCGGGGTGTGATTCGCGCAGGTCACAGAGCACTAGATGAGTATCGGTCCCGCCCGAGACGAGGGTTAGTCCACTGGCTTCGAACGCGTCGCCGAGTGCGCGCGCGTTCTCGACGATCCGCGAGGCGTACTCCTCGAACTCGGGTTCGAGCGCTTCGGCGAACCCGACTGCTTTCCCCGCGACGTTGTGCATGAGCGGGCCGCCCTGTCCACCCGGGAAGATCGCCGCGTCGATCGCGTCGGCGTGTTCTTCCGAAGTCATGATGATGCCGCCCCGGCCCGCCCGGATCGTCTTGTGGGTCGATCCCGTGACGAAGTCGGCGATGCCCACCGGCGAGGGATGGACGCCGGCGGCGACGAGACCGGTGATGTGCGCGATATCGGCGAGGTGGTAGGCGTTGGCGGCATCGGCGGCTTCCTGTACCCGTTCGAAGTCCACGGCCCGGGGATACGCCGAGTACCCCGAGACGACGATGTCGGGATCGAACTCCTCGGCAGTTTCGCGCAACTCCTCGTAGTCGATGTATCCGGTTTCGGGATCGACCTCGTAGTGGGCGACCTCGTAGAGTTTGCCCGCGAAGTTCGCCGGGTGGCCATGCGAGAGATGGCCACCGTGAGAGAGATCGAGCGAGAGGATCCGGTCTCCAGGATCGAGGGTCGTGAGGTAGACGCCCATGTTCGCCTGCGTACCGGAATGGGGCTGGACGTTGACGTGTTCGGCTCCCCACAGTTCCTTCGCGCGGTCGATTGCGAGGCGTTCTACCTCGTCAGCGTGCTCACAGCCGGCGTAGTAGCGTTCGCCGGGATAGCCTTCGGCGTACTTGTTCGTCAGTGCCGACCCCTGGGCTTCGAGGACGGCTTGGCTCGCGTGGTTCTCGCTCGCGATCATCGCCAGGGTGTCATGCTGTCGGGAGACCTCGGCGTCGAGCGCGTCGGCCACGGCCGGGTCGACCGCCCGGACTCTCTCGTGGTGCATACCCGTACTGTATTCCCGACGGAGATAAATCACTGCCTGTCTCATCGAGCACGCTCGAAGGGAGCTACGGCGACCGTCCACGGAGAGCCGAACGCCGACTCGATGTGGACGTGCCGACGCCGCGACGACCGAACCGAATTTTCACAGCAACGCAAGATATAGTATCATGGGGAAATACCACGAATTTAGATGGTCGAGTGGGTCGTATCGGAGAGCGGTCTACGAGCGCCCGACGGCGAGAGGACGCTCGCTCTCGACGCGCCGGAGTGGCACGCCGAACCCGCGTACGAGAACTCGTTGCCTACTGACACGACGATCACCGGGTCGGCGCTGGGACTGTCGATATCGACCCCGGTTACGCTCTCGACGGCGGCGGGCCGGCACATCCACACCGACCGGTCCACGCCGACGGATCTCCCGTCCGGCGAGTACGATCTATCGTTTCCCGTGCTTCGATCCGACGGGACCACGCGATCCAAGGATCGAGACGCGAGCGCGTACACGAGCGGCGAGCGATCGATCGTGCGCGAGAGGCCTCGAAGCGAAGTCGAAACGCGGGGGGAGAGGACGCATGTTCGGTTCGCCGGTTCGGCGCGGATCGAGGAAGGCGACGGAGAGCTCTCGGTGTCGTTTCCCGGGCGGACGCCGATCGCGATCGAGTTCCGTCGGAATCGACTGGCTACCGAGCCGATCGTCGTACCGGAGACGCCCGCCGGGGTCGCGACAGCGCTCACACATCTGTCGAGCGCGCTCCGGACGGCCGGCCCCGATCGGTCGCATCCGGCGCTCAGAGGTCACCCACCGCTGGTCGAGTTCGACGATCGTGTCGAGATCCCCGAGAGCGTTCGGGCTACGACGCCCGATACCGGTCTCCGGCTCTCGATGCCGGCATCGATCGAGGGATTACTGGTCGCCGCGCCGCTCGCGTACTACCTCGGCGCGACCGTCGAGGTCGGCGATCGGGAGAAACCGGTGCTCTCTGGGCCCGGCGGGTTCGAGCGACGATTCGGGCCGATGCCGGCGTTCCAACACGACGTCGCGGCCATGCTCCGGCGAGTCTTCCTGCTCGATTGTCTTACGCGAGCCATCGATCCCGCCGAGGTGACGCCCGCGGGCGGATCGGCGCTCGATCGCCTCGACCTCCGACGCGACGGGCTCGTCGAGACGACGCCCGCCGAGCGCTTGGGGCGGTACTGTGAGGTGCCGTCGGCGCGACTCCGCCCCGAACTCCCCGAATGGCACCTCTCGACGTACGTCGAGCCGACCGTGGGAAACGCCCAAAGCCTGCCGTACCTGCTCGACGACCTCAGCTTGGTGTATTCGCCTTCCGCGTCGGAACTCGACGGGAAGGGGCTCCTCCGGCAATCGCTCGACGACTTCTACCGGACGGGCGACGTCGCTACGATCGATCGCCTCGAACCGGAACTCCACGCCGGGCGCGCTCACGGCTGGCTCGCGCCGGGAACGCCCATCGACGTGTTCAAAACGACACACAGCGCGTACGAACACCGCTTAACGTACGATGCGAACGACGACAGCAACGGCGAGAGCGCCGATAGCGACTCACCGTTGGACGTTGCCGTGGTGTTCAACGACAGGGAGATGGGCGGTGAACACGACCGCGTCGCCGAGATCTATCGCGAGCGCGCAGCCGACCTGCCGGCGAACGTCACGGTCGAAACGGACCTCACCAGAACGGAACTGGCAGGGGTGTTCGAAGCGCCGAACGACTTCGTTCACTTCATCGGCCACTGCGACACGGACGGACTGTGCTGTTCGGATGGGGGTCTTTCGACTACATCGCTCGATACTTCTCGAACGCGGACCTTCTTCCTCAATGCGTGTGGTTCCTATCACGAGGGACTCGGACTCGTCGAGGCCGGTAGCGTCGCCGGCGCGGTAACGCTTACCGCAGTCTTGAACGACCTCGCCGCGACCGTCGGGACGGCCTTTGCGCGCCTGTTGATCCACGGGTTCGACATCGAACGGGCAATCCAGCTCGCCAGGCGGCGGATCATGATGGGCAAGGACTACGCCGTCGTCGGCGACGGCACGCATACGCTTGCGACCGGCGGCCACGGGCCGCCTGCAGTAACGTGGCTCGAACGGCGCGACGAAACCTTCCGTCTGACCTACGAGGTCGTCGAAACCGGGACGACCGGCGGCACCTACCGACCGCCCTGCGGCGAGGACGACCGTGCGTACCCCCGTGGGGTGAACGCTGATATCGAACTCGCGCGCGCGGAGCTCCTCACCCTTCTCGAAAGCGCCTCGATACCGGTGATCTACGACGGCGATCTGCACTGGTCGACCGACCTCGCACGACGCCTCGATACCTGATCCGCCGGACTCGAAAGCGACTCGTGAAGCCCAACGAGCCGTTCGAGCGGCTCGATGCCCCGGTTAGGACGGTGTTAATGTAACATTTATTCCGCCGAACTCGGTTTAACGTATGATTTAAGCCCTCGTTGTGCGATAAAATTAAATACCACAGGTTTGTTTGGACGAACGCAATCATGACCCCAAATATGGTCGAAAGAAACGTCGCCGATGTCCTGCGGGCCGTGTTGACCGACACGTCCGCCGCAGTGCTCGCCGTCCATCCGTCGGCCGAGGCCATCGAGGAGTTAGTAAACGTCATGACCGAACTGGACGACGTGCCTCCAGTGCGGCTTCTCGCGCCCGAAAGCGTTCTCAAAAGCGTCACGAGCGATTTCATCCTCGCGAGTACCGCCGCCGACCGGATCGACGACGGCGTCCTGGAGCTGCGTGCCGCCGAGGAGCCGCCGACGAACTCGTTGCTCATCACCGAGGGCGCCATCACCGCGGTCGTCGACGCCGGCGATCGGGTCGCCGGGCTCACGACCGACGAGGAGGCGTTCGTCGGGAGCGCCAACGACCGCTACGACGAGCTCTGGGCGGAAGCTAACGACTTCTCGCTTCGAACGCCGCCGATCTCGCGCGTCCGCGAGACCCTCAGCGACGACCTCGGTCCGGGGATCGAGTCGGATTTCAGCGGGGTGCTCGCCTCGCTCGAAACCGCTCGTGGCGACGGCGACGGTCTCGACGAGGTGACGATCAGCCTGCTCGTCGCCGCGAAGAACGAGGCGTTGCTGTACGACATCTCGAAATGGGGCGAGGACGTCGGGATCGCCTCGAAGGCGACCTTTAGCCGCACGAAGACGAAGCTCGAGGACATGGGCCTGCTCGACACCGAGAAGGTCCCGATCGACGTCGGCCGACCCCGGCTCCGATTGATGCTCGGCGACGACCGTCTACGGGATTCGGATACCGACCAGCTCGCAAGCGTCGCACAGACGATCCTGACCTGATCGGTTCGCACGCACGACGCAGAATCCAGGCCGTGGGATTTCGTAGCGCAGTAAACGTAGCGACGACTCGCGGTTGACGTGTGACGACGACCGGAGGGGACGTACGACCAAGCGACTTATTCTCGAACGCGTCGGAACCCGTCGGTATGACCGACGTGGACGAAGGTGTCGTCGACGAGATAGCCGAACGCGGTAGCAACCCGCTGATCGAGGAGGTAGCGGCACTCGTCGAGCGCCAGCACGCACATGACGAACCCGGCGTCTCCCGCGAGACGCTCGATGCGTACGCGAACGCGCTCGCCGCGAACTCGGAGTTCGGCGTCGACCCCGAGGAGTTCGCTACCGCGATCGACGAGCGGCTCACCGGCGCGGAGCGCGGAGCGGGCGACGACGCGCTGTACAACGCCGACGGCCGGATAAGCGCGTATCCGCCACGGTGGCACGCCGAACTCGGCGGTTCGACGGACGTTGCGGCCTACGTTTCGTTCGTCGAGCGCGAGGTCGCCGGCCACGAGAGCGACGCCCCGGGCGGTGGGGCGGGCGAGGGGGTTCCCGAGGGGCAGTTGGTCGATACGGTGGCCACCGTCGGACGGGTCGAACGCGAGCGGGCGAACGAGGCACTCGAAGACGCCCGGGCGGACGGCCGGATCGTCGAAGGTCCCGGTCAGCACCCCGACGGCGGTGAGGAACTCGCCGACGAGAAGGCCGACCGGAGCGACGGCGAATGAGTCCCGTGCCCAGCGGCGGTCGACGATGAGCGTTGGAATCGTCGGCACGGGACCGGCGGTCGAGAGCGTCGAGGCGGTCCTTGCCGACGACGGCGTATCGACCGACCGAATCGAGCCGGAGGGGATCACCGAACCGGATCTCGCGGTCGTCGTCGACGAGGTTGGCGCGCCGGCGTTCACCGCGGCGAACGAGGCGGCGCTCGCGGCTCCGGATACCGAGTGGATCGGCATCGAACTCGGCGGGATCGGCGGGCACGCGCTCGGCGATGTCGAAGCCACGGTTTGCGGGTTCGGCCCTGACACCGGATGTTTCGAGTGCCTCCGTGCTCGGGTGGCGGCGAACGTCGAACTCGGAGGACGAAACGACGAGGATGGGAGTACCGCTACCGCTACCAGTGACGATGCTGGTACCGGTGCTGACGAATCGACGCCGTCGGACGCCGTCGATAGCGCGACCGCCCGGCTCGCGGGGACGATCGGCGGTCGCGAAGCCCTGCGAACGCTCGCCGGAGCGTCGATCGCCGGTCCCGTCGAACTCCCGTACGCGGAACGACGGCTGCTCGCGGTGCCCGGCTGTCGGTGTAGCGGGCGCGGCGAACGCGGACACGGAAACGGCCGAGAACGCTTCGGCGCTCTCGACCGAGAATACGAGGATCGAGGCGTAGACGAGGCGGTCGCCCGGGCCGAGCGGGCGCTCGACCCCCGCATCGGGATCGTAAGTGGGATCGGCGAGGTCGTGTCGTTTCCAGTGCCGTATTACCTCGCGAACCTCGGCGACACGGCCCCCTTTAGCGACGTGCGGGCGACGGCGCAGGCCGCCGGGGTCGCCGCCGACTGGAGCGAGGCGTTCATGAAAGCGATCGGCGAGGGCCTCGAACGCTACTGTGCCGGCGTCTATCGAACCGCGGGCCTACCGGAAGCGACGTCCGACGACCTCGATCGGGCGATCCCCACATCGAGGTTCGTCCGCCCTGATGGGGGCGACGATCTCGACAACTCGATCCGGTGGGTTGCCGGCGAGGAACTCGCGACCGGTTCTCGGGCACTGCTCCCGGCGGCCTTCGTCCTCTTTCCACCCCCCGAGGAACGCTTCCGGCCGGCCATCACGACGGGGCTCGGGCTCGGCAGTTCGACCACCGAGGCGTTGCTGTCGGGACTGTACGAGGCCATCGAGCGGGACGCGACGATGCTCGGATGGTACTCGACGTTCGAACCGCTCGGCCTCGACGTCCACAGCGAACGGTTCGAGACGCTCCGACGCCGAGCCCGAGCGGAGGACCTCTCGACAACCCCGCTGCTCGTGACCCAGGACGTCGACGTCCCGGTCGTGGCGGTCGCCGTCCATCGCGAGGGCGAGTGGCCCGGTTTCGCGGTCGGGTCGGACGCCGACCTCGACGCGACGCGTGCGGCCGAGTCGGCACTCGCCGAGGCACTACAGAATTGGATCGAACTCCGAGAGATGGGTCCTAAGGGCGCAGGCAACGCCGAGGGAGCGATCGCGCGTTATGCCGAGTTCCCGTCAGCGGCCCGCGCGTTCGTCGATGTCGAACGGACGATACCGGCTGCGAGCGTCGGCTCCGAGGAATCGGGCGTCGAGGAACTCGACGCCGTGACGGGTCGACTCGCCTCGGCCGGGCTCGACGCTTATGGAGCGCGTCTCACGACGCGGGACGTCGAGCGAGTGGGGTTCGAAGCAGTCCGGGTACTCGTCCCGAGCGCACAGCCGCTGTTCACCGACGAGCCCTTCTTCGGCGAACGGGCACACAGCGTTCCCGAGAGCTTGGGGTTCGAGCCGCGACTCGATCGCGAGCCGCACCCGTATCCGTGAGTCGGTGGCCGATCCAGTGGACGTGCTCCCCGAAGCCCGAGGTGCGGTCGCAGGGCCGAGGGGAAAGCCCGGCGTAGCCGGTCGCGTCCCGCGTCCGCGCGGCGGCCCGCTCAGTCGGCGTCCGCCAGTTCGAACTTCTGTACCTTGCCGGTGGTCGTTCGGGGGAGTTCCTCGCGGAACTCGACCTCGCGGGGATGTTTGTACTCCGCGAGGTTCGACAGGCAGTACTCGCGCACTTGTTCGGCGGTCACGTCGCTGCCGGGTACCGGAACGACGTAGGCTTTGACCGTCTCGTTGCGCCGTTCGTCGAGAACCCCGACCACGGCGGCGTCGGCGACATCGGGGTGTTCGTAGAGCAGCTCCTCGACCTCGCGTGGATAGACGTTGTAGCCGCCGGTGACGATGACGTGTTTCTCCCGATCGACGACGTAGAAAAAGCCCTCCTCGTCCCAATAGCCGACGTCGCCGGTGTGAAACCAGCGTTTCCCGCCCGCTTCGGTAAAGACCTCCTCGCTCGCGTCCGGACGGTCGTGATAACCCTGCATCACGTTCGGGCCGGCGATGACGAGCTCGCCAGTGATCGCGTCGAGGTCGGCCGTCGCCTCGTTGACCGGGCCGCGCTCGACCCGCGCCACCTCCTCGAACTCGGCGTCCACTATCCGCGCGTCGACGCCCTCGATCGGTTTGCCGATGCTTCCGGGTCGACGGTGTCCGGGAGCGTTCGCGTGAGTCACCGGGCTGGTCTCGGTGAGTCCGTAGCCCTCGTAGAGTTCGATTCCGTACAGCTCCTCGAAGCGATCCATCACCGCCGCCGGGAGGCTGTCACCCCCCGAGTTCGCGAACCGAACCGTCGAGAGATCGAACTCGTCGGCGTTTTCCTGGTTGACCACGTCGTTGAACATCGCTGGCACGCCGTGCATCACCGTCAGATTCTCACGTTCGACCAGCGACAACGCCTCCCCTGCGTCCCACGCGGGCATCGGGTAGTAGGTACCGCCCTCGAAGAGCACGGCGACCATCGTGACCGTCATCCCGTAGATGTGAAACAGCGGGAGCACGCCGAGGAACTTATCGCTCTCCTTGACCCCACCGTCCATGAGCGACGCGCTCGCGCGGGCGTCCCACGCGACATTACTATGCGTTAGCAGGACGCCTTTGGGCTGGCCAGTCGTGCCCGACGTGTAGGGTTGGATCGCCACGTCGTCGTCCGCGCGGGGAGCGACGGGTGTTCCCTTCTCGCTTAGAAAGGCCTCGAACGAGGTGGTGTGACCCTCCTCGCCGGTCCCGCCGGGGTCCGCTCCGTCCGCGTCGTTCCCTTCACCGCCGACGCTCACGACCTGGGTGACGTCAGTGTCGTCCATCACCGCTTCGACGCGCGGGGTGAGGTCCGCGAGGGTAACGACGAGACGGGCCCCGCTGTCGGCCAGCAGGTGGCCGATCTCGCGGGCCTTGTACTGGGGGTTCATCGGCACGACGACCCCGCCGGCGCGGAGCACGCCGTGAAACGCCGCGAGGAAGTCAGGGACGTTCGGCAGATAGAGCGCGACCCGATCGCTCGGTTCGATCCCATACTCCGAAAGCGCCGCCGCGAAGCGGCCCGTCCGCGTCCAGAAGTCACGATAGGAAACATCCCGACCATCGGCAGCGATCGCCGTTGCGCCGGGGTGGTCTTCGGCCGTAGCTTCGATGTCGGCGACGAGGTTCGTCATGCGTGCCTACGCCGTTATCTCGACGGGTAAGGATTGCCCTACGCAGTACAGTCGACACCCGAAGCCGTGGAATCGGCGAGTACCCGAAGCGCTCGGTGATCGAGAACGGGACGGACCCCGATCGGCGGCGTAGGGCCTGACTCGGCGTTCACAACCAGGCATCGACCGACCGACGAGCGAACGACGCGAGAAGCGTCCCTGCTCAGACGCGTGAGGTCCGTGCCACGAGGAACGCGGAACCGCCGACAAGCACGACGACGCCGCCGAACAAAAAGAGCTGGCTTCCAACGGCCATCGCGCCCGCGAAGAACCCGAACCCGACGGCGGCGATCGCGTGAGCGAACCCGATCAGTCGGCGACCCCGACGACCGTAGAGAAGCGCGCCGAGACCGAACCCGACCGTGAGAACGATCGCCGACAGCGCGATCGGCCGGATCGTACTTTCGAACACCCTGATCGGATCGACGACCGGTTCGACGAGGAAGAGTCCGCCCGCGAGCGCAACGAGCGACCCGACGACGAGCGATGGGCCATCGATTCCGTAGTCCTCGTCGCGATCGTCGGTCCGGTTCACAGGCGTCGATACCGCCCGCCGGTTTCCGAGATTTCGCCGCGCCGTGTGAGTTTCGCCAGTGTACGTTCGGCGTATTCGGCTGAAACCCCTCGATCGGCCGCGTAGTCGAGTACCTGGGCCTCGGTCGGTCGATCGAGTACCGCGAGGGCTTCGGTGACGACTGTCGTTCTGCTCGATGAGGTCTCGGTGCCACGCTCGGCGCGCTCGCCCGCGTCGGCGATCGGTTCGGGATCGAGACCCGACGCTTCGAGGTAGGTCGTCTCGTCGATGGCGCCCTCCTCGGCCCGTGCGTCCATCCCGGCGAACGAATCGAGGTCGTCGAACGCCTCCCCGTAGCCCTCCCGGTCGGCGAGCAACGCGGCCCGGGCCTGGCGCGCGTCGTCGGCGTCGTCGGTCTCGGCGAAGCGCTTCAGTTCGTCGTATCCGTGGCGCTTCCCACAGCGGGGACAACCCGTGGTGTCCGGCCGTCCCTCAACGACCCATAGCGTCCGACAGTCGCTACAGCCGACCACCGCGTACATGTCCTCCCTATGGTCCCGACCGGATTGAATCCACCGCCTACCGGCAACGCGAAGATCCCGCTTTCCGGCGAAGCGAAACCGTCCGTCCCGGCCGCCGGGTCGAGAACACCGAATATCGGGCGCATCGGATACCGGACACGAACACTAGACACTGGATACTGAACACCGAACATCGGACATCGTATACCGATGCCGTGGTGTTCTTAACGCCGGCGCTCGTCAGTAACGTCGTGCTCGTGGAGGCCCTCGGCTCGCTGGCGGGATTGGAATGGCTCGCCCTCGGAGCGTTGCTCGGCCTCGTCTTCACGCTCGTCGCGGCCGGGACCTTCCTCGTCGGCGGGCGGCTCTTCCCGACGGCCGAACAGGACCAACAAACCCGCCGAAGCGGCGAGACCCGACGACGGACGGAGATCCGCCGGTACCTCGACGCGATCGGCGAACCGTTCGCCGAGGACCACCCCCTCGACGGCCGACCCGTCGCCTTCTACCTGCCCGAGCGCGACGTCGCGATCACGTTCGATCCCCGGACGTACTACCGGATCGAACGCTCGCCTACTCACGCCGTGCTGGCCGAACACGAGATGCCGGGCTTCGGGTTGGGCGCTCGCCTGCCCTTCGAGACCCCTGACCCGTCCGAGACCGTTTCGGACCCGGCCGAGGCCGCCTTCGCGGTTCTCGGCGTCCCCTCGGGCGCCAGCGACGAGGAGATACGGGCCGCCTACCGGCGGAAAGTGAAGGAGGTCCACCCCGATCACGGCGGCGACCGCGAAGCGTTCCGACGCGTCAGGGACGCGTACGCGACGGCGAAAGAACGCGCCGGTTAAAGAGAGGCGCTGGCTAAACGGCGAGCGAACATCGAGAGCCGCGGGGCCGGTCCGGTCACGACGGCAACGGAGCGGCCGTAGACGAGTTCTCGTCGGTCACCGGCGTACTTCCGAACGCGAACCCGACAACGGTGGCTACGCTGGCCGATGATCGACGACCACCCACCGTCGACCGTTGGCCGCTGATCGTTAGCCGTCGGTCGCCGACCGTCGATCGTTGCTCGTCGATTTCGGGTCTTCCCCGTCCGGCAAATACACGTATTAAGCTCTCCCTACTCGAGCGGGCACGTATTAGTTCGGCCGGAAAACTCATATCGGCTCGTTACCCGATAGTTCCCATGAGCGTTCGCACCGCCGTGGTCCTCGCCGCCGGCGAGGGAACGCGGTTGCATCCCCTGACACACAACCGCCCGAAGCCCATGCTCCCCGCCGCGAACCGCCCGGTCCTCGGATACGTCCTCGACGCGCTGATCGACGCCGGAATCGGACGCATCTGTCTCGTCGTCGGCTACAAGCGCGACCGCGTACAGGAACACTTCGGTCCCCGCTACCGGGACGCTCCCCTCACCTACGTCCACCAGGGAAAACAGTTGGGAAGCGGCCACGCCCTCCTACAGGCCCGCGAGAGCGTCGACGGACCCCTCTTAGTGGTCAACGGCGACCGAGTGATCGAACCGAGCCTGGTTTCGGATGTCACCCGGGCGTTCGAGCGCGACGCCGGGCCAGCCGTGCTCGGCGTGATCGAACGGACCAACGCCCACCAGTACGGCGCGGTCGTCCTCCAGGACGGGCGGATCGAGCGGATCGTCGAGAAACCCGATTCGGACGACTACCGCCTCATCAACGCCGGAGTCTATGCCTTCGATTCGTCGGTGTTCGACGCGATCGCGGCCACGCCCCGACGGGACGGCGAACTCCAACTCCCGGACACGATCGACGAACTGATCGACGAGGGCGACGTTCAGGGCGTCAGGACCGACGGCCTGTGGGCCGACGCGACCTACCCGTGGGACGTCCTCACCGTGACTCGGGAACTGCTCGCGCGCGGCCGGGTCAACGAACCCGAACGCGATTCTCGAATCTGGGTCAACGACTCGGCGCTCATTCACGACGACGCCACCCTCCAGGCACCCGTCGTGATCGGGCCGGACTGTGAGGTCGGTCCCGGTGCCGTCGTCGGGCCGACCGCCGCGCTCGGCTATAATGTCACGGTCGGCTCGAACGCGACGGTAGAACGGAGCGTGCTCGACGCCGATACCCGGGTAGGCGCTGGATCGGTACTCATCGACTGTGTTACCGGCCAGGACGTCAGGCTCGGTCCTTTCACTGTGAGTTCGGGCGGCCCGACGGACGTTCGGGTCGGCTCGGAAATCTTCACGAACCGCCGGCTGGGCGCGGTCGTCGCCGATCGGGTTCGGACCGAGGGCGACACGAGCCTCGCTCCCGGTACCTTGATCGGACCGAACGCCCACCTACATCACGGCGCACGTGCGGGCGGTCGGATCGCTGCGGGCGCGGAGGTGGTCCGCTGATGTGTGGGATCATCGGCTGTGTGGGTCGCCCCGACGAGACCCTCGGTGTACTGATTCACGGCCTCTCGAAGCTCGAATATCGGGGGTACGACTCGGCGGGCGTCGCGCTCGCGGGCACCGAGGGTACCGTCGGCATCGAGAGTACCGTCGACATCGAGAAACGTGCGGGCAAGCTCGAAAACCTCCGCGGCGCGCTCGACGGCGTGAGTATGCCAGGATCGGTGGGAATCGGCCACACCCGCTGGAGTACCCACGGGCCCCCGACCGATCGCAACGCTCACCCCCATCCCGACTGCGAGGGCAACGTCGCCGTTTTGCACAACGGCATCATCGAGAACTTCCAGGAAATCCGGGACGAACTCGTCGCGGACGGCCACGACTTCCGGAGCGACACCGACACCGAAGTCGTTCCCCACCTCATCGAGGAGGCCCTACAGGACGGGGCGAACCCCGAAGAGGCGTTCCGCGAAGCCGTTTCCCGCATCGAGGGGAGTTACGCGATCGCCGCGGTCTTCGCGGACACCGAGGCCGTGTTCTGTGCTCGACAGGATTCGCCACTGGTACTCGGTCTCGACGCCGACGCCTACTATCTCGCGAGCGACGTGCCGGCCTTTCGGGATTACACCGACCGGGTGGTCTACATGGACGACGGCGAGTTCGCCCGCCTCGACCCCGAGGGGTGGGCCGTCACCGACGCCTCGGGCGAACCGGTCGAAAAAGAGCCACACGTCGTCGAGTGGGACGCAGAGGAGACCGGCAAGAGCGGGTACGACCACTACATGATGAAGGAGATCCACGAACAACCCCGCACGCTCCGGGAGTGCTTGCGAGGGAGAGTGGACGAACTCGGCGACCAAGTCCAACTCGAGGAGTTCGCCGGCCTCGCCCCGCCCAGTAGCGTGCAGTTCGTCGCCTGCGGAACGAGCTATCACGCGGCGCTCTATGGCGCTCAACTGTTCCGCGAGGCGGGCGTTCCCGCACAGGCGTTTCTCGCGAGCGAGTATCGCACCTCGCCGCCGCCGATCGGCAACAACTTAGTGATCGGCGTCACCCAGAGCGGCGAGACCGCGGATACCCTGAGCGCGCTCCGGGAGGCCTCCCGACGGGGAGCGTCCACCCTCGCGGTCACCAACGTCATCGGGTCGAGCGCCGCTCGGGAGTGCGATCACGCCCTCTATATTCGGGCTGGCCCGGAGATCGGCGTCGCGGCCTCGAAGACCTTTGCGAGCCAGCTCGCCGCGCTCAACGTGCTCGCGCTCGCGACTACCCGGAGCGCCGATAGCCGCGCGGCGATCGGTGCCCTGCGCGACCTCCCGAGCGACGTACAGGCCGTCCTCGACGAATCGGCGAGCGAGTCGGTCGCCAGGGAGTACATCGACGCCGACGCGTACTTCTTCATCGGGCGGGGCTATCAGTATCCGGTCGCGCTCGAAGGCGCGCTGAAGATGAAGGAGATCACCTACAAGCACGCCGAGGGCTTCGCGGCGGGCGAACTCAAACACGGCCCGCTCGCGTTGGTGACCGAACGCACGCCCGTCATCGCCATCGCGGTCGGCGACGGCGACGCCGCCGGCAAGACGGTCGGCAATATCAAAGAAGTCGAGGCCCGGAACGCCCCGGTGATCGCCGTGACCGACGGCCGATCGGGCGTCGAGCGCTACGCCGATCACGTGCTCCCGGTGCCCGAATCACACCCCCGGACGGCGGCGGTCACCGCGAGCGTCCAACTGCAGTTGCTCGCCTACCACAGCGCCGCCCAACTCGACCGGTCGATCGACAAACCTCGGAACCTCGCTAAAAGCGTTACCGTCGAATAGCGAGCGACCGGCAAACCGCGTCCCCTCTGATCGCGTCGGATCGGCTTCGGGCCGAGCGACACGATCGACCCGTCGTGGCTTCGTCGTTCCTGATCCGCGGCGTCCGGTCGTTCCGAGGCCGAACGTAAGTGAGAACTGTCATGACTGAAACGTATGATCGTCGGTAGCGGTGAGCGACAGTTATTTCATCGATGACCGTAGCCTTACAAATAAGACTGAATCATGACGGTTCTCGTTACTGGGGCCGACGGGTACGTCGGCTGGCCAACGGCACTGCGGATCGCCGACCGCACCGACGAGCGCGTTCTCGGCGTCGACAACTTCGCCCGACGCGGGTGGGTCGAGACGGTCGGATCGGTGAGCGCGACGCCGATCGGTAGTATGGAAGAGCGACTCGCCGCCGCGGCCGAAACGGGTCGGGAGAACCTCTCCGTCGTCGAGGGCGACCTGGTCGATCGGGACTTCGTCGCCGAACTCCTCGCGGTTCACGAGCCGACCGCCGTCGTTCACGCCGCGGCTCAGCCCTCCGCGCCGTACTCACAGGTAAACGGCGAGCGCGCGAACGACACCCAGCACAACAACCTCCAGGCGACTCGGAACCTCCTCTTCGGGTTGCACGAGGCCGGCCTGTCCGATACACACGTCATCGAAACGACCACGACGGGCGTCTACGGCGCTCCCGAGTTCCCGATCCCCGAGGGCGGCGCGGTCATGGAAAACCGGGGGGAACGCGACGAGGTGCCGTTCCCGGCGATGGCGGGTTCGTGGTATCATCTCACGAAATCGCACGATGCGGCCAACTTGCGGCTCGCGAACAAGCAGTTCGGCCTGCCGGTGAGCGATGTCCGGACGGCGATCGTCTACGGGGCGAGCACCGACGAGACACGCGAGGACGACCGGCTCACGACGCGGTTCGACTTCGATTACTACTTCGGGACCGTCGCCCACCGCTTCTGTGCACAGGCGGTCGCGGGCTATCCGGTCACGGTCTACGGCCGGGGTGAACAGCGAAAACCCTTCGTAAGCTTAGAGGACGCCGTCGAGGGGCTAACACGGCTCGCGCTCGGCGACGCCGACGAGCGGCCGGCCGATCTCACTGTTTACAACCAGGTGACCCGACCGATCAGCATCGTCGAAGTCGCCGAAACCATCGCGTCGGTAGGAAACGAACACGACTTCGACGTCGCGGTCGAGCACTTCGAGAACCCGCGCGAGGAGGACGAAACCCACCGGATGGAGATCGAGAACACACGGTACACCGATCTCATCGGCGAACAGCGCGTCGACTTCGAAGCGGGAATGGACGAGGTCGTAGCGTCGCTGGCGCGCCATCGGGAGACGATCACGGCCCACGAGGACCGCTTTTTGCCGGACGTGTTAGAATGAGACCGAACGAACCCGCTCTCCGGACATCGCCGGTATGAACGTGCTCGTCACCGGCGGCTGTGGATACATCGGGAGCGTTCTCGTTCCGTTGCTGTCCGCCGACGACCGCGTCGGACGGGTGATCGTCTTCGACGATCTCTCGTCGGGGTCGCCGCGCAACCTCGTGGGCGCGCTCGGGCCGGACGTCGGCTTTCGACGCGGCGACGTCCGGGAGTACGGCGACGTCGAAAGCGCCGTGCGAGGAACCGACGCCATTGTCCACCTCGCGGCGATCACGGGCGCGGCGAGCACGCACGACCGGCGCGCCGAGACTTTCGCGACCAACCTCGAAGGGACGAAGAACGTCCTCACCGCCGCCGGGAAGTTCGGCGTCGAGTCGGTAGTACTGGCTTCTTCGTGTAACGTCTACGGCCGGGCGATGAGCACGGACATCGACGAGGGCGTTAGCCCCGAGCCGATCAACCCCTACGCCGAGACGAAATACGAATCGGAGCGACTCCTAAAGAGCCACGTCACCGAACACGACACGGCCGGGACGGCACTACGTCTGAGCACCGTCTACGGGGGAGCGCCCGGCATCCGATTCAATTTGGTGGTAAACGCCTTCGTCTTCCGCGCGCTCACCGGTCGCCCGCTCACGGTGTATGGCGACGGGTCGAACTGGCGACCCTTCATCCATGCTCGCGATGCCGCTCGGGCCTACCGTGAGGCGGTCTGTGAGCCCGAACAGTGGCCGCGGTCGGTGTACAACGTCGGAGCAAGTGGTGAGAATTACCGGATCGAGGACGTCGCCGAGATCGTCCGCGAGGAGGTCGGTCCGGTCGAGATCACCTACCTGGAGGACGAACACCCCGGACCCTCGTATCACGTGAACTTCGACGCGCTCGCGGAGACGGGCTTCAGTCCCGAAGAGACGCTTCGAGAGGGCGTCCGCGAACTGGCCGCGAGCCTGACCGGGAGCGCCACCGAGGACGACGAAGCGGGGAGAAACGACGGCAGGGAGCGAAACTATTGATACCTATCGAGGGCGTAGTTCGGACATGACGGGGACGGCACCGACGATCGCGATCACCGGGGCGGCCGGCTACATCGGGAGCCGCGTCGTCGCCGATATTACGAACACGCATCCCGACTGGGAGGTACGGGGGTTCGACAACTTCTATGTGGGCGCGCTCAGGGAGGTCGCAGGCATCGATATCACCCACCTCGACGTCCGCGATCGCTCGCGGCTCGAAGACGCGCTCTCGGGTGCGGACGTCATCATGCATTTGGCGGCGATCAGCGGCGTCGACGACTGCGCTTCGAACCCGGATCTGGCCTACGAGGTCAACGTCCAGGGTACCGCAAACGTCGCGTGGTGGTGCCGAAAGGACGGTGCCGGACTCGTCTTTCCCTTCAGCGTCGGCGTGGTCGGCGACCCGCGCGAGTACCCGATCACCGTCTCGCATCCGCGCGACCCGCTCAACTGGTACACCCGAACCAAGCACCTGAACGAACGGGCCGTCGAGACCCTCGCCGAGGGGGCCTTTCCGGCCCACCTGTTCATGAAGGGCAACCTCTACGGCCACCACGACGTGGACGGGAGGGAAATCTCGAAGAGCACCGTCATCAATTTCTTCCTGGACCGGGCGCTCGCGGGCGACCCGCTCACCGTTTACGAGCCGGGCACCCAGTCGCGTAACTACGTTCACGTGAAAGACGTCGCCGAAGCCTACGTCAGGAGCGCCGAGCGGCTAGTAGAGAGCCTCGACAACGGCGAGACGGGAGCGCGAGCCTACGAGATCGCGAGCGACGAGGACCCCTCAGTGATGACGGTCGCCGAACTCGTCCGCGAAATCGTCGCTGACGAGCACGGCGAAGGGGTCGACGTGACGCTCGTCGAGAACCCCCGAACGGCCGAGACGCTCGTCGACGACTTCGAGATCGACACCTCGCGCGTCCGAGACGAGTTGGGGTGGGAGGCGACCCGCTCGATCGAGGGAACGATCCGGGAACTCGTCGAGGACCCGAGCGAGTAATCGAGAAGAGCACTGAGGATAGCCGCCGAACCGGCGCGCGTGGCGTCGATGGGAATAACCCCACGCGAGTCGTCGACGGAGCATGCGCCAGTTCGTTCTGGTCGGCCACGACGCGCCGACCGATCCCGAGTTCTCGCTCAACGACCTCCCGGGTGCCGGTCGAGTGGACGTACTCTGTCGGTGTGTCACCGCGGCGTTTCTGCTCTCACACGGGATCCGCGAGAGTACACGAGTGTGGCTCGTCCTCGGTGACTCGCTGTCGATACGCTTCGAAGGGCGTGACCTCCGGCGGCTCAACCCCGACGAGCGCTCGACGGCGGCCCTGATCCGGGGCGCGCTCGAAGAACGCGAGGAGGCGATTGGACATATGGACGCCGAGAGTAGCCCCGGTGTGTTCGTCTCCCGGCGGGGGTTAGAGGGAGTGCTTGACGAGGTGATCGGAGAGAGCGCGAGCTCGGACTCGAACGCGGTTATCACGCTTCGGGAGGAGGGAGCGCCGATCACCGATCTCGACCCGCCAGCCGATCCGGTGTTCGTACTGTCGGACGATCGTGATTTCACTACACGGGAGTCGGACCTGCTGGCGGAGCGAACGGACGAGCGGGTTCGCCTCGGTCCACAAGCGCTGCACGCGAACCATGCTATTGCGGTCGCGCACAACTATCTCGATACGGCGGGGTTCGAGCGGTACTGATGGCGGGCGAGACGACGGCCGACGACGCGCGCTTCGACGTTTCGCTCCGGGGGATCGAAGTCGACGGTGAGACGCGCTGTACGCACTACCACACCGAGCGGGACGTGATCGCGATCCGGTTTCGGTGCTGTGACGTGTTCTATCCCTGTTTCGAGTGTCACGAGGCGTGCTGTGCTCACGAGGCGATGCGCTGGTCGCCGGAGCGCTTCGGCGAACCGGCGGTCCTCTGTGGCGTCTGCGACGAGGTACTGCGGATCGAGACGTATCTCGCGTGCGACCACCGGTGTCCGAACTGCGAGGCTCCGTTCAATCCGGGGTGTGCGAACCACTGGGATCGGTACTTCGCCGTGGACTCGTAGGGAAGCGTCGGCCACCGAGCGAGGGGCGGCGGAGCCAATCGATTTCCCGCGTACACGCGAGCAACATAGCGACCAGCAGCGAGACGGAAGGGTTTAACAGCGCGGTGCTCTCATCGGTTGTTGTGGGCCGGTGGGGTAGCTTGGTATCCTTCGGAAACCTCGACTAAAATAGCGCGTACTCCCTCCGGCGCGGCAAGCCGCGCCTCCCGTCCATGCGCGCCACTGCTCGCTCTCTACGATCGCTCGCGGGTGCGATGCTCGACTTCTAAACTGAGAGACCTCCCCCACGCAATCGATCAGCCGAGTTGAGCCGGGACCGGACTCTCCTCGGACTTCCCGCGCTCGACGAGTTCCTCTTGCTCCTCGTCGCTCAGTTCGGAGAACCGTTCGGCGGCATCCAAGATCATCGCAAGCAGTTTCGGATCGCCGGCGTTCGTGACCGTGGTCAGTCCCTGTGAGAGCGCGAAGTCGAGACAGTCGCCGACGTCCGATTGGGTATCGTAGGGTTCGTACCACGTCGCGTAGGGTCGGTTCGCCTTCGGGAGGTCGTCGGTCGGGGGCCACGGTCCTTTCGCGAAGGCCTTGATGCCGATCGCGCCCATTCCCTCCGCTCGGACCCGGTCGAGGACACTAGCGTAGTCGTGATCGGCGTCGTCGCTGCCGGCGACGGTGAAGTTCATCGGGAGCATTACCGTCTCCAAGTCGTCGATCCGGTCGATCGCGTCGTGAACGAGGTCGGGATGGCCGTGGCTCGTGAGCCCGATGTGATCGATAACGCCCTCCTCCTTCGCCTCGCGGAAGGCCCGCAGGGCACCGTCGTCGCCGGTGATCGTATCGAGTTCCTCGGCGCGTTCGAGCCCGTGGAACTGATAGAGGTCGATGTGATCGATACCCATCCGATTCAGCGATCGGTCGAGTTCGGCGCTCGCGGCTTCGTAGGTCCGTTCGTTGGTCTTACATCCTAAAAAGCCCTCCTCGCGGTGCTCGCGTAGTTTCGGCCCGAGCTTGAGTTCGGCGTCGCCGTAGGTCGGCGCGACGTCGATGTGATTGACCCCGCGTGAGAGCGCGAGTTCGACCGCCTGGTTCGCACCGCCTTGGGAAAGCCAGTCGAGAACGATCGCGCCGAGGGTGAGCACCGAACTCTCCTGGCCCGTCCGACCGAGCGTTCGCGTGTCCATGTGAGAGCCGATAGGAGACGGGCAATAAACCTTCGCCGAACGGTGGTCGTGAACGACCGCCCGCCGCTGTGGGTAAAAACGTTGATCCGGCCACCGCTACTCCCCTCGGACGTGTACGCGATCGAGAACGGGACCGTTCACACGGTTGCCGAAGACGGAACGATCGAAGGCGGCGTCGTGGTGATCGACGGGAGCGAGATCGGCGTGGTCGGGAACGACGCCGAGATACCCGCCGAGGCCACCGTCATTGACGCGGCCGGCAAGCACGTCACGCCAGGACTCGTCGACGCGCACAGCCACGCCGGGATGGCCGAGTGGGGCGAACCGGAAGACGCCGACGTGAACGAGGGCACCGATCCCGTGACGCCGCACGTCAGCGCCATCGACGGCTTTCACCCGCGCGACGGCGAACTCGAACGCGCCTTCCAGGGCGGGGTGACGACCGTGAGCGCCCGGATGGGAAGCGGCAACGTGATCGGCGGCGTCATCTGCTCGATGAAGACGTATGGCGACCTCGCCGACGAGATGTGTATCCGCGAAGACGGCATGAAAGCCGCGATGGGCGAGAACCCTAAGCGATATCACGGCGAGCAGAAAGACCGCCAGCCATCGACCCGGTCCGGGGAAGACGAGCCCTTCGATCGGGACCTCGGCATGGCGAACCTCGCACGAGTGGTCGAGGGTGAGTTACCGCTACGAGTCCACGCCCACCGCGCCGACGACATCGCAACGGTCTTTCGGATCGCCGAGGAGTTCGGGATCTCCGATCTGTCGATCGAGCACGCGACCGAGGGCCACCTCATCGCCGAAGAGTTCGAGCGCCGGGACGTGCCCGCGATCGTCGGGCCCTCGATCTCGAGCGCCTCGAAGTACGAACTCCGGAACATCACCTTCGAGACGCCCGGATTGTTGCAGGAGGCCGGCGTCCGCGTCGCTATCCAGACCGACGCACCCGTGTTGCCCCAGGAGCACTTGGACGTCTGTGTGGGCCTCGCGGTTCGGGAAGGTTTACCCGAATCCGTCGCACTCGAAAGCGTGACCCGCACCCCCGCGGAGATCCTCGGGATCGACGACCGGGTCGGCACGCTCGAAGCCGGCACCGACGCGGACGTCGCCGTCTGGGACGGCCCGATGTTCGAGCTCGGTTCCGATGCCGAGGAGGTGTTCGTTGACGGCGAGCACGCCTACAGCCGCGATCGTGACGATGTCGACCCCCGCGAGGAGTGGGCCTGGTAGGCTTTTAGATACTCTCGAAGGACTGAGCTGTGATCGCAGGTTCGCAGATATAGTCCCGTCCGAACGTTTAGTGTCCGTCCGGTCGTGTGAACCTTCGGCATGCAGAAAGTCACCATCGAGGACATCGAAGCGGTCCCGCATTTCATGGGCGCGAACACGGTCAGGCGGCCGCTCGCCCGTGAGATCGAGGGGATGGACTTTGCGATGACGTACTTCGAACTCGATTCCGGCGAGGCGTTCTCGGGAGGATTGCACACCCACCACGACCAGGAGGAGCTGTTCTACGTGCTCTCGGGGACGGCGACGTTCGAGGTCCGCGAGCGACCGGACGCCGCCTCCGAGGCGATCGAGGTGAGCGCGAGCGAGGCGATCCACTTCGAGGCGGACGATGTCTTCCAGACCGGCGGCAACGAGAGCGAGGAGCCGGTCGTCGGCCTCGCGATCGGCGTTCCGGGCGCTCGACACGACTGGGAGGGCGTCGAGACCGTACTCGACTGTGACGAGTGTGGCCGCGAGACGGCTCACAGTATCGTCCCCGAAGGCGAAGCAACCCGGATGCCCGACGGCGAGGAGATGGTTATTACTTGTACCGAGTGTGGCACCGAAGCTTGAGACGCCGAACACAGTGCAACGATCGGTTCGCAGTTGAGAGCCAGGGGGGAGGGGGGTGAAAGTCGAAGAGAGTCAGGAGTCCAGCACGCTCGCCGAATCGGCGATCACGCCGTCGACGCCCAGCCGGCGTAGTCGTGCGGTCTGTGCCGGCTTCGTGACCGTGTAGGGATTCACGTCCAGTCCTTTGGCGCGGGCGCGCTCGACGAGCGCCCGGTCGGTGCGGCCGATCGAGGGGTTGATGCCCACACAGTCGTAGCGCCGGGCGGCCGTGAAGGCCCGATCCACCGCGTCGGCGAACAGAACGGCGAGCGGTACCGTCGCATCGACTTCGCGGGCGGCGGCGAGCGCCGGCGGGTGAAACGAGGACAGGAGAATCGAGTTGTCGTACTCCGAACAGACGTCGAGCGTGCGTTCTGCGAGCGGTACCCATCGCTCCCGGCGGCCGTTCGCGCTACGATCGTCACCCGTATCGTCGGATCGGCCGGGACTTTTGAGTTCGACGTTCACGCCTACTTCGGAGGGGATCGCCGCCATCGCGGCGTCGAGCGTCGGGACCGTCTCGCCGCTATCGTGTACCTCGGCGTCGAGGACGGTCTCGCAGTCGGTTTCGGCGACGAGGCCCTCAGCGTCGGTCGTCGAGCCGAGCGAGGCGTCGTGGAAGACGACGATCTCGCCGTCGGCACACGGCTGGATGTCGATCTCGATCATGTCGGCACCGTCGTCCGCGGCCCCGCGCATGGCGGCAAGCGTGTTCGGCGGATAGGAGTGGGCGAAGCCCTGGTGGGCGATCAGCGCGAGGTCGTTGCTGTCGTCAGTGTCGCCGCCGTCGGTCGTGAGCGTCATGAGTTCGTCCGTTGGTGGCGACGACGCTACTTCGAGCTATCGCTACTGCGGGCAGTCAGGTGGGTTGACCGGGAAAACCCAACCCGGAGGCGAGCGACAGCAGGGCGATTTTGGGGCCTCGACACGACGATTCCATATGAGCGACCGTAACAATGGCGAGGACAAGGAGACCGAAACCGGACGAGAAGCCGGAGACGAACGAAACGCCGGAAATGCATGGAACGACGACGGCGACCCGTTAGCCTGGGAGACGCTTGATTCGACAGTCGCGTACACCTGTCCGGGGTTCGACGTCCGCCACGAGACGGTCCGGCTCCCTGACGATACCGAGACGGACTTCGATTACCTCGCTGAGCCGCCCGCCGTCGTGGTTCTGCCCTTCACCTCGGAGGGACGAGTCGTGCTGATCGAAGAGTGGCGCCAGGCGGTCGGTCGGGTGAATCGCGGCCTCCCCGCGGGCACCGTCGAGCGCGAGGACACGGATCTCGAAACCGCGGCACGCCGGGAGCTACGCGAGGAAACCGGCTACGAAACCCAGGACGTGAGTCCAGTAGTGACGGTCGAGCCCGTCAATGGCGTCGCCGATTCGGTTCATCACTACTTCCTCGCCGAGAACTGCGAACCGATGAGCGAGCAAGACCTCGACGCGGACGAGTCGATCCGAGTGATCACCGAGGAGTACGAAGCGTTCTGCGATACAGTGCGAGCGAACGAGGTGCGCGACGGCCGAGCGGTGCTCGCGCTCGCGTTCTACGAACTGGCCCGCGGGCAGTAACAGGGACGTCTCGCGTGTGACTGCTGGTTCGTTCCCTTCGACGCATCGATTCGTCTCTCGATAACAGCCGGAGGTGCGGTTGCAGGCACGAGACAGCGAGAGCGGTCGAAACCCGAAACGAGCAGTCACGAATCGAACGCGAACGGAGGTTCTTGCCACACCGAGGGGTGGCCGGTTTCACGTCAGTACCGACGGCGACTCACTCCTGGTACTCGCGGCGCATCTCCGCAACGGCGTTCTGAATGTACCGGATCGCGGTTGCAAGTCCCATTAGCCCGTCCATGAGCGTCTGCTGGCTCGCACCGTCGGGATAGAGCCGGTGTTCGAGTTGGATCGCATCG
>PXQR01000127.1 GCA_003021235.1 Halobacteriales archaeon QH_6_64_20 | reverse complement strand
CGATCACTCCGAGCGCTTCGAGTGTGAACTCTCGGTGGAAGGGTCCGTCGCCACGAGATCCGGCGACTGGCTTCTCTACGTGAACGTCCGAAACGCCTCACCGGCCGCTCTGTGTGAGGCAGCCGCCGACCTCGATAGTCTCGACGGCGTTCGTGTCGTTCGTGCGATACGGACGACGGGCTAGTGGAATACCGGTTCGACGAGCCGTGTTTGCTTAGTACCCTGGCCGGCGTCGGCGCCAGACTCCGCACTGCACACGCGTCAGGAGGGGTCGGGCAGCTCGTCCTCGAAGTCCCGCAGTGCGCGGGCGTCCGTGCCCTCGTCGGACGCATCGATGAGATCTATCCCCGCTCGGAGCTGATCGCCAAGCGCGAGCGCGATCGATCGGTCGACGGGTCGGACGGAGCGGCGCCCAGCGGCCCGCTCGAAGAGCTCACCGATCGCCAGCGCGAAGTGATCGAGACCGCCCATCACGCCGGGTACTTCGACTGGCCTCGGGCGAGCACCGCGGAAGACATCGCACGTAGCTTAGGGATCAGCTCGCCGACGCTCCACCGACACCTCCGGCGGGCCGAAAAGCAGCTGCTCACGGCTTCTCTCCGCCGTGGCAGGTAGCGCAGTGGATCGTGTTCACGAGTTATCTCGTGTCCGACGCCGAGGACCGAGGGCCGTCCGACCGGGGCTACCGAGCCACCGTCGTACGACACGATCGACACCTCCACCGTCGCCGGTCGTAGGTCGCTTCACCGATAGATAGCCGCTCGTCCGGACGGACGAGCGTTCGAGCGGTTACTATCACGGGGAGTCCGTCGGCGAACACTCCGAACTCGTGCCCACGAGAACTCCTGTCGTCCGATGCTGCGACCTCGGACGGCCAGTGGTGTCGCCGGGACGTGCGCCATCGGTCCGAGAACGGCGATCAGCTATCGTCCTTGACAGGGGGTACGGTAGGTACGACTGTCAGCGTGTCACGTGACCGTCGTCCATCTCTACGACGAACACCTGTGAGCACGTACGTTCGGAACCGTCGACCGTAGCCTGACGGGTTTCGACCTGGATGGCGCACGACGCCTCGCCTACCCAGAGACTGTGGATGACGAAATCGAGTTACTCGATCGCGTTATCGAACATTCACTCGAGCGCTCGTCGAACTCCCGCCGGTCCGTGGTATTCCTCGGCGGGTGCATGTGGATCGACGAAAACACCGTCCTCAGCGAAGACAGCGCTCACGTCGTCGATGTCCCCTTGTTCGAAGGCCCCGAGGTACGGCTTCGGTGTATTTGCGTTCTATTGGCGGTGTTGCCCGCGTGGTCGTGTCCTCTTCTCGCATAGCACCATTGCCACGAGGACCGGTGTACGCTCCCGAACTACGAACACCGACGCTGGATACGTAGTGTGGCAGGGTGAACCTTCGTAGCGATAGGCATCGTCCGTTGCATGTATGTAAGCATATCTCTCAGGTCCCCTCGTTGAGGAACTCGGTCAACAGCTCGTTCTGAGCCTTCCGGAGGTGGCGATGCAGTGTTGGCGAACTGATCCCCATCGATTCGGCGACCTCTTGTGCGGTGTTCTCGCGCGGCCACTCGAAGTATCCGGCGCGGTAGGCGGTTTCGACTGCCTGGTGCTGACGGTCGGTAAGCCCATCGAGCGGGCCGCCGGGCACTGTTGGCCCTGCGACCGACCGGTCACGCTCGCGCTTGGCGACCAGGTCGGAACCGGGACAGACGCCGCGGACGCGGCCGACGAGCGATCGAACGTCCACGCTCGATGGGGCTTCGACGACGAAGCGACCGACGCCGTGGGCCGCGCTGGCGGCACGGAGTCGGGCACCCATCCCGGCGAGGGTCCCTGAACACGGCTCGTCGAACCGGTATTCCACTAGCCCGTCGTCCGTATCGTCACGAACGACACGAACGCCGTCGAGACTATCAAGGTCGGCGGCCGCCTCACACAGGGCGGTCGGCGAGGCGTTCCGGACGTTCACGTAGAGAAGCCAGTCGCCGGATCTTGTGGCGACGGCCCCTTCCACCGAGAGTTCACACTCGAAGCGCCCCGAGTCCCGAACGAAACCAGCGTCGGATCGGCGAGCCGGAACCCGAGTTCGACGACCGCGTCGGCGAACAACGACCGTCGGGTTTCGATAGCGTCGAGCGTAAAGCCGACGATCCCGCCGAGCATCCCGCGCTCGTCGGCGGTGATCGCCGCCGAGTCGCCTCTCTCGTCGCCAGCACTAGCTCGCAGGACGACGCCGTCACCGTCGACCGCCCGTCGGCCGATCCAAGCGAACCGGTAGAACCCCGAGGTGGCCAGCCGCTCACAGACCGTCCGCTCGACGTCCTCGCGGCTCGGTGTCCCGACGAGTTCGTACGCGATCTCGAGCAGGAGCCGGTCGATGCGGTCGTATGTAGCCGACGGGCCGCGCCGTCGTTCGAGACCACGCTCACGCTCGGTATGCCCGGTGTCGCCCCGAACGAACGGCTCGAACGATCGGCCGCTCGCCGCCCCGCGCTCGGCCGTATCCGGGACTTCGGAGCAGATCAGTCGATCCGACGTGGGACTCACGGGCGTCCGGACCGACCTTTCGGTTCGGCTGTGACCCACCGACCGTAGACGTATGCGATCACGTCGAACGGCCCGGAGCCCTCCGATCCGAGGGGTTCGTGCGATCGATCCCGTCCCCTCCGGTCCACTTCGTGAAGGTGGGCGCCATCGGGAGGCGGTCCCGTCACGACAGCTCTCGTCTCGAGCGACGTAGACCGTCTCCCGACCGGGGGGTCGGCCCAGTCGGGCGACGTTTCGCCCGCGTAGAGGCACGTCTCGATCTCGACACGGTCGAGGTCGCCCCTGATCGCCGCGACCGTCTCGCGGTTGGCCTCGCCGAAGACCAGGACCCGCGCGTCGGAGTCGGTTACGATGTGGGAGACGGCGTCGGCCGACTGGCGGTAGTTCACCGTGTTGCAGACTTGTCCCGAGTGCGCTCGTGCCGACGATCGCGGCCGACTGTTCGAGCTCGCTTCGCAACACGGTGGCGAAGGTGTCGCCCTGGCAATGTCGCGATCGGCGAGCGCGCCGGCCAACCCCCGGACGTGGTCGTGAAACTCACCGTAGTCGAGTCGTTCGTTGCGATCCGCGTCGACGATCGCCTCCGTGCCGGGGGTGCTGACGGCCGTCCGTCGGAACAGCTCCCAGGGTGTATCGGCTCTCATGGGTCGTCCCGGCCCGAACGATGTCGCCAGTATCCATTTTCGTTACCCCGTAAGAAATCCCACGGTGTGATACGCTCCCATCGAGACGGAACCGAACCGGTGGTCGAGCGTCCTGAGACGGTTCGTGTTCTCCGAGCACCCTAATGGTTGTCACCTGTCGAATGACAACCGATAGCACATCATGGATTCGGCACTGGAGCGGATCGAATTCTTAGCGAGCTCGAAAAACCGCGTCGAGGTACTACGAACGCTCGACACGGAACTGCACGACGCCAGGGACCTCGTAGCGGAAACCGACGGGTTCCGTTCGACGATCGGACGGGTGCTCAACGAGTTCGACGCCCGCGGCTGGATCGAGCGTCGTAACTCCGGGTACGAGATCACGGAACTGGGCGCGTTGATCCTCGCCGAATTCGAACCGCTACTGGAGACGATGGATCGCGCCGAGGTACTCGAAGAGGCCGTTCGGTGGCTCCCGACCGAGGAGCTGTCACTCGACCTCTACGAACTCGGCGACGGCACGCTGATCTATCCGAGCGAAAAGAACCTGAGTGCACACATCGAACACGGCCTCGACATGGCACGGGCGGGTAGTCGCCTGCTGATAGTCTGTAATGCCGTACTTCCACAGGGCGTGAAAACGGCCCGGGACTGTGCCATCGACGGTCGCTTGACCACCGCGCAGGTGTATGGAGACGCCGTCATGGAGATTATACTAGATCACGAACAGATGTCGAAACAGATCTGCGAACTGATCGAGGCGGGCAATCCGGTCTACCGGTATCCCGGTAGCCTCCCGTACAACATGCTCGTCGTCGATGAGACCGTGCTGTTCTTCCTGTGTGACGAAACCGACCTCCCGGCTGCCCTGCTAAAAACCGACAACGAGACCGTTCT
>PXQR01000126.1 GCA_003021235.1 Halobacteriales archaeon QH_6_64_20 | reverse complement strand
CTGAGTTCGTTCTTTCAGGAGGCGCTCGAAGAGTTCCTGATTCTGCCGCTGGAGGAATCGATACTGCAGTTCTCGTTCGAACTGATTCTCGAAGACGATCTCCGAACTCTGGACAGTCTTCAGCTCTCGGCAGCGATTTCAATCGAGCCAGAGATCGAAGATTTCAGGTTCGTCTGCGCCGACTCCGACCTCGTCTCGATCGCCCAGAACCGTGGGCTCAGCACCGTCAATCCGGTGGAAGAGCAGTAAACACGGTCGTTGCTGGAAGAGTCTCTACTGAACCTCTTTCAGCCCATACGATCCAGTGCTTCCCGCCGGTTTTCGACCGGTGCCTGGTCGTACCGCATTGTGGTTCGTTCGTCCTTATGCCGCATCTGCGCCTGGGTTGCGCCCAGTCCTTCTTCAGCGCTCATCTGCGTCCCTACACTGTGCCTGATGGTGTACCACGTCATCTCCCGATTTTCGTAGCTGATACCGGCGATATCGCACAGCTGGCGAACTGTATACGCCAAGCTGTTCGTACCATACGGGTTGCCCTCCCGCGTTAACCAGATCTTCTCCGCGTCGTCGTATTTCTCATACTGCTCACGCTCATCCAGCCATTTCTCCAGTGCCCTCGCTGTCCGGCTCGATAGCGCGACCACCCAGTTGTCCTGGTTCTTCGAGGACTCCGCCTTCGGGATCCGCAGCACCTCGTTGCCGAGATCCACCCAAGATACGACTGCGCGTTCGACCTCGATCGGTCGTAAGCCTGTATCCAACGAGGTCCAGACCAGTGACGGATACTTCCACGAATTGGCGCGCTTCCAGTCCTCTCTCGTCACTTCACTCTTCGGCTTATCGAACCGCTGTGCAAGGTACGCTCTCCACTTGTTCCGCTCCCCTCCGGAAAGGTTGGCGTAGCTGGGAACGCTGCCATACTCCAGTGCCGCCTCACGTATCTTCCCACGCTCTTCTTTCGACAGGTAGTCACGAGGCTGATGCGTCCCGGTCTGATCGTAGAAGTTGAACTGCGGCTCCCACTCGTCGCCGCCTCGCTGATAGAAACGGAAGTTGAACTCCCGTTTCACTGACTTCTGGAGACTGGCTTTGTAGCTCTGCTTCCAGTCCTGAACGGCCAAGTGTTGCATGAACTGGTCAGCGTGATCCGTCGTAATCTGCTGCGTGTAGCCATCCTCGATCTCTGTCCAGATGTAGCGGTGGAACTTGTCGATCTGGTAGGCAGCGGTATCGACCGTGTGCCGACTGTAACCCTCCGCCTTATCCGGATTCTTCCCCATGTTGAGCAGCCAGCGTACGAGTTCCTCCTGATAAAGCCGGTAGTCCTCGGTTTGCCGCCCGTTCAGTAACCGCTGTGTAGGTCCGGGAATCAGTGAGATCCCGTCGTATTCGTATTCCATGTTCTTGTATTAGCCTTGATATTTTTAATGGGCTAGTGCCGTCGGGTGATTTGGTGTCGTATGAGTCGTTCAGCCTCCGAGCGTGGCGAAGCCATATCTGTGAGCGACGGGAAAACCGGGAGAAGACGACGGGATGAAGGTCCGGGTGCGAGAATCGAACCCGCGTCTCAGCCTCCACAAGGCTGAAGGATAACCACTACCCCAACCCGGACACGCGTTCTGCAGTTCTCGCTATCTGCGCGCCAATAAAATACGTTACGACTCGGTGTGCTCGGCCGCTCGTCGGTTCGAGCGGTCCGTGAGGCTTATTCGACCTGCTCGACTACCCTTACTGTGGCGATCACCGATCGCATCTACCTGAAGAACCACCGCCAGCTCTCCTCTCAGCTCGAACGGTCTATCCCGAAGGGCGCGTTCAGCGGCGCGACGCTCGATCTGCTGTTTTCCGGCGACGGGATCGCGAAAC
This sequence comes from Halobacteriales archaeon QH_6_64_20, assembly GCA_003021235.1. Classification (GTDB taxonomy): domain Archaea; phylum Halobacteriota; class Halobacteria; order Halobacteriales; family Halococcaceae; genus PXQR01. Next base: position 10,253 of record PXQR01000126.1, on the reverse strand, counting down.
TCGACGACGCGAACCAGGAACGCGTACTCGCGTTCGCCGAGGACTTCCTCGACTGTGACTGCGAGACGAACCCGTACTGTGGCCACCCCGAGCGCAAGTTCATCGCCTACCTAATCGAACTCAGGGCACAGGGGTTCGGTCCCGAAGCGATCGTCGACGTGATGGGCGACGACTACGGCCTCTATGCGTACTCCGGGGACGTACTGTCTTTCCTCGACGACGCGGTTCGCACGCTCGAGGCGATCGAGAACCTCGCCCGTGTGGATGGACACGAGGGGATGAGCGAACGAACCGCCGCGCGAACCCGTGACCTCCTCGGGTAGCGACGGCCGAACGGGAGACACCGAGACGACGGTCGGACCCACTTCTCGGCGCTCCGGAAAGAAATCCCAACGGACGCAGGAGCGTTAGCCGAGACGATAGGGTTCGTCGGAACCCGTCTCGCTATCCAAGTCTTCGAGTTGGATGACGTCCTCTGCGTCCTGTTCGTCGAGCTGTTCGCGCAGGTGGGTAACGTAGCGCTTGTACTCGTCGAGCTGTTCGCGCAGGTGCTCGGCCTCGAGTTCGAGACGCTCGTGATTACGGACGAAGCTCTTGGGTACCTCGATCTTCGGGGGGAACTCAGCGGGGTCGTTCGGGGTCCCCGAGTCGTCGACCTCGTGTTCGGGGACGACCTCGACCTGACCACCGTGGGCAACCAGCATGTCGACGTAGTTGCGAAACACCGCCGACAGCGAGAGATCGCGTTCTTCGGCGATTTCCCGAAGCGTCTCGAACGCGTCCTCGTTCACGCGAAACGAGATCGTCTTGTTCTTGTTGCCCATCTCCGTTCGTGCTACAGTTGTCTATACCGCGCACACTTAACCGTTTGTCAGACAGCCCCAGTCCGTCGCCGCATGCAAAAGAACCGGCAGAGGTGCTCAGACGCCGAGTCGAGGACGGTTCAGGCGGCTTCGATCTCGGCGTCCATGCTTTCCTCGTCTTCGAGTTCTTCGAGGGCGGCGACGACCGCTTCGCGGTAGTTTTCGGGGGGCAAGTCGTACTGTTCGGTCGCCATCCGGGCGTACTCGTTGATTCCCTCCGGGTCCTCGGCGGCTGCTTCGATCCGCTCGACGGTACGGCCGGCGGTTTCGGTTACCCAGCGATCGCGCGTCGCGGCGTCGACGATCGTGATCGACTCGGGTCGTACGGCGACGTTGGTGTCACCTTCGTCGGTCTCGTAGGTACGGGGTTTCCCGACGACCGCGACGTATTTCGGGGTCTCTATCTCCCGGAGGACGTTCGCCGCCTCCGGTTGGTACTGGCCGGCGTAGACGAAAAACGTTCCCGTGGGATCGACGACCCGCCCGCGCCAGTACTCCGAATCCTCGCCGACGTCCTCGGTCTCGGTGAGCGTGCCGACGACGAAGATCCGGTTCGCCCGCTCGCCGGTCGGCAACAGCAGGTAGACCGGGGCGCGATCGTCGTCCGATTCCTTGAACGTGTAACCACTGTCGTTGAACTCGCGGGCGAACACGCGCTGGGCGACTTCTCTGGTGGGTGCGGAGCTCATTTAGATCGACCTCGCTTTGATCAGCAGTTCCTCCGGATCGGTCGTCGGGCCGCTAATTTCCGCCATCTCGTTGACGAGCAGGTATCGTCCGAGCGTCGGACCCGAGACCCGGTAGTACCGGCCGAGAACCGTTTCGTTTATTTCGTCGGCGACGACCGTCGTATCAAGCGCGTCCATCGCCATCTCCTTGGCTTCCTCCAAGCCGATGCCTCCGAGTTCCGCCGTCGCCTCGCGGTCGAAGATCGTCTCCTGGACCTCGTTTCCGTCGTCGAGCACGCCCTTGATCCGCAGGTCGAACTCGCCTTCGACCTCGCCGTGCTCGGAACACCGGCCGTTTTGGAGCACGCGCGTACAGTCGTCGTTCGGACAGCGCTTGATCAGGCCGCTTCCGTTCTGGATGTCGATGAGGACGCCCTCCGCTTCGACGGTGTTATCGCCGACCTCGATGTCCTCTTCGACCCGCTCGATGCTCGTCGTTCGGTTGAGTTTCACCGAGAAATCGCCCTGGTACTCGTCGGTGACGACGTTTTCGAGGCGATAGACGGCCCCCTCGTCGAGCTCAGGGAGCTCGGAGGTCGCAAACGAGACGAACTTCGTGGCGCCCGACTGATCGCCCAGGAGTCCGACCTGGGAAATCGACTCGCTACGGGGCTCCCAGAGCTCGGTGACCTTCGCGGTCACGTCGATCCACTGCTCGTCGGTGTCGATCGCCGCGAGTTCGACCTGTGCGTTCTCGCCACGCCCGCTCTCGGGAGCGTCTACGTCGAGGTCTTCGTCTACCTCCTCGATGCCGGTCGTACGGTTGAGCTTGATCGAAAAGCGCTCCTGATACTCGTCGGTGACGACGTTCTCGAAGCGGTAGGTGGTGCCTTCCTCGATTTCGGGCAATTCGGAGGTCGCAAACGAGACGAACTTCATCGTTCCGGTTTCGTCGCCCAAGAGCCCGACCTGGGAAATCGATTCGCTACGCGGTTCCCAGAGTTGAACGACTTCCGCGGTGACGTCGATCCACTGGTCGGCCGTGTCGATCGACTCGATTTGCATCGACGCGCTTTCGCCCCTGATGTCCTCGCGCTCCAGTCCGGCCTCGTCGAGGTAGTGGCTGACGACGCTCCGGCGCGCTTCGTCGGCGGGCACCCGGTACTCGTTGACTAGCGTGTCGAGACGCGCTTCGACGTCGTCGACGCCGATATCCAAATGGTTCGAAAACTGCTCGTGTATGTCTACTGCGTGCTGACGTACATCCGTCATGGTCTTTCCGTCTCCGCTTGTTTTTCGATGGGAGACAACTGATGCTTGGACGGCTATAGTATAAAAAGTTGTGCGAGCGAAGCGAAAGTGAAGCTCGAAGTGGACGAGATGGTCCGTCGCGCTTCCCGGAGTACGGGTTCGAGTTCGTCCCGCTCGTGACCGAGCGTTTCGGTATAACCTCGCCCCTTATCGATGAGCTGTCGCGTCCTTGGCCGGCCGAGACGCTGGCGACGTGCCTTTGTGTGTCGATAGGTAAGAGCGAACGAATGGGTAACCGCCGTCGCATCGAACGCCTCCTCAAGGGACGGCTCCGGTCGGCCGGCCGGCAGTACGCCGAGGCGAAACGAGCCTACGGGGAGGCCAAAGCGGCCGCACTGCGTGGACTGCCGACCGACAGGGACGGGAAGGCGAAAATCGTCTGTCGGCGGTACGCCGAGCGCCGCGCGGTTCGCATCGACGGGGCGGGCCGCCCGGAGTGTTACGACGCCGACCACCCCGACTGTGAGGGCTGTGTCGAGGACATCCACGAGAACCGTATCGAGACCTGGTAGCGGTCCCTCGGCGAGCACTATCGGGAACGACCCGATCGCAATCGCCTCCCGAGCGGATCGCACGTGTCTATCGCTTCTTCTCGGTTCTCGGTCGCGAACGAACGAGCGGGTACGACGGACTTATAGCTCCGATCGCCGGACGCGAACGGCTCCCTCGCTGGTGACCCCGACGTACAGCGGCGCTTTGACCTCGCGACCGGCGACCGCGTCGCCCCCACCGTCGCCGACGATCTTCATCAGCTCCGGTGCCGTGTGATTGACCTTCACGCCCGCGTCGTCGCAGGCGTCGTAGACCAACGAGGGAACGGTATAGAGGTCGGTTCCTCGCTCGATCGGGACTCGGACCGGGGCACGAAGGGCTTCGGCGAACGCGACCGTCTCGCGTGCCTTCTCGATATTAGCGCGGGCGCTCGCCTCGACGCTCGATACGTTCGCCCGGGAGGTCCCCAGACGAGCGGCGATGTCGGCCTGGGCGGCCCCGCGCTCGCGAAGCGCGAGGACCTCGGCCTGCCGACGGGTCAGTACGTTCGAGTCGGCGTCGAAGCCGATCCCTTCGAGCAACGCGTCAGGGTCCACGCCCGTGTGCTCGCTTTCGTGTTCGTCTCCGGGCCCGGTTTCGGTCATCGGTTCGGCCGCCCCGTGTGTCTCCGCGCACCCATGTCCATACCCCGTATCGGCGTCCCGTCCCTGCGTTTCGGTTCCTCTCTCGACAAGTATCGAGCGCCCGTCCGGTCGTTTCTACCCGCCCCAGAAGTTCTCGCGACTCCCCAACCGCTCGGGACGACGCGGACGCCGGCGCGAGCGATCGTCGTCGCTATCGTCGCTGTCGTCGTCGTCACCGCCACCGTCGGTTCCGTCGCCGCCGCTTTCGGCCTCGTCCGCGCTTTCGGTTCCCTCGCTCTCGTCTCCTTCCTCGTCGTCCATCGGGAGACGCTCTAGTTCTTCGGCTTGGGCATGGTTCTGACGAACCGTCTTGATCTTCACGCGCGCCCTGGCGTCGGGTAACACGCCGTCGACGAGGACGACGTAGCCGTCCTCGATGCGCCCGACGCCGGCACCCGACCGGTGGATGTCGAACACGTCGACGACGACCTCCTCGCCGGGTTTCACCGGTTGGGATTTGAGTTCGGAGATCGGCGAGCTGTAGTGGTTACACCACTCCGCACCGCCGCGGTTGCCGTAGTGTTGACAGCCCATGCCGGTCACGCGTTCCGAGTAACTCGGGCACTCGTCGGCGAGGGGGCACTGTGGCATACGGTTCGATACTGCATCCGCTGTCTAAACGCTTACGTTGCGCATTTCCCACGGGTACGCGCCGCACACCTCGGTCGAGAAACCGACGGCTACCACGCCACGTCCACGAAGGATCTCTCCGATCTCGTAGAACAGCACGACCGTCCCGCAGTACCGCCCGTATGGCTCGTACGGCTCCGTGGCTACGTCTCACACGAGTTCGTCGAGGGTATCGAACAGAACGCTTCGGAACTCCTCGGTATCGATCTCGACTGCGACCGTAGCGTTCGGGTCCCGCCCGGTGACGCCACGCGTATCACAGACGACGGACCCGTGTGATGGACCGCCGCTCGTGTCGATTTCGAGGTAGTAGTCCTCGAAGGTGAGGACGTCTCCCAGCAGATCCGCGATAACCACCGCATCGTGAACCGAAAAGCGATCGCGTGACTCGTCGAGCCCGGCGAGGAGCTCGTCGTGGCTGGCATACGCGAGCCAGCAGGCGATCGACCGTCCCGGTTCGTCGCCTCGAGCCAGTTCCTCGATCTCGCCGGCCGGGACGGTGGCCCGGTCCGTTACGTCCAGTCCGACCACGCTGGGGGTGCCGTCCTGTACGACCCTGCTCGCGGCCGCCGGATCGTGATGGAAGTTGAACTCCGCCGCCGGCGTCACGTTGCCGGTCGTCGTCGCGGCTCCCCCCATCACGTGAATCCCATCGATCATCTCGGGGAGCTCCGGTTCGATCGCGAGGGCCAGTGCGACGTTCGTTAGCGGTCCGACCGCCAGCAGTCGTAGTTCGTCCCCGTATCGACGAACCTGATCGAGAACGAATCGGACGGCGTGGTCCTCGATCGGTTCGACGCCCGGTTCGGGAACTGCCCCGTAGAGACCGCCGGGACCGTGAACGTCGGCCGTATTCGGTTCGTCGACGAGCGGCCTCCCACAGCCTTCGGCGACCGGTACGTCGGTTCGGTCGAGGAGTTCGAGAACGGAGCGAGCGTTCCGGGTCGTGTTCCCTATGGTTTCGTTCCCGGCAACGGTCGTGAGCCCGATGACGTCGAACTCGTCGCTGGCAAGCGCTAATGCGATCAGTACCGCATCGTCGTTCCCGGGGTCCGTATCGATCAGTAGCGGAGTACTCACTGTGCAGACCATTCCGCGGTGTCGACGTATATAGCTGGAGGGGACACAGGTACTGACAGTTCGAGCGAACTCGCAACGAATCAGTTCCAGTCGTCCCCTTCGAGGCGTTCGAGCCCCTCGTCGGTACCGGCGACCAGTACGGCGTCGTCGGCCCCGATTTCGATTCCCTCGTCGGTACGAAACCGTCCGTCGCGTTCGACGCGATCTCGGCCGGCACCGTGCGGGCGATCACGCGCCGTTCGGAGAGCACGTAGTCCGCGCCCGCGTCGAAGGCCTTTCGCACGCTCTCGGCGTCGGTCACGCGAACGACTATCTCGATACCGCTCGACAGCGAGCGGGCGAGCGCGGCGACGGTCAGGGCGGTGTCGTCGTCGCCGACGGTCGCGACGAGCGCCGTCGCGTCGCTGATACACCCGTCGGCGAGCATGCCCGAATCGGTGGCGTCGCCCACCACGTCCACGCCGCCGTCTGCGTCCAAGCGTTCCTCGCGGCGATCGTCGTCGTCTCGACGTTCTCCGGCAGGTGTTCGACCGCCGCCCGTCCGCCCTCGCCGACGCCGACGACCGCGATATCGGCATGCGCTCGCGGCGAGCGGACGTCCCCGAGTTCACTCACGTCGTCGAACGACGCCTCGGGCCCGAGACGACGAGGAGTACCGCGCTCGGCGGGAGTCGGTCGGCGCTGGCGGAAACCGGAATTCGCCGTCGAGCCACGCCGCGACGACGGCGAGTCGCGGGTGAGTCCCGACAGGAGTCTCCCCGATCGGCCTTTCGCACAGGGCGTCGTCGTGGCGTACGACCAGTTCTCGGACGACGAGATCGCCGTCGTCGAGCGTGGCCGCCGGTCCGTCGGAATCGACGGTCGCGGTCAGCCGATCGGCCAGGGAACGGCCGACGACTGCGGGCGCGGGAATCGACCGATCGACGCCGACGGCTTCGAGCGCCGGCCGCTCGGAACGCTCGCCGGTGATCGAGACGATCCGAGCGTCGTCGTTTCCCTGGCGAGCGGTCAGCGCGACGTTCACGTTCCGATCGCCGGCGTCGGTGACCACGTGTGCGGCGTCTGCGATCGAGGCGCGCGAGAGGGCCTCGGTCGTCGTCGGATCGCCGTCGATGACCTGATAGTCGCGGTTCGACAGATCGATCGCCTCCTCCTTGTCCGGATCGACGAAGACGTACTCGACGTCCGCCCGATCGAGTTCGTCGAGCAACAACGCGCCGCCGCGCTCGTAGCCACAGACGACGGTGTGGTCCTCTTTGGCGGTCAAGCGGCTGTCGAGAACCACTGGGGCACGTTCGAACAGCGGCACGATCAGAACCCGGAGCGTGACGAACGTGATCGCGAGGCTCACCACCTGCAACCAGACGACATAGAGGTTCATGAACGTCGAACGCCATGGCGAGTCCCCGCCGTACCCGACGGTCGAAAACGTCTCGACGACCGTCACCAGCGACCGGGACAGCGACTGTGGCTCGGTCTCGAAGACGCGCATTCCGATCCAGTAGATCACGGTATGGATCGCTATCACGACGACCAGACCGGCCGCAAACGAAAGCACGGTCCGCTGTCGGCCGGTGAGGTCTCGGAGCGACCGAACCGAACGGAGACGCTCGAGCTGTTGTCTGAGCGGTCCCTGTGGCTCCTGGGAACTCATCGGAACCACCGAAAAGACGACTCGAAAATCGAAACCGAGACGTGATCTGACACCGTTCTACCGGGTAGACTCGCCGCTGGGGTTAAAAGCCCGCGAGCGACGATCCGCGACGCCTACGCTAGGTGTGCCCTCGCACCTTTTTCCGCTCGCTCGCGCAAAAATCCTGCATCAAAAAACCGCACTCGAGGGACGACCTATGCCAGTGGTGTCCGCTCGATGACGGTACCTTCGACAGTCGGGTACTGCTCGATCACCTCGCCGCGCTCGACGTCACCTGCCTCGACCATCTCTTCGAGCAGCCACCAGGCGAGTTCGACGTGTTCGGATTTCGTGGTGTAGAACTCCTCGGAGACGCCGAGCTGTGCTAAGCGAGCGGCGCTCTCCCAGGCCTTTCCGTACACCAAGGTTCCGTCGTCGGTTACCTCGTCGAACTCCCGGCAGACCCGTTCGGCCATCCGTTGCAGGCGGTTTCGATGCTGGGCGGCGTCCTTGAACACGCTCGTACAGAAGTAGACCTTCGGATGAGACGCCATCTCCAGGGCATCGTGACTGCCGGAAACGGCGCTCATATGACCCTCGCGCAGTTCGAACCCCGCTTCCTGCATCCGGCGGTAGTTGCCGTCGGACATCTCGAACTCGTTGACGTTACAGAAGTCCGCGGCCCCCTCGTCCAGGAACTCGAGGAACTCCGGTTCGGCATGGATGCCCGGAATCTCGAAGGCAGGTGTCAGGCCCTCCTCGCGCGCGACGTAGAGGATCTCCTCCCATTCGGTGCCGTGCAGGTCGCCCCACTGTTCGTACGGTGGATGAAAACGGATCTCGTCCAAGCCCGCTTCCGACAGGCGGCGCATGTTCTCACGACCGCCCGTGATACCGGTATAGAGGTGGGTGTGGTGCTCGGGACCGTATTCGTCCTTGAGAAGCGAGAGGTACCGGCAGGTCTTTTCCATCGCCTCTTGGGGTTCACCACCCGTTATCGACGTGCCGAGCGCGCCCATCCGCTCGGCCTCGGCGAGGACGTCCTCGTCGGATTCGACCTCACGTTCGTTCGCGTAGACCTGGGTGACGTTTTTCCGGTTCTCGCCGAGCGGGCAGTAAAAACAGTCGCGCTGGTCACAATAGCCATAGACGAACAGCACCATCTTGCCCCCCTTGGCGCACTGTTCACACCCTCTCGAAAGCATTCGTTTCTGTTCTTACTCGCCGATATTCAAAAGCCGTGCGGAACGGGCCGCTCCGATCGATGATCAGAGCAGGTCGGCAGTATCGACGATCGTAGCGAACTCCTCGTGGAGATGCGCGAGCGCGGCGTCGTGGCTCTCGCGGGCGCTCAACTCGATGTCGCTCGGTCCCTCGCGGTCGAACGTCGCCGTTGCGTCGGTTACGACTACCGTCTCGAACCCGAGGTTCGCGGCGGTCCGCGCGGTCGTCGAAACGCAGTGGTCAGTCGTCAGGCCGACGAGAGTAACGCGCTCTGCGCCCGCGTCGTGCAACCGGGCTTCGAGGTCGGTCCCGACGAACCCGCTGTTGACCGCCTTGCTGAGCACCGCTTCGCCGTCGTGCGGTTCGGCCTCCGGCTTGAACGCGTTCCCGGGTCGATCCGGTCGGAGCGGCGAGTCGGGTTCGACTGAATCGCGGTGCAGGTGGACGATCGGCCGGTCGGCCTCGCGCCAGGCATCCAAGAGGCACCCGACGCGCCGTTCGGCCTCGGAGTTGTTGCGCTCGCCCCAGACCGGGTCGTCGAAGCCTCGCTGTACGTCGACGACCACCAGCGCGTCGCGCTCTCGGTTCTTGCCCCGAGGGTCACGTCCCTGCGCGTCGTTCCTTCCGGGTTCCGCCGTCGAGTCGGCCTTCCTCATACGGAGATCTCGATCGGACAGCCCTCGGCGCTCTCCTCGCCTTCGGGGAGCATGTACTGGCGCCACTCGTGGCTCGAATCGTCCTCCCAGTCGCCGAGATCGGCATGGGGCGAAACGCCGTCGTACTCGCGGAGACGGTCGTGGATGAACTCTCGGGCGTGTTCGCCCGCGACCGTCTCGCCGGTCACACCCCGAAATACCTCGCGGGGCTGGACGGTGATTTCGAGGCCGTGGCGGGATCGGTCGGTATCCCGGCGGGCCACGGCTTGGGGTCCCGGTCGTGAAGACCCTGGAGCACGCCCCAGAACTGCGCGTTCCACGCCGCTTCGCTCAACTCCCCCTCGGGCGGCGCGAAGAAGACCACACAGGGCGTCCGACCGGGATGACCCCGGAACGTCTCGATGTAGGCGAGCAGCGTATCGCGGAGTCGGTCGAGCGCCTCGGGGTCGGCCGTCAACGGACAGAACGTATAGAGCGCCGAGCCGTCGCGTTCGGCGCTGACGCCGAAGTGACACGGAAAACCCTCGGGATCGAGCATCGTCTCGCGGAAGTTCTCGTAATGTGCGGCGGCCCATTCGGGCACCTCGCCCGCGGCGATCCGCTTTCGTACCTGCTCCTGATCGAACAGGCGTGTCACGTCCTCGTCGTTCATACCTGTGTTACGCGCCGAAGGCCCCTATCGGTTTCGAGGGGCGTACCGGAGCCGACCGGAGAGCAACGACCGAGCGCCGACGATCGGCACCACGTCGAGCCGATCGGCGAGTCAGTTGACCGCAGCGAGCCACACGAACAGGAGTCCGAAGACGCCCATCGTCGCCCCGAGGTGCGTGACGATCAGCCTCGCGTCCGGGGTCGCCGCGGTGAGTACCCGGAATATCGGCCCGATCGCGAGCAGTCCGAGGCCGAAGGCGAGGAAGATCACGCGTTCGGCGAGCGGAGCGGTCCGACCAGTTTCCGAGGGACCGTCGATCGCCCGCTCGAGGACCGGCCATGCCCGTCGGTAGGCATCGGCC